>NZ_JBBEOG010000003.1:0-300000 GCF_037860835.1 Aquipuribacter nitratireducens | reverse complement strand
CGGAACCGGCGCCCGTCGCCCGTCATGAGGACGAGCTCGCCGTCCGGGGCGACCTCGACCAGTCGCAGGGTGTCCATGCCTCGCCTCCGTCCCGCGGGACCGCCGCACCGAGGCCTCGCGGCGGGCCGTCCCGTGACCTGCACTGTGCCACCGCTGCGGCTCGCGGCGACGCAGGCCGGGCGCGTGTCGGGCGGACGGGTGGCCCGGCGTGCCGCCCGGGCGCCGCCCGGGCGAGAATCGGCCCGTGGACCCCGACGCGACGCCGAGCCCTGCGGACCTGCGCCCCTACGACGCGCTCCTCCTGCTCTCCTTCGGGGGGCCGGAGGGCCCCGACGACGTCATGCCCTTCCTCGAGAACGTGACGCGCGGGCGCGGCATCCCCCGGGAACGGCTGGAGGCCGTGGCCGAGCACTACCTCCACTTCGGCGGGCGGAGCCCCATCAACGACCAGAACCGCGCCCTCCTCGCCGCCCTGCGCGCCGAGCTCGACGCCCGCGGCGTCGACCTGCCGCTCGTGTGGGGCAACCGGAACTGGGAGCCGTACCTCACCGACACCCTCCGCGAGGCCCACGACGGCGGGGCCCGGCGCGTGCTCGCCGTCGTCACCTCCGCCTACAGCTCGTACTCCGGCTGCCGGCAGTACCGCGAGGACATCGCCGCGAGCGTCCTCGCGCTCGCCGCCGAGGGGCGCGCCGTCGCCGTCGACAAGGTGCGCCACTACTTCAACGTGCCGGGCTTCGTCGCGGCGAACACCGACGCCGTCGAGTCCGCCTACCGCTCGCTGCCCGAGGGCCACGACGACGCCCGCCTCGTGTTCGTCACCCACTCGGTCCCCGACGCGATGGAGGACGCCTCCGGTCCCGACGGGGGCGCGTACAGCGCGCAGCACCGCGACGTGTGCGCGAGCGTCGCCGGCGCCGTCGGTGAACGGCTCGGTCGCGAGGTGGCGTGGGACCTCGTCTACTGCTCCCGCTCCGGCCCGCCGACGCAGCCGTGGCTCGAGCCGGACGTCAACGACCACCTGCGGGCCCTCCACGAGGGAGGTGCCCGGGCGGTCGTCGTGTCCCCGATCGGCTTCGTCTCCGACCACATGGAGGTGAAGTTCGACATCGACACCGAGGCGCAGGAGACCGCCGACGAGCTCGGCCTCGTCATGGCCCGGGCCGCCACCGTCGGCACGGCACCCGCCTTCGTCCGGGGGCTCGTCGACCTCCTCGTGGAGCGCGCGGCCGTGGCGCGCGGCGAGGACCCGCAGCGCCCCGCGGTCGGGCCGTGGGGACCCAGCCACAGCGTGTGCCCGGTCGGCTGCTGCGCGAACCTCCGCACCCCGGACCGGCCCGCGGCGTGCGGGGAGGACTGGCAGCAGCCCGCCGTGGCCGGTGAGCGTGCCGGCGCCTGACCCGGAGGGGCTGCGGGCGCTCGCGCGCAGGCTCGCCGCGGAGACCGGCGACCTGCTGCGCGAGCACCGGCGCGCCGTCGCCGGGGACGTCGCGGTCGCGCGGACGAAGTCCAGCGGGACCGACGTCGTGACCGCGGCCGACGAGGCGGCGGAGGCGCTGCTGAGGGAGCGGCTGGCGGAGCTCCGGCCCGACGACGCCGTGCTCGGGGAGGAGGGCGGCGCCAGCGAGGGCCGGTCCGGGCTCACGTGGGTGCTCGACCCCCTCGACGGCACCGTCAACTACCTCTACGGCATCGGCGCGTACGCGGTGAGCGTCGCCGTCGTCGCGGGTCCCGGCGACCCGGCGGTGTGGCAGCCGCTCGCCGGGGCGGTGCACGACGTCGCGCGCGACGAGACCTTCTCCGCCGCCGCCGGACACGGCGCCGACCTCGACGGCGCACCGCTGCGGACGTCCGGCTGCACGGACCTCGAGGTGTGCCTGCTCGGCACCGGCTTCTCCTACCGGCCGGAGGTCCGCGACGAGCAGGCGAGGCTCCTGGCCCACCTCCTGCCGCGGGTGCGGGACGTCCGCCGGATCGGCTCGGCGGCGCTCGACCTCTGCGCCGTCGGGGCCGGGCGACTCGACGCCTACGTCGAGCGGGAGCTCAACCCGTGGGACCACGCCGCGGGCGCGCTCGTCGTGGCGGAGGCGGGCGGGACCGTCCACGGGCCGGACGGGGGGCGCCCCTCCCGCGAGCTCGTCGTCGCGGCCGCGCCCGGCGTCGCCCACGCCCTCGACGTGCTGCTCCGCGAGGCGGAGGCCGCCACGGGCGTCAGGGCGGCCGGACCCGTCTGACCCCCCGCCGTGGTGGACGACGCCCCGGTAGGGCACAATCGCGCGCCGCGAGACGTCGCGGGCATGAACTGCCGCGCCGCGACGTTGGCGTGACAGCCCCGGACCGGGGAGCAGGTTCCCGGCCCACCCGACCGTGGAGTGTGACGACGCCAGTGGCGACCGACTACGACGCACCGCGCAAGACCGACGACGACTCCGAGGACTCCATCGAGGAGCTGAAGGCGCGCCGGGGCGACACGAAGACCGGGCAGGTCGACGAGGACGAGGCGGAGGCCGCCGAGGGCTTCGAGCTCCCCGGCGCCGACCTGTCCAACGAGGACCTGTCCGTCCAGGTCCTCCCGCCGCAGCAGGACGAGTTCACGTGCGGCTCGTGCTTCCTCGTGCACCACCGCAGCCAGCTCGCCGGCGAGAAGGACGGCCTCCCCATCTGCAGCGAGTGCGCCTGAGGCGCACGCACCAGGACGTCGCCGGGGCGGGTCACCCCGCCCCGGCGGGCCCCGTCGCAGCGGCCAGCGCCGCGGCCAGCCGCTCCGGACGACGGGTGCTCACCAGCCAGTAGGGCACCGGGTCGCGGGGGTCGGTGACGGGGACCCGGACACCGCTCGCGACCCAGCCGCGGATGCAGCGGTGGGAGCGCGCGTCCAGGCCCGGCCCGAGCTCGTGCCGCATGGTCGGGGCGTCGAGCGGGACCGCGGGACCGAGCGCGACGACGGGGATGCGGGCGTCGCCCGCCTGCAACCACAGTCCGGCGCCCGGCGCGGGCTCGACGACCCGCACCACAGGGCTCCACCACGCGAGGAGCGCCGCGACCGCCCCCAGCGCGACCACGGCGACGACGCTGGCGGCGACGAGGTCCGTCGCCGGCACGAACACGACGCCGAGCGTGAGCGCGACCAGCGCCCCTCCGCCCCACACCCACGGCGCGGGCCACAGCCGCTCCCGGAACCGCTCCTGCTCCGCCTCGGACACGGCCTCCACCACGACACAGAGCGTGCCAGGCCGTCCGCGGGCACCACCGACGGGGTCCGAGGCCCCCGCGCCCGGTGGCTAGGCTCTGTCCCCGTGCCCGGCGACCGCAGCGACCAGCGCCACGAGGTCGTCGTCCTCGTCCGCCGCGACGCCGGCGTGCCGCTGCCCGCGCGCGCCCGCCCCGGCGACGCCGGGCTCGACCTCGTCACCACCGAGGACGTCGTGCTCGCCCCCGGGCGGCGCGCGACCGTCGGGACCGGCGTGGCGCTCGCCCTGCCCGACGGTGCGGCAGCCTTCGTGCTGCCGCGCTCGGGGCTCGCCGCCCGCCACGGCGTGACGGTGCTCAACGCCCCCGGCACCGTCGACGCGGGCTACCGCGGCGAGGTGCGCGTGACGTTGCACAACACCGACCCCGACGACACGGTGGAGCTGCGCGCGGGGGAGCGTGTCGCCCAGCTCGTCGTCGTCGACCTGCCGGGGGTGCGCCTCGTCGAGGTGGACCGGCTGCCCGGCTCCGCGCGCGGCGACGGCGGGTTCGGCTCCACCGGGCGCGGCCCGCTCGAGCCCGCCGGCCCGGCCCACCCGGCCGCCGACCGCACCCGCACCCGAGGAGACACGTGAGCCCGTTCTGGAGCCGGTCGACCCGGCCCGACCCCAGCGTCCCCGAGCCGGCGCCCGTCCCGGTGTCGCCCGGGACCGGTCCGCTCGACGCCGCCGACCCCGCCGCACCCACCGAGGGCATGCTCGACCTCGGGGCGCTGCGCCTCGTCGCGCGACCCGAGCTCAAGGTCCGCCTCGACGTCGACAAGGCGACGCAGCGGGTCGCCGCCGTCACGGTGCAGGCCGAGGCGTCCAACGTCCAGCTGACGGCGTTCGCCGCCCCGCGCAGCAGCGGGGTGTGGGACGAGGTCCGCCCCGAGATCGCCAAGGCCGTCGCCGCGGGCGGCGGGCGCGTCGAGGAGCGGGAGGGCAGCTTCGGCACCGAGCTCGTCGCCCAGGTCCCGACCCAGCTGCCCGACGGACGCAAGGTCCTGCAGGTGCAGCGCTTCTGCGGCGTCGACGGCCCGCGGTGGTTCGTCCGGGCCGTGTTCTCCGGTCCCGAGGTCCTCGCGAGCGCCGGCGCCACGCTGCCCGACGAGCTCGCCGCCCGCGGTCGCGGCGACCTCCTCGAGGAGGTCGTCCGCACGGCGGTCGTCGTCCGCGGGAGCGAGCCGATGGCGCCCCGCGAACCGCTGCCCCTCCGCCTCCCCGAGGGCGCCCGGCCGGCCCGTCCCGCACCGCCGGTACCGCCGGACGGGGGAGCCGACGAGGAGACCGGCGACTCGTCGGACGCCGCTCCCGAGCAGTCGTAACCTGGACCCATGACGACAGACCGCGCCTGGCGCCGGGCCCTGGCGTCGCTCACCCGCAGCGACGACGAGCTCGCCGCGCGCCGGCAGGCGGAGGCCGTGGGCCGGCTCGGGGGGACCCCCGTGGTCGACCTGCCGGGCCGCTGCCGCGCCACGCTGTGCGGCACGCTCCGGTCTGTGACCGTCGAGCCCGCCCCGGCCTCCTGCCACCTCGAGGCCGAGCTCTTCGACGGCTCGGGCACCGTCCGGCTGCGCTGGATCGGTCGCAGCGCCATCCCCGGGGTCGAGCCGGGCCGCCAGCTGCGCGTCACCGGCACGGTGTCCCGCTGCGACGACGGCAGCAAGGTCATCTACAACCCGGCGTACGAGCTCCTGCCGGCGCGCACGTGACGCAGGCCGAGGTCCCGACCACCGTCGAGGCCGTCGTCCGCACCGAGCTGCTCAAGGCGCTGGGGGGCTGGCGCGGCACCGTCGAGGCGGCGGTCCCCATCGTCGTGTTCCTCAGCGCGTGGGGGCTCACGTCGCAGCTGCGCACCTCGGTCGTCGCGGCCGTGGCCGCCACGGCGGTCTTCGTCGTCGTGCGGCTGCTCCAGCGCCAGACCCTCACGCACGTGCTGTCCGGGGTGTTCGGGGTCGTCGTCTCCGCGCTCGTCGCCGTGCGGACGGGGGACGCCGGGGACTTCTTCCTGCCCGGCATCCTGTACAACGCCGGCCTCGCGGTCGTGTTCTCCCTGTCGATGCTGAGCGGCTGGCCCGTCGTCGGGCTCCTCTTCGGCGCGGTGACCGGTGACGTGGCCGGCTGGCGCGCCCGACCGGCCGTGCGGCGGCTCTTCCAGCGGCTGACGGCGGTGCTGCTCGCGAACTACGTCATCCGCGTCGTCGTGCAGCTCCCGCTGTACCTCGCGGGCTCGGTCGTCGTGCTCGGCGCCACGAAGGTCGCCCTCGGCTGGCCGCTGCTCGGGCTCAGCGTCCTCGTCATCGGGGGGATGCTCGCCGCCGGGCGCACGCCGCTGACCGAGGAGGAGGCCGCCGCGCTCGCCGAGCGCCGGGCGCAGGAGGCCGAGGCCCCCGGACGCGCGCCCGCCTGAGGCCAGCATCCGCGCCCCGATCCCTGCGGCACAGGGGTTGTATGGGCCGAAGTGGCCGTTTCCGCGCCCCGATCCCTGCGGCACAGGGGTTGTGGACGCCGGACGGGGCGCGAACCGCGGGCGCGCGCTACGCCTGGTCGCCGCGCCAGGTGGCGAGCAGCGCCGCGAGGTCGGCCTCCTGCTCGGGGGTCGTGAGGATCATGAGCTCGTCGCCGGCCTCGACGGTGTCGTCGCCCGAGGGGGCGACGGGCCGGTGGTCGCGGACGATGCACGTGATGACGGTGTCCGCGGGCAGCGACACCGTCCGCAGCGGCGTCCCGGCGACCGGCGAGGCCGCGGGCACCGTGAACTCGAACAGCGACGCGGAGCTCTGCTGCAGCTGGAACAGCCGCACCATCTCGCCGACCTCCACGGCCTCCTCGACGAGCGCCGTCATGAGGCGCGGCGTCGACACCGCGACGTCGACCCCCCAGCCGCTGTCGAACAGCCACTCGTTGCGGGGGTTGTTGACCCGCGCGACCGTGCGCGGCACGCCGTACTCGGTCTTGCCGAGGAGGGACACCACGAGGTTGGCCTTGTCGTCGCCGGTCGCCGCGACGAGGACGTCGCACGTGTCGACGCGGGCCTCGTCGAGGGACTGGATCTCGCACGCGTCCGCGTAGAGGAACTCGGCGCGCTCGAGGGTGTCCTTCATGCGGTCCGCCTTCGACAGGCGGTCGACGAGCAGGACCTGGTGCCCGTTGTGGATGAGCTCCCGGGCGATGGAGCGCCCGACGCTCCCCGCCCCGGCGATGACGACCCTCACGCCTCCACCTCCGCCTCGGCGGCGGCCGCGTCGATCGCGGCCCGGCGGCGCGCGAGCTCCACCGCCGCGAACACCCGGTCACCGTCCTGCAGGACCGTCCCGGTCGCCGGCAGCAGCGCGTGCCCGAGCCGGGTGAGGTACGCGACCCGCGCACCGGTCGCGCGCTCGAGGTCCTCCAGCGGGCGCCCGAACCACGATCCGTGGGGACCGAGCTCCACGAGCGCGACCCGGCCCGCCTCGTCCTGCCACAGGGCGCTGCTGTCGGTGGGCAGCAGCTCGGCGATGATCTCCCGGGACGTCCACGGCACCGTCGCGACCGTCGCGATGCCGAGCCGGCGGTACACCTCGGCGCGGCCCGGGTCGTAGATGCGCGCGACGACGCGCTGCACCCCGTAGGTCTCGCGGGCGACCCGGGCGGCGATGATGTTGGAGTTGTCCCCGCTGCTGACGGCGGCGAAGGCGTAGGCCTCGTCGACCCCGGCGCGCAGCATGGTGTCGCGGTCGAAGCCGATGCCGGCGACGGTCCGCCCGGAGAAGTCCGGCCCGAGCCGACGGAACGAGTCGGGGTTCTGGTCGACGACGGCGACCGAGTGGCCCTGCTCCTCCACGTCGTGCGCGAGCCGGGCCCCGACGCGCCCGCAGCCCATGACGACGAAGTGCACGGGGCCACGGTAGCGGGGCCTAGCATCGGCGCGTGGCCTCGCTCCTCGCCGTGCCCAAACGGATCCTGCTCGGGCGCGCGAGGCCCTCCAGCAGCGCCGATGACACCCTGCTGCCCAAGCGCCTGGCCCTGCCGGTGTTCGCCGCCGACCCCGTCTCCTCGGTCGCGTGGGCGACGCAGGAGATCCTCGTCATCCTCGCCCTCGGCGGCACCGCGCTGCTCGTCCTGGCGCCCGAGGTCGCCCTCGCCGTCTGCGTGGTCATCGCCATCGTCGTGGTGTCGTACGGCCCGCTCGTGCGCGCCTACCCCGGCGGCGGCGGCTCCTTCGCCGTCGCCTCGCGGAACCTCGGTCCCCGGGCGGGGCTCGTCGCCGCCGCGTCGCTGCTCGTCGACTACACCCTCACGGTCGCCGTGGCCGTCGCCGCCGCCGTCGACAACCTCGTGTCCGCCCTCCCGGTGCTCGACGACGGCCGGATCCCGCTCGCGGTCGCCTCGGTGCTCGTCGTCGCGGCGGTCAACCTGCGCGGGCGCCGCGAGGCCGGCTGGTCCGCGATGGTGCCCGTGTACGGGTTCGTGCTCGCGGTCGCCGTCCTCGTCACGGTCGGCCTCGTGCGGTGGGCGGGCGGGGAGGGCCCCGTGGCGGTGAGCGCGGACTTCGATGTGGACCGCGGCACGGACCTCACGGCCGTCGCCCTCGCCCTCGTCGTCCTCCGCGCGTTCGCCAGCGGCGGGGCGGCCCTGGCCGGGGTCGACGCCACCGCGAACGGCGTCCCCGCCTTCCGGGCGCCCAAGGGGCGCAACGCGGCCGTGACCCTGCTCGCGGTCGGCGGGCTCAGCATCGCCCTCATCGCCGGGGTCGTCACCCTCGCCGTCGTGAGCGGGGTGACGGTGACGCGCGACCCGTGCGACCTGCAGGGCCTGCCGGTGCCGTGCGAGGAGTACACGCAGCAGAGCGTCCTCACCCAGCTCTCGCAGGCGGTCTTCGGCGCCGGGAGCGTCGGCGCGGTGCTCGTCACCGTCGCGACCGTCCTCGCGCTCCTCACCGCGGCCAACAGCGCGTTCAACGGCTTCCCGCTGCTCGCCGCCACCCTCGCCGAGGCGGGCTACCTGCCGCGGCAGCTGGCCCGTCGCGGTGACCGCCTCGCCTACAGCAACGGCATCCTCGCCCTCTCGCTCGGCGCCGTGACGATGCTCCTCGTCCTGGAGGCCCGGGTGGGTCCGCTCCTCGACCTCTACCTCATCGGCCTCTTCACGAGCTTCACGCTCGCCCAGCTCGGCATGGTGCGCCACTGGCGGCTCCGGCAGGGCCGCAGCCGCCGCACGCGCCGCTGGGTGCCCCGGCTCGGCACGGCCGTGGCGGCCGTGGCGGCGACGTGCACGGGCCTCACGCTCCTCGTCCTCGTGGTGGCGAAGGTCCCCAACGGCGCCTGGGCGACGCTGCTCGTCGTCGCGGCCCTCGGTGTCGGCATGCACCGGGTCCGCGGTCACTACGACCTCGTGTCCCGCGAGACGGCGATCCCCGCCGACGAGGCGCCCGAGACCATGCCGGCACGCGTCCACGCCGTGGTCCTCGTGTCGCGGCTGCACCGCCCGACGACCCGTGCGCTCGCCTACGCGCGCGCCACCCGCCCCTCGACGCTCGAGGCGGTGACGGTGGCCGTCGACCAGGAGGCGGCGCGGGAGCTGAGCGAGGAGTGGGCCCGGCGCAAGGTCCCCGTGCCGCTGCGGGTGCTCGACTCGCCGTACCGGGAGGTCGCGAAGCCCCTCGTCGAGCACGTGAAGGCGGTCCGGGCGAAGGGTCCGCGGGACGCCGTCACGGTCTTCCTCCCCGAGTACGTCGTCGCGCACTGGTGGGAGGCGGTGCTCCACAACCGGTCCAACCTGTGGCTGCGGGCGCGCCTCGCGGCGACGCCGGGCGTCATGGTCGTGAGCGTGCCGTACCAGCTGCGCAGCAGCATCGAGGAGGGCGACCTCGCCGCCAGGGCCGCCGCCGACCGCAGCCTCGTCCAGGAGGCGTCGCGCGCGGGTGCGGCGGACCGCGACATCGAGCGGCACCCGTGACGGAGGCGGTCCCGGAGCTGCTCGAGCTCACGGCCGGCCCCGTCGCGCACGGCGGGCACGTCGTCGCGCGCGTCGGTGACGACCCGGCCGGTCGCGTCGTCTTCGTCCGGCACGCGATCCCGGGCGAGCGGGTGCGCGTCCGCCTCACCGAGGCCGACCCCGCGGCGCGCTACTGGCGCGGCGACGCCGTGGCGGTCCTCGAGGCCTCGCCGGCGCGGGTCGAGCCGCCCTGCCCGTACGCGGGGCCGGGCCGCTGCGGCGGCTGCGACTTCCAGCACGTGCGGCTCGACGAGCAGCGCCGCCTCAAGGCCGCCGTCGTCACCGAGCAGCTGGCCCGCCTCGGCGGCACGGACGTCGAGGCCGCGACCGGGCACCCGCTCGTGGTGGCGGCGCTGCCCGAGCCGGGGCGCGAACCGGGGGAGGAGACCGGCCTCGGCTGGCGCACCCGCGTGCGCTACAGCGTCGACCCGGCCGGTCGCGTCGGCTTCCACCCCCACCGCGAGCACACGGTCCTGCCGGTCGAGCGCTGCCCGCTGGTCGCCGACGACGTCGACGCGACCGGCGTCACGCGACTGCCCTGGCCGGGCGTCGCCTCCGTCTCGGTGCAGGCGGGGGAGGACGGGGCCGTCGTCCGCGCCGACCCGCCGCGACCGTCGAGGGGGTCCGGACGGGACCGCCGGCAGCACCGGGGCGGCGGCGCAGGGACCGCCGCCCGGCCACCGCGGCTGCCCCGTGTCGACGCCCTCGGCCTCGTGCTCGGCGGGGGGCACCGGGTCGCCGGGCGCACGTGGGTCCGCCACGACGTCGCGGGGGTCGGCACCTTCCGGGTGTCCGGGGACGGGTTCTGGCAGGTGCACCACGCCGCGGCCGACACGCTCGTGCGGCTGGTCCGGGAGCTCGCCGCGACGCGTCCCGGCGACACCGTCCTCGACCTCTACGCGGGCGCCGGTCTGCTGAGCCTCGCCCTGGCGGCCGACACGGGCGACAGCGGTCGGGTCGTGTCCGTCGAGTCCGACCCCCGCGGCGCCGCGGACCTGCGGCGCAACGCCCACGACCACCCGAACGTCACCGTGGTCGAGCGCCGGGTCGAGGCCGCGCTCGAGCAGGACGAGCAGGACGAGCAGGACGAGCACGAGCGGGCGGGCGTGCCGTCCGCCGCGGACGTCGTCGTCCTCGACCCGCCACGGGCGGGGGCCGGCGCCGCCGTCCTCGACCGGGTGCGCGCGCTCGGTCCGCGGCGCCTCGTCGTCGTCAGCTGCGACCCCGCGGCCCTCGGCCGCGACACCGGGCTGCTGGCGGCGCGCGGGTACCGGCTCGCGGACCTGCGGGCCCTCGACGCGTTCCCCATGACGCACCACGTCGAGTGCGTGGCGCTCTTCCTCCCCGAGGAGCCCACCTGATATCTTGACGTCAAGAGACCTCGTCCGACGCCCGTCCCACGACTGGGGCAGGATGGACGGACGCACCGACGCCTGGAGGGACCGCCCATGAGCGCAGGCCAGAACCCCGACAGCTTCTCCTCCCGCGACACCCTGGAGGTGGGGGAGGAGCGCTACGACTACTACCGGCTCGACGCGGTCGAGGGCGCGCGGGACCTGCCGTACAGCCTCAAGGTGCTGCTGGAGAACCTCCTGCGCACCGAGGACGGCGCGAACGTCACCGCCGACCACGTCCGCGCCCTCGGAGCGTGGGACGCCGAGGCGGAGCCCGACACGGAGATCCAGTTCACGCCGGCCCGCGTCGTCATGCAGGACTTCACGGGCGTGCCGTGCATCGTCGACCTCGCGACGATGCGTGAGGCCGTCGTCGACCTCGGCGGCGACCCCGCGCGCATCAACCCGCTGGCACCGGCCGAGCTCGTCATCGACCACTCCGTCATCGTCGACAGCTTCGGCACGCCGGAGTCCCTGTCGCTCAACATCGAGCTGGAGTACGAGCGCAACCGGGAGCGCTACCAGTTCCTCCGCTGGGGCCAGACGGCCTTCGAGGGCTTCAAGGTCGTGCCGCCCGGCACCGGGATCGTCCACCAGGTCAACCTCGAGCACCTGGCCCGAGGCGTCATGACGAAGGACGTGGACGGCGCCACCGTCGCCTACCCCGACACCCTCGTCGGGACCGACTCCCACACCACCATGATCAACGGGATCGGGGTGCTCGGCTGGGGCGTCGGCGGCATCGAGGCCGAGGCCGCGATGCTCGGCCAGCCCGTGTCGATGCTCATCCCGCGGGTCGTCGGGTTCAAGCTCACCGGCTCCATCCCCACCGGCGTCACGGCCACCGACGTCGTCCTCACGATCACCGAGATGCTGCGGCAGCACGGCGTGGTCGGGAAGTTCGTCGAGTTCTACGGCGAGGGCGTCGCGGCCGTGCCGCTGGCGAACCGGGCGACGATCGGGAACATGAGCCCGGAGTTCGGGTCCACGTGCGCGATCTTCCCCGTCGACGAGGTGACGACGCAGTACCTGCGCCTCACCGGCCGCAGCGAGCAGCAGGTCGCGCTCGTGGAGGCGTACGCCCGCGCCCAGGGCCTGTGGCACGACCCGTCGGCCGACGGCTACGTCGAGCCGCGCTACAGCGAGTACCTCGAGCTCGACCTCTCGCAGGTCGTGCCGAGCATCGCCGGGCCCAAGCGCCCGCAGGACCGCATCGCGCTCAGCGACGCCCGGGACGCCTTCCGCCTCGTGCTGCCGGACTACGCCGACCACGAGACGGACGAGGGCCAGACGAGCCTCGCCGACGAGGCGTCCGCCGAGAGCTTCCCCGCCTCCGACGCCCCGGCCGTCAGCGCCGAGGCCGCGCACGAGGAGCCCGCGCAGGGCGGCGCCCGGCCGCCGGCGCAGGGGCGGGTGTCGAAGCGGGTCCCCCTCACCCTCGCCGACGGCACCGAGACCGAGCTCGACCACGGCGCCGTCGTCATCGCCGCGATCACGAGCTGCACGAACACGTCGAACCCGTCGGTCATGGTCGGGGCGGCGCTGCTGGCGAAGAAGGCCGTCGAGAAGGGCCTCGCCCGCAAGCCGTGGGTCAAGACCTCCCTCGCGCCCGGCTCCAAGGTCGTCATGGACTACTACGAGAAGGCGGGGCTCACGCCGTACCTCGACAAGCTCGGCTTCAACCTCGTCGGGTACGGCTGCACGACGTGCATCGGCAACTCCGGGCCGCTGCCGAGCGAGGTGAGCCAGGTCGTGCAGGCCAACGACCTCGCCGTCGTCAGCGTGCTGTCCGGCAACCGCAACTTCGAGGGCCGGATCAACCCCGACGTCAAGATGAACTACCTCGCCTCGCCACCCCTGGTCGTGGCGTACGCCCTGGTCGGGACCATGGACTTCGACTTCGCCGCCGAGCCCGTGGGGCACGACGAGTCCGGTGCGCCCGTCATGCTCGACGACATCTGGCCCTCCCCGGAGGAGGTGCAGCAGGTCATCGACTCGACGATCGACGAGGGCATGTTCGCCTCCGGCTACTCCGACGTGTTCGCCGGTGACCGCCGCTGGCAGGAGCTCCCGACCCCCGAGGGCGACACGTTCGCGTGGGACGCGGGCTCCACCTACGTGCGCAAGCCCCCGTACTTCGACGGCATGGCCGCCGACCCCGCACCGGTCCAGGACGTCCACGGCGCCCGGGTGCTGGCCCTGCTCGGCGACTCGGTGACGACGGACCACATCAGCCCGGCCGGTGCGATCAAGCCCGGCACCCCGGCCGCGCAGTACCTCGACGAGCACGGGGTCGAGCGCAAGGACTACAACTCCTACGGCTCCCGCCGCGGCAACCACGAGGTGATGATCCGCGGCACCTTCGCCAACATCCGGCTGCGCAACCTCCTGCTCGACGGCGTGAGCGGCGGCTACACCCGCGACTTCACGGCGGGCGGCGAGCAGGCGTTCATCTACGACGCCGCGCAGCACTACGCCGAGGCGGGCACGCCCCTCGTCGTGCTCGCAGGCAAGGAGTACGGCTCGGGCTCCAGCCGGGACTGGGCGGCGAAGGGCACGGCGCTGCTGGGTGTTAAGGTCGTCATCGCCGAGAGCTTCGAGCGCATCCACCGGTCGAACCTCATCGGGATGGGCGTGCTGCCGCTGCAGTTCCCCGAGGGCGAGTCGGCGACCTCGCTCGGCCTCGACGGCACCGAGACCTTCGACGTCACGGGCGTGGAGGGCCTCAACGACGGCGCGACCCCGCGGACCGTACGCGTGACGGCGACGAAGGAGTCGGGCGAGACCGTCGAGCTCGACGCCGTCGTCCGCATCGACACGCCGGGGGAGGCGGACTACTACCGCAACGGGGGGATCCTGCCGTACGTCCTCCGCAGCCTCGTCGGGGCCTGACACGACGTCCCGCGGGGCCCACACGGGCCCCGCGGGACGCGGCCACCGGGCATACCGGGCGCGATTAGTTGTGTGACCGAACCGTTATGCAGCGGTGCTGGCCACGGGCCATGTACGCGCTTACCGTTCGGGACACCCATCCGGGACCCCGAGGGCCGGTCCGGGCTGCTACCGCGAGCGACGCCGCTCGCGGGCGCAGCGGCCACGCCCGCGGTGCACTGTCGCACTAGGAGGCTCGACCCATGAGAAGTACCCGTGCAGTGGTGGCCGCGACCGGTGTCGCGCTCGCCCTCGTCGCCAGCGCGTGCGGCGGCGGCGACGACGGCGGCACGACCGACGACGCGAGCGTCGACGCCGGCGGCGGCGCCGCGACGGACGCGGCGACCGACGACGCCGCAGGCGGCGGCTCGGCCGAGGGCGCCAGCGTCGGCGTGATCCTGCCGGACTCCGCCAGCTCGGTCCGGTGGGAGACCGCCGACCGCCCGTTCCTCCAGGAGGCCTTCGAGGCGGCCGGCATCGAGGCCGACATCCAGAACGCCGAGGGCGACGCCCAGCAGTTCCAGACCATCGCCGACGGCATGATCAACGCCGGGGTCGACGCGCTCCTCATCGTCAACCTCGACTCCTCGAGCGGCGCGACGGTCATCGCCGACGCGCAGGCGGCGGGCATCCCCGTCATCGACTACGACCGGCTCACCGTCGACGGCAACGCCGACTACTACGTGTCGTTCGACAACGTCGCGGTCGGCACCACCATCGGCGAGGGCCTCGTCACGTGCCTGCAGGAGGACGGCGTCACCGAGGGCGACGTCGTGCTCCTCAACGGCTCGCCCGACGACAACAACGCGACCCTCTTCAAGGAGGGCTACGAGGCCGCGATCACCGAGGCCGGCTACGGCATCGCCGACGACCAGGCCGTCCCCGGCTGGGACAACACCCAGGCCGCCACGATCTTCGAGCAGATCTTCACGAACACCGGCGGTGACTTCGTCGGTGTCGCCGCTGCCAACGACGGCCTCGGCGGCGCGGTGATCTCCGTCCTCGAGCGCAACGGCCTCGCCGGCCAGATCCCTGTCACCGGGCAGGACGCCACCGACGAGGGCCTGCAGCGCGTGCTGCAGGGCACCCAGTGCATGACGGTCTACAAGGCCGTCCGCGCCGAGGCCGAAGCCGCCGCGGAGCTCGCCATCGCCCTCATCAACGGCGACACGGCCGCGGCGGACGAGCTCGCCACCGGCGACGTCAGCGGCGTCCCGTCGGTCCTCCTCGAGCCCCAGGCGATCTACCAGGACAACGTCCAGGACGTCGTCGCCGACGGGTTCACCACGGCCGAGAACATCTGCACCACCGAGGAGCTCCAGGCCGCGTGCGAGGAGTTCGGGGTCGGCTGACCCACCGCTGGTGACGGGGGCCCGGGCACTGCCCGCGGCCCCCGTCCCCGCGTCCCGCGAGGGACACCTCCGCACCACACAACCCACGACGGTCGAGGAGGACCGAGGATGGCGCCAGAGGACGCGGGATCGGGCACACCGGTGCTCGAGCTCCGCAAGGTGGACAAGCACTTCGGGGCGGTGCACGTGCTGAAGGGGGTCGACTTCGAGGCCCACCGGGGGGAGGTGACGGCCCTCGTCGGCGACAACGGCGCCGGCAAGTCGACGCTCGTCAAGTCGGTCGCGGGCATCCACGCCTTCGACGCGGGGGAGTACCTGTTCGAGGGCCGGCCGGTGAAGGTCGAGAACCCCAAGCAGGCGA
The DNA here is from genome assembly GCF_037860835.1 of Aquipuribacter nitratireducens. Lineage (NCBI taxonomy): Bacteria > Bacillati > Actinomycetota > Actinomycetes > Micrococcales > Intrasporangiaceae > Aquipuribacter > Aquipuribacter nitratireducens. Next base: position 284,756 of record NZ_JBBEOG010000003.1, on the reverse strand, counting down.
ACGCGCTGGGGATCGAGGTCGTGTACCAGGACCTCGCGCTGTGCGACAACCTCGACGTCGTCGCCAACATGTACCTCGGCCGCGAGAACCGGACGGGCATCACCCTCGACGAGGCGTCGATGGAGAAGTCGGCCCGGGAGACCCTCGACGGTCTCTCGGTACGGACCCTGAAGTCGGTCCGCACGAAGGTGTCGTCCCTCTCGGGCGGGCAGCGGCAGACCGTCGCCATCGCCCGTGCCGTGCTGTGGAACAGCAAGGTCGTCATCCTCGACGAGCCGACGGCCGCCCTCGGCGTCGCGCAGACGGAGCAGGTCCTCAACCTCGTGCGGCGGCTCGCCGACCGCGGCCTCGCCGTCATCCTCATCAGCCACAACATGAACGACGTCATCAAGGTCGCCGACCGGGTCGTCGCCCTCTACCTCGGTCAGACCGCGGCGCAGATCAAGGCGAAGGACACGACGACGGCGCAGATCGTCGAGCTCATCACGAGCGGCCGCAGCGGCGACATCGGGCTGCGCGACGCCGACGCGGAGAACGGTGGTGCAGCGTGAACGCGCTCAAGGAGGCCTTCGGCGCCTACGGGGCGCGCGTGCGCTCCGGCGACATCGGCATGCTCAGCTCGGTGCTCGGCATCGTCGTGCTGTTCCTGCTCTTCACGATCGCCCGGCCCGGGGTGTTCAACACCGCCTTCAACTTCGGCAACCTGCTCGCGCAGTCCGCGGCCGTCATCTTCATCGCCATGGGGCTCGTGTTCGTCCTGCTCCTCGGCGAGATCGACCTGTCGGCCGGCTTCACGGCCGGCACGGGTGCCGCCGTCCTCGCGGTCCTGGTCACCCAGCAGGGCTGGCCGCCGTACCTCGCGATGCTCGTCGCGGTGCTCGTCGGCACGCTCATCGGTCTCACGCTCGGGTCGATCGTCGCCTTCCTCGGCATCCCGTCGTTCGTCGTGACCCTCGCGGCGTTCCTCGCCCTCCAGGGCGTCATCCTCCTCGTCATCGGCAGCGGCGGCACCATCCCGGTCCGCAACTCCGAGGAGGTGCGGGCCCTCATGAACGCCAACATGTCCATCGCCGGAGGGTGGGTCTACCTCGCGCTCGTCGTCGGCTTCTTCGTCGTCATGGGCCTGCTGCGACGTCGAGCCCGGTCGCGGGCCGGCCTGGACCCGGGCCCGGCCGCCACGTTCTGGGCCGGCGCCGTCGGGCTGCTCGTCGTCCTCGGCATCGTCGTGCTCGTGCTGAGCGGCGAGCGCTCACCCAACCCGGCGGCGACGTCCATCCGGGGCGTGCCGTACATCCTCCCCATCACGACCGTCGCCCTCATCGGCCTCAGCCTCCTGCTCAACCGCACGGCCTTCGGCCGGCACGTCTACGCCGTCGGCGGCAACAAGGAGGCCGCCCGCCGCGCCGGCATCAGCGTGCAGGGGATCACGATCCTCTGCTTCATGATCTCCTCGAGCCTCGCGGCGTTCGGCGGCATCCTGCTCGCCTCGCGACTCGGCGGTGTCGACCCCGGCACCGGCGGTGCGCAGACCCTGCTCTTCGCCGTCGCGGCGGCCGTCATCGGCGGCACCTCCCTGTTCGGCGGTCGCGGTTTCATCGCGAGCGCCGTCCTCGGTGGTCTCGTCATCGGCATCATCCAGAACGGGCTGCCGCTCGTGACGAGCGAGTCCGGTATCCAGTTCGTCGTCACGGGTCTCGTCCTGCTGCTCGCGGCGAGCGTCGACGCGATCTCGCGCAGACGCAGCACGAGCGGCTAGGCGCAGCGGCGAACCGCCACGGGCGGGCGGGCGGGAGCCCGCCCGCCCGTGGCATGCTGGTGTCGACACACAGCGTGCTCCGGGGTCGGTGCAATTCCGAACCGGCGGTGACAGTCCGCGACCCGACCGCAGCCAACGGCCGGTTGACCTGGTGGAACTCCAGGACCGACGGTGAGAGTCCGGATGGGAGGCGCGCGCTGGCGTGGCCGCGACCCGGCGCCCGCGAGGGCCCGAGGAGCGGGCCGCGTCGTCGGTGCACCCGCACCACCGTCCCCCGGAGCCCGCGCAGCAGCGGACGGACGGGACGGCAGCAGGCGATGACCACCGGGGCCACGACGGCGCACGAGGACGAGGCGATGCGGCGCGCCCTCGCGCTCGCCGCGCACGGTCCCGCGCACGGCCCCAACCCCCGCGTCGGGTGCGTGCTCCTCGACGCCGACGGCCGGGTCCTGGGGGAGGGCCACCACGAGGGCGCCGGGACGGCGCACGCCGAGGTCGCCGCCCTCGCCGACGCGCAGCGCCAGGGCCGCGACACGCACGGGGCCACCGCGGTCGTCACGCTCGAGCCCTGCAACCACCGGGGCCGGACCGGGCCGTGCAGCCGCGCGCTGCTCGCCGCCGGCGTCCGACGCGTCGTCGTCGCCGTCGAGGACCCCGACCCCCGGGCCGCCGGGGGCGCGCGCACCCTGCGCGCCGCCGGGGTCGAGGTCGTCGCCGGGCCCCACCGCGACGAGGCCCTCGCCCTCACCCGGTACTGGCGGCACGCCGTCAGCACGGGCAGGCCCTTCGTCACCCTCAAGTGGGCCGCGACCCTCGACGGCCGGGTCGCCGCGGCCGACGGCACGAGCCGCTGGCTCACCGGTGTCGCCGCCCGCGCCGACGTGCACCGTCGCCGGGCCACGGCCGACGCCGTCCTCGTCGGCACGGGGACCGCGATCGTCGACGACCCGTGGCTCACGACGCGGGACCCCGCCCGGCCCACCGAGCCGCTGGCGCGGCAGCCCCTGCGGGTCGTGCTGGGGGAGCGGGGCCTGCCGGCCGGCGCCCGCGTGCTCGACGACGCCGCCGAGAGCCTCCAGCTGCGCACCCGCGACGTCCCCGCCGCTCTCGCGGCGCTCGCGGAGCGGGAGGTCCGCCACGTGTGGGTCGAGGGCGGACCGACCGTGGCCGCCGCGTTCCTGCGCGCCGGGGTGGTCGACGAGGTCGTCACCTACCTCGCGCCCGCGGTCCTCGGCAGCGGGCCCGCCGCGGTCGGCGACCTCGGCGTCCGCACCGTCGCCGACGTACCCCGTCTGCAGCTCGTCGACGTCGCCCGGCTCGAGGGCGACGTCGTCGTCGTGTCCCGACCCGTCCCACCACCCGTGGAGGAGAGCGCCTGATGTTCACCGGCATCGTCGAGGAGCTGGGGGAGGTCGTGGCCCTCGAGCAGGGGGCGGAGTCCGCACGGCTCACCGTCCGCGGCCCGCTCGTCACGTCCGACGCCCACCACGGGGACTCCATCGCCGTCGACGGCGTGTGCCTCACCGTCGTCGCCGTCGAGGCGGGCTCCTTCACCGTCGACGTCATGGCCGAGACGCTGCGCCGCACCGCCCTGGCGGGGCTCGCACCCGGCCGCCGGGTCAACCTCGAGCGGGCGCTGCGGGCCGACGCGCGGCTCGGCGGTCACGTGGTGCAGGGGCACGTCGACGGCGTCGGGCACGTCGTCGCGCGCGAGCCGGGAGAGCGGTGGGAGGTCGTCCGCGTCGCGCTGCCCGAGCCGCTGCGTCGCTACGTCGTCGAGAAAGGGTCGATCGCCGTCGACGGGACCTCCCTCACGGTGTCGGCGGTGCTCGACGACGCCTTCGAGGTGTCCCTCATCCCCACGACGCTCGCCGCGACGACGCTCGGTCTGCGCGCGGTGGGCGACCCCGTCAACCTGGAGGTGGACGTGCTGGCGAAGTACGTGGAGAAGCAGGTCGAGGACCAGGTCCGAGCCCGGCTCGCGGCGCTGGAGGTGACGCCGTGAACGGCCCGGCAGGTCTGGCGGGCATCGACGTCGCCGTCGCCGAGATCCGCGCCGGCCGCCCGGTGATCGTCGTCGACGACGCCGACCGCGAGAACGAGGGCGACGTCGTGATGGCGGCCGCCGCCGCGACCCCGCGCTGGGTCGGGTGGACGGTCCGGCACACGAGCGGCTACCTGTGCGCCCCGATGCCGCCGGAAGTCGCCGACCGGCTCGGGCTGCCCCTCATGTGGCCGGACACCGAGGACCCGTTCCGCACCGCCTACACGGTGAGCGTCGACGCGCGCGAGGGCGTGGGGACCGGGATCTCCGCCACCGACCGGGCGCGGACGCTGCGGGTGCTCGCCGACCCGTCGAGCGGGCCGCGGGACCTCGTCCGGCCCGGGCACGTCCTGCCGCTGCGGGCACGCGCGGGCGGGGTGCTCGAGCGGAACGGGCACACCGAGGCGGCTGTCGACCTCTGCCGCGCCGCAGGCCTGCCGCCCGTCGGGCTCATCGGGGAGGTCGTCGACGACGAGGGCGAGCTGCTGCGCCTGCCCCAGCTCCTCGCGCTCGCCCGCTCCGAGGGGCTCGTCGTGTGCAGCATCGCCGACCTCGTGGCGTGGCGCCGCGCCGGTGGCGGCGCCCCGTCGGAGGCCCCCGCCGCACCCGTCCCCGTCCCGACGCCGGAGCAGGCGCGGGTGCGCCGCGTCGCCTCGGCGGACCTGCCGGCCCGCACCGGTGTCTTCCGGGTGCACGCCTACCGCGACGTGCTCACCGGCCACGAGCACCTCGCGATCGCCGCGTCCGGTCCGTCCGGCCCGGCCGGTCCCGGCGACACCCCCGGTCGGCGGGCCGTGCTGGTGCGGGTGCACTCCGAGTGCCTGACCGGCGACGCACTCGGCTCGCTGCGCTGCGACTGCGGACCGCAGCTCGAGGCCGCCCTCGCACGCATCTCGCTCGAGGGCGGGGTCGTCGTGTACGAGAGGGGCCACGAGGGCCGTGGCATCGGCCTCGCCGCGAAGGTCGCGGCGTACTCGCTGCAGGACGCGGGGCTCGACACCGTCGACGCCAACACGGTGCAGGGCCTGCCCGCCGACGCCCGCGAGTACGGCGCGGCCGCGGCGATCCTCTCCGACCTCGGGGTGTCGGAGGTGCGGCTCCTCACGAACAACACCGACAAGGTCCAGGCGCTGCTCGACGGGGGCATCGACGTGGTCGAGCGCGTGCCGCTCGTCGTCGGCACGCGGCCGGAGAACGTCGGCTACCTCGCCGTCAAGCGCGACCGGATGGGTCACGTCCTGCCCGGCGCCCTCGACGACCTCGGCACCGGGAGCAGCAGCAGCACGAGCAGCCAGGGAGGCACCGCATGAGCGGGGACGGCGCACCGAGCACCATCGTGACCGAGGGCGCGGGGGCGGGCCTGCGGGTCGCCGTCGTGGCGGCGAGCTGGCACGAGGAGGTGATGGGCGGCCTGCTCGCGGGTGCCCGTCGGGCGCTCGCCCACGCGGGCGTCACCGACGTCGTCGAGGTCCGCATCGCCGGCTCGTTCGAGCTGCCCGTAGCCGCGGCGACCCTCGCGCCGGACGTCGACGCCGTCGTCGCCCTCGGGGTCGTGGTGCGCGGCGGCACGCCGCACTTCGACTACGTGTGCCAGGCGGCGACGTCCGGCCTCACCGACGTCGCCGTCCGCACCGCGACGCCCGTCGGCTTCGGGCTCCTCACGTGCGACACCGTCGAGCAGGCGCTCGACCGCGCCGGCCTGCCCGGGTCGCGGGAGGACAAGGGCGCCGAGGCCGCCGAGGCTGCCGTCAGCACCGTTCTGGGACTGCGGACGGCACGGCGGGGGAGCCGGGGGAGCGTGGGGTTCGCCGCTGGCTGAGCCACCTCAGCCGGGCAGTGGCACGGCGCGAGCGGCCTCCGCCGCCTCCGCGAGGAGCGCCTCCTCCGTCCGTCGGAACAGCGCCTGCGCCTGCTCAGGGGTGTCGCCTACCGCGGTGACGCCGACCCGGCCCACCTCGGTGACGCACGTCAGCATGTGGAGGACGACGCCGGTCCTCGTCGACTGGTCGAAGTGCAGTCCCTGGTCGGTGACGACGTCGAGGAGGTCGTCGACCGTCAGGGCGCGCAGCAGCGGCGACTCGAGGTGGTCGGTCGCGACGAGGTGCTTCGGGGCGCCACTGTGCGTGCGGTACGACGCGTCGCGCCAGTCGTACGTGCCGTCGGTGAGGTACTGCAGGGTGAGGAACGGGTGGGTCGTGCCGCCCTTTCGCAGGTTGAGCTCGATCGCGTAGGGCTGCCACGGCTCGCCCTCGCCGTCGCGGACGACGACGAAGTCGACGGCGAACCGGCCGAGCACCCCGAGCGCCGAGAGGCGCTCGGCCACCCGCAGGGCCGGTTCGCTGATGGCGCGCGCGTACGCCGGGTCGGCCGGGAACACGCAGCCGAGGTAGCTCTGCCCGCTCTCGCCGCCGAGCATCTGGTCGTGCGTCGACAGCAGCTCGACCTCGCCCCCCGGCAGCACCCGCAGCTGCACGCTCGGGCTCAGCAGGTCGCGTCCCACGATGCGCTCCTCGACGATCCCGCCGCCCGCGAGCTGGCCGAGGTACTCCTCGAGCGCGAGCCCGGGGGCCTCCAGGCGCATGCCGAGCACCCGCTCCCGGAGCGCGCTCGGCAGGTCCGCGTCGTCCGCCGGGGGTAGACCGCGGAGGTCGACGAGCGCGTTGCCCCTGCCGGAGACCCCGTCGTCGAGCTTGACGACGACCTCCTGCAGGCCCGGGCGGCGCGCGCGCATGCGGACGAGCGCGGCGACGACCTCGTCGACGTCGTGGACGGCCTCCTCCCCGAGGGGGTACGCGATACCGACCGCCTCGAAGAGGCGACGGCAGCCGGTCTTCGTGCCGAACGGCAGGAGGCGCGGGTCGGCGCCGTAGACCGGGATCCCCAGGGACAGCGCCACGTCGCGTTCGAGCGACGTCGTGTTGTACGGGACGAGGTGGCTGCGGGCCGGGTTCGGGAGCGCGTCGCGGACGCGCTGCAGCGCGCGCGGCCGCGCGAGGAGCTTCTCGCTCAGCGGCCGGGGGGAGGCGTCCCCGAGGGCGATCATCGTGAGCCTCGGCAGGGCCTGGCTGCGGACGACGCCGGGCAGCAGCCCGAGGTAGTAGTCGACGACGGCCGTCGGGATGGGCATCGACGTCACGTAGACCAGCCGCAGGCGCGGCTGGCGTAGCAGGAGCAGCAGGAACAGCGACCGCTCCTCCATGGCCTGGAGCACCGCCGACGGCGGCGGCGTGCCGGAACGGTCGACGCTCACCGACGGCACGACGACGACGGACTCGTCGCCGTGGCCCTGCCGCATGTCCCGCCACACGTCGACCATCCGCGCCTGCAGGGCGTCGTAGCGCTCGTAGCGCTCTGCCTCGCCGAGCTGCTCGAGCACCGTCATCCCGACACCTCCACCACCTCGAACACCCGGACCGGCTGCCGGAAGCCCTTGAGCACGACGTCGTCGACCTGGTCGAAGCGGGCGAGCCCGTCGACGTCGGCGGTGACGCGCTGGCTCACGAGCACCTGCCACGCCGCGGCCTCCCCGCACAGGCGCGCCGCGAGGTTCGTCACCGACCCGATGGCGGCGTAGTCCTGACGGCCCTCGAAGCCGACCTGGCCGAGCGTCGCGTAGCCCTGGGCGATGCCGACGCCGAGCGCGAGGTCGTGCCCGCGTCGCGCCCACTCGGCCGCGAGGACGCGCACCCGCTCCCGCATGGCCAGCGCCATGGCGAGCGCCCGCGCGGCGGCGTCGTCCTGCTCCACGGGGTCGCCGAAGAACACCATGATCCCGTCCCCGGTGAAGCGCTCCAGCGTCCCCCCGTGCGCGTGGACGAGCTCCCCGAGGGCCCGGTGGTAGGACGCGAGGACGGCCATGACCTCCTCCGGCTCGTTCGCCTCGGCGAACGGCGTGAACCCCCGGAGGTCGCAGAAGACGACGACGATCTCCCGTCGGTGGCTCGCGAGCACCTCGTCGCCCGCCTCGAGCACGAGCTCCGCGACCTGCGGGGCGAGGAAGCGGCGCAGCCGGTGCAGGCGCTGCAGCTCCGCCACCTGGGTGCGCACGCGGCCCTCGAGCTCGCGGTTCCAGCACGCGAGCTCCTCGGCCTGCCTCGCCAGCTCCTCCGCCTGGCGGGCGACGGTGACGTGGTACCGCCTCACCCGCGCGAGGGAGGCGATCCGGGCGAGCAGCTCGTGCGTGTCGAACGGCTTCGTCACGAAGTCGTCGGCGCCCGCCCGGAGCGCCTCGACCCGCTGCTGCTGCCCGCTCGCCGTCAGCATGACGACCGGGAGGAACGCCGTCCGTTCGTCCGCCCGCAGCCGCCGGCACGTCTCGTAGCCGTCCATGCCCGGCATGAGGACGTCGAGGAGGACGACGTCCACCTCGCGGTGCGCGAGGAGGGCGAGGCAGTCCCGCCCCGACGGCGCGCACAGCACCTCGTAGCCGCGGGGCGTGAGGACGGCGTCGAGCAGACGCAGGTTCGGCAGCTGGTCGTCGACGGCGAGGACGACGACGGGCTCCTCCTGCTGGGCCGGCGCGGCGCTCACGTCAGCCGCCCGTGCGCGACGAGGTCCCCGACCTGCTCCGGCAGCCGCCGCACGTCGAGAGGCTTCTCGAGGAAGCCGTCGAACCCCGCGGCCGCCACCGCCGCGCGGTCGCTCGCCATGACCGACGCCGTGACGGCGACGACCGGGACGTCACCGCCCGGCTGGGTCCTGAGGAGGCGCAGCGCCTCGGTCCCGTCGATGCCGGGCAGCTGCAGGTCCATGAGCACGACGTCGGGGTGCGTGTCCCGGCACACGCGCACTCCGTCCTCGCCCGTCGCCGCCTCGACGACGTCGAAGCCGGAATGGACGAGCACGTCCCGGACGAGCTTGCGGTTGAGCCGGTTGTCCTCGACGACGAGGACCCGGCCGCGCGTCACGACGCCCCCGCGAGCACGGGCTCGAGCGCGCGGAGGAACGGCTCGCGGTGCAGCGGCTTGACGAGGTACGCGGCGGCGCCCATCGCGAGCCCGCGGGCGCGCTCGTCGACGACCGACGCCACCACGACGGGGATGTCCCGGGTCGTCGGGTCGGCCTTGAGCGCCGCGATGACCTGCCATCCGTCGAGGACCGGCAGCCGGATGTCGAGGACCACCGCCTGCGGCCTCGCGCGCCGGACGGCGTCCAGTCCCGCGGCCCCGTCCTCGGCACGCAGCACGAGCGCACCCGTCCCGCGGAGGTAGGCGCCGATGAGCTCCTGCGACGCCCGGTCGTCGTCGACCACCACCACGACCCGCTCGCCGTCCCCGGAGACCGACAGGGCGTGGGGGCCGGTGGCGTCGCGCGACCCGGGACGCCGCAGGGGGAGGGCGACCGTGAACGTGCTGCCGACACCGACCTCGGAGTGCAGGGACAGCCGTCCGCCGAGCAGCTCGACGATGCGACGGCTCAGCGTGAGCCCGAGGCCCGTGCCCTCCTCCTTGGGCGCCCCGCGCCGGCCCTGCTGGAACGACTCGAAGATGCGGTCACGGTCCTCCGGCGCGATCCCGATGCCGTCGTCGCGCACCGCGACGACGAGGTCGTCGTCGTCCAGCGACACCCCGACCTCGACGTGCCCGCCGTCGCCGGTGAACTTCACGGCGTTCGAGAGCAGGTTGACGAGCACCTGCTTGACCCGCAGCTCGTCGGCCTCGAGCCGGTCCACGCCGTCGGCGACCGTCAGCGTGAGGCTGATCCCGTGGGCGTCCGCCCTCGAGCGGACGAGCTGCATGGCGCTCTCGACGGTGTCGCGCACGGCGAACACCGCGTAGTCCATCTCCATCTGCCCGGCCTCGACCCTCGACAGGTCGAGGATCTCGTTGAGCAGCTCGAGGAGGTGCTGTCCGGAGGAGTGGATGTCGTGGAGGTACTCCTCCTGCCGCTCGGTCAGGTCGCCGAAGAGCCGGTCGAGGAGGACCTCGGAGAACCCGATGACCGCGTTGAGCGGCGTCCGCAGCTCGTGGGACATGCTCGCGAGGAACTCGGACTTGTGGCGGCTCGCGACCTCGAGCTCCGCGGACTTGACGGCGAGGGCGCCGAAGAGGCGCGCGTTGACGATCGCGAGGGTCGACTGGCCCGCGAAGGTCTCGACGAGCTCCCGCACCTCCGCCGAGAAGGCGCCGGGCTCCCGCCGCCGCACGACGAGGGCGCCCACCAGCTCGTCCCGGCGCACCATCGGGACCGCGAGCACCGACCGCCAGCCGTGGTCGTGCAGGGCGAGCAGGTGCGGGTCGAGCGGTTCCTCGACCGCCCGCAGGTCGGGCACCTCCACGGGACGGCCGTCGTGGGCCGCGCGCCCGACGAGCGTGCTGCGGCGCTGGATGACGGTGGACTGCAGCCGCCGCAGCAGCGCCTCGTCGGTCCCGACCGCGGCACGGACGGAGAAGGCGTCGCTCGACCCGTCGTACTGCATGATCGAACCGCCCGCGCAGCCGGCGAGCCGCACGGCGTGGTGGAGCACCGTCGCGAGCACCTCGTCGAGGTCGAGGCTCGACGACACGAGCTGCCCGACCTCCCCGAGGGTCTCCAGCTGGTCGACCTTGCGGGCCAGCTCGAGCCGTCGCTGCTCGAGGTCGGCGAGCAGCCGGACCTGCCGGACGGCGACCGCGGCCTGGTCGGCGAAGGCGGTGAGGAGGTCCGTCTCCGTCTCGTCGAAGGCCCGGGGGCGATCGAGCCGCCAGGCGGACACGACACCCACGACCTCGTCGCCCACGATCATGGGCGCCGCCATGAGCGTGCGGAACCCGGCGAGGCGCTGCAGGTCCTGCCTGGCGTACTCCGGGTCCGCCAGCACGTCGACGACCTGCACCGTGCGGCGCCCGAGCGCCGCACGACCCAGGACACTGCCCGACGACAGCTCGACCGGGCGTCGGGTCAGCTGCCGGGTGAGCTCGGGGCCCGCCCGCCCCGCGCTGCGGTACAGCCGGAAGACGCGTCCGTCGAGGAGCCACAGCTGGACCGTGTCGGCGCGGGCCAGCGCGAGCGCCCTGTCGACGACGACGTCGAACACCGCGTCCGCGGTCGCCCCACGCCCGCCGAGCGCGCGGAGGACCTCGTCGGTCGCCTCGAGGCGTGCCTCGGCGTCCAGGAGGCGGTCCCCCAACGACGTGTCCGGGCGCGCGGCGGTGGACGCGGCGTCACGGTCGTCGACCACGCCCACCTCCACCACGGAGAAGCAGGCGACCAGTGTGCTCGTGCCTGGTGACGCAGGGCAATGGTGGAGGGCGGTCGTGCGGCTCGGCTCACTCCGCGTGAGCAGTGGCTCGCTCCTGGGTCATGACGCCGGCCGGCCGCCGGTGCACCGGCGGACCGCGCGCGTAGCCTGCTCCGGTGACGTCCGTCGCCGTCCCGTCCGTCCCCCCGACCCCTCGTGAGGTCGAGCGCGCGGTACGCCGTGCCGTCGACGGCAAGGCCCTCGACGCCACCGAGGCGACCGCCCTCCTCCACGCGCGCGGCGACGCGCTGACGGCGCTGGCCGAGCCGGCGGGCCGGGTGCGCGACGAGGCCATGGCGCGCGCCGGTCGGCCGAGCACGGTGACGTACTCCCCGAAGGTCTTCATCCCCCTCACGCGCCTGTGCCGGGACCGCTGCCACTACTGCACGTTCGTCACCGTGCCGCACCGCGTGCCGTCGGAGTACCTCGAGATGGAGGAGGTACTCCGGATCGCACGGGACGGCGCGGCCGCGGGGTGCCTCGAGGCCCTCTTCACCCTCGGCGACCGCCCCGAGGAGCGCTGGCCCCAGGCACGGCGCTGGCTCGACGAGCGCGGGTACGACTCGACGCTCGCCTACGTCCGCGCGTGTGCCGTCGCCGTCCTCGAGGAGACGGGCCTGCTGCCGCACCTCAACCCCGGCGTCATGAGCTGGCAGGAGATCCAGCGGCTCAAGCCGGTCGCGCCGTCGATGGGGATGATGCTCGAGACGACCGCCACGCGGCTGTGGTCCGAGCCCGGCGGGCCGCACTTCGGCAGCCCCGACAAGGACCCCGCGGTGCGGCTGCGCGTCCTGGAGGACGCGGGTCGTCTGGCTGTCCCGTTCACCACGGGCGTGCTCCTCGGGATCGGGGAGACGGCCGCGGAGCGGGTCGACGCGCTGCTCGCGATCCGCCGCGTCGCGCGCGAGTACGGCGCGACCCAGGAGGTCATCGTCCAGAACTTCCGGGCGAAGGAGCGGACGGCCATGCGGGCGGTGCCCGACCTCGACCGGGAGTCGTACCTCGCGACCGTCACGGTGGCCCGGCTGCTCCTCGGCCCGACCGTGTCGCTGCAGGCACCGCCGAACCTGTCCGACCCCGCCGACCTCGCCGAGCTCGTGCGCGCCGGGGTCGACGACTGGGGCGGGGTGTCCCCGGTGACGCCGGACCACGTCAACCCCGAGCGGCCGTGGCCGCAGCTCGACGACCTCGCCCGCTGGACCGGCGAGGCCGGGTTCGCGCTGCGCCCGCGGCTCACGGTGCACCCCGCCTACGTGAGGGCGGCGCTGCACGACGGCGCCCCGTGGCTCGACGAGCGGGTCCGCCCCCACGTCGAGGCGCTCGCCGACCCTGTCACGGGGCTGGCCCGCGAGGGCGTCCGCGCCGTCGGCCGGCCGTGGCAGGAGCCGGACGGCGGCCTCGTGACGAGCGGGCGCGCCGACCTCCACACGGCGGTCGACACCGAGGGGCGTACCGGTGACCGCCGCGGCGACTTCGACGTCGTCTACGGCGACTGGCAGGCGGTGGGGGAGCGCGTCCACGCTCCGGCCGTGTGGGGCACGGGCGACGCCGCCGAGGCGCTGCGGCGGGCGGCCGACGACCCCGCGGGCCTCGCGGACGAGCAGTACCTCGCCCTCCTGACGAGCGACGGCGCCGAGCTCGACGCCCTCGCCCGCCTCGCGGACGACGTCCGCCGGTCGACGGTCGGGGAGGCCGTCACGTACGTCGTCAACCGGAACATCAACGTGACGAACGTCTGCTACGTCGGCTGCCGCTTCTGCGCGTTCGCCCAGCGCCGCACCGACCCCGACGCCTACACGCTGTCGCTGGAGGAGGTGGGGCGCCGCGCGGCCGAGGCGCAGGCGCTCGGTGCCACCGAGGTGTGCATCCAGTCCGGCATCAGCCCGGACCTCGGCCCGGGCGCGTACGCCGACATCGTCCGGGCGGTCCTCGCCGCGGCGCCCGGGATGCACGTCCACGCGTTCAGCCCCATGGAGGTGGTGTCTGCGGCCTCCCGGGCGGGCGCGAGCGTCCGCGAGTGGCTGGAGGAGGTGAAGGACGCGGGGCTCGGCTCCATCCCCGGGACCGCGGCGGAGATCCTCGACGACGACGTCCGGTGGGTGCTCACCAAGGGCAAGCTGCCGACGAGCGCGTGGCTCGAGGTCGTCGAGACCGCCCACTCCCTCGGCATCCCGAGCAGCTCGACGATGATGTACGGCCACGTCGACCACCCCCGCCACTGGGTCGCGCACCTGCGCACCCTCGCGGGCGTGCAGGACCGCACGGGCGGGTTCACGGAGTTCGTGCCGCTGCCGTTCGTCCACCACAGCTCGCCGATCTACCTCGCCGGGATCGCCCGGCCGGGGCCGACGCTGCGCGACAACCGCGCCGTCCACGCCGTCGCCCGGCTGCTCCTCCACGGTCGCGTCGACCACGTCCAGACGTCGTGGGTGAAGCTCGGCGTCGACGGCACCCGGGCCATGCTCACCGGGGGAGCGGACGACCTCGGCGGCACGCTCATGGAGGAGACGATCAGCCGGATGGCCGGCTCCGCGCACGGCTCGGCGAAGACCGTCGAGGAGCTGACGGCCATCGCGGCCGGGATCGGGCGACCCGTGGCCCAGCGGACGACCACCTACGGCCGGCTCGAGACCGCCGCGTGACCGCCGCCTGACCGCCGGCGCCTAGGCTGTCCCCACGTGAAGACGTTCGAGGACCTGTTCGCGGAGATCAGCGACCGGGCCGTCACCCGCCCCGAGGGCTCGGGCACGGTCGCCGCGCTCGACGCCGGCGTCCACGCCATCGGCAAGAAGGTCGTGGAGGAGGCCGCCGAGGTGTGGATGGCGGCGGAGTACCAGGGGCCCGAGGAGCTCGCCGAGGAGGCGAGCCAGCTGCTGTACCACCTGCAGGTGCTGCTCGTGGCCAAGGGCCTCACCCTCGACGATGTCTACCGCTACCTCTGAGGAGCCCTTGCGCGATGAGCACGACGAGCACCACGAGCACCGACGGCAGCACCCTGCGCGTGGCCGTCCCCAACAAGGGCTCCCTGTCGGAGGCCGCGCACGACATCCTCGCCGAGGCCGGGTACCGCCGCCGCCGCGACCCCAAGCAGCTGCGCATGGTCGACCCGGACAACGACGTCGAGTTCTTCTTCCTCCGTCCGCGCGACATCGCCGTGTACGTCGGCAGCGGCACGCTGCACGTCGGCATCACCGGGCGGGACCTCATGCTCGACTCCGGCGCACCGGCGCAGGAGGTGCTCGCGCTCGGCTTCGCCCGCTCGACCTTCCGCTTCGCCGCACCCGAGGACGGTCCCCGTTCCGTCGAGCAGCTCGCCGGCACGCGTGTGGCCGCCGCCTACCCCGGCCTGGTCCGGCGCTGGCTCGAGGGCCGCGGCATCGAGGCGGGCGTCGTCGGTCTCGACGGCGCCGTGGAGTCCGCCGTGCAGCTCGGCATCGCCGACGTCATCGCCGACGTCGTCGAGACCGGCACGACGCTGCGCAACGCCGGGCTGCAGGTCTTCGGCGAGCCGCTGCTGGAGAGCGAGGCCGTGCTCGTCGTGCCCGACGGCACGCAGGCCGGCCAGACCCGGCACCCCTCGGTCGACGTCCTCGCCCGGCGGCTCACGGGGGTCATGACGGCCCGCCGGTACGTCCTCATCGACTACGACGTCCGCAACGAGCTCGTGGAGAAGGCGGCGTCGGTGACGCCCGGCCTGGAGTCCCCGACCGTGTCGCCCCTCCACGACTCCGGCTGGTCCGCGGTCCGGGCGATGGTGCCGCGGGCGGACACGAACCGGGTGATGGACGAGCTGTACGACGTGGGCGCCCGCGCCATCCTCGTGACGGAGATCCACGCCTGCCGGCTGTGAGCGGCGACGGGCCGGAGCAGCAGCGGCAGCGCGTCCACCGCCCGCTGCGCCCGCGGTGGGGTCGGTGGGTGCCGTACGGCGTCGCCGTCGCGTGGGTCGTCGTCTTCGGCGCCCTCGCGGCCGGCTACCCGCCCTACCCGGGGATCGGGGTCGGGGACCGGGTCGGCTTCCTCACCCTGGCCGCGGCCGGCGCGTGGCTGCTCCACCGCTTCGGCGGCGTCGCCGTGCTGCCCGACGAGGCAGGCGTCGTCGTCCGCAACGTCCTCACCACCCGGCGCCTGGAGTGGGCGGAGGTCGTCGGCGTCCGCTTCGGGCGGGACTCGACCTTCGCCCGGCTCGACCTGTCGGACGGCACGACCCACACCGTCCTCGGCATCCAGAGCGCCGACGGCGCCCACGCCGGGCACGCCGCCGTGCGGCTCGCGACCCTCGTCGAGCTGCACGGGCACGAACCGCGCGACTGAGCGCGCTCAGGCCTGGCCGGCCTGCCGGCGCTCCGCCTCGCTCAGCCGCCGGTCGACCTCCGTCGGCTCGACCGGCGTCGGCTGCACCGCCGTCGAGGGGAAGTCGTCGAGGGCGCCGCTCTCGTGCACGTCCCAGTCGGCGAACGTGAGGTCGCCCTGCAGGTAGACCGCGAGCAGCTCCGCGAGGTGCTGGAGACCGTCGAGGTGGGTGCGCTCGTGCCCGTGGGAGGAGTCGAGCCCGAAGCCGAGCAGCGCCGTGCGCGCCTCGACCCCGGACTCGACGGCCGGGGCGGCGTCGGAGCGGTACACCCGGTAGACGTCCCGGACCGCGGGGATGCCGTGCTCGTCGGCGAGGGCGAGGAGGCGCCGCGTGAGGTGGAAGTCGTGGGGACCGGTCGAGTCCATCATCCCGACGCTCACCGACTCCTCCCGCGACTGCTGCCCGGGCGCGACGACGCCGTTGTCCACCGCGACGATCTCCGCGGTGCCGGAGTCGAAGCCGTGCGTGGCACCGTGCCCGACCTCCTCGCCGATGGTGACGAGCAGCCGTGCGGTCACCGGCGGGGTGATCCCGGCGTCGGTCACCGCCTTGAGCGCGGCGAGGCACGCCGCCAGGCCGGCCTTGTCGTCGAGGTGGCGGGACTTCACGTAGCCGAGCGGGGTGATCTGGGGGGCGGCGTCGAGCGCGACGAAGTCACCGACCTGGATGCCGAGCGCGAGCAGGCCCTGCACGTCGTAGACGGGGGCGTCGATGCGGACCTCGACCTCGTCCCACCCGATGGCGAAGGTGTCGATCTCGTCGCCGTACGTGTGGCCGCTCGACTTCAGGGGGAGCACGGTGCCGGTGTACGTCCGGTCGGGCTCGTCGGTGAGGATCGTGACGTGCGCGCCCTCGGCGAAGCGCGCCGAGTGGGTGCCGACCTGCATGACCTCGAGGCGGCCGTTCTCCTTGAGCCGCTTCACCATCGTCCCGATCGTGTCGGCGTGGACGACGACCGCCCGGTTCACGTCCTTCCGGCGTCCCGGCAGCGTCGCCCGCAGCACCCCGCGCCGGGTGATGTCGAGCTCGACGCCCATCTCCGCGAGCAGGTCCCCGACGCGCTGCATGACGGCGTCGGTGCGCCCCGAGGGGCTCGGGATGCACAGCAGCTCGAGCATGACGTCGCGCAGGTACGCGGTGTCGACGGGCAGCTTCGTGGCGGTGGCGCTGACACGGCGCAGCGCGGCGGTGGGACGACTCACCCCGGCATCGTCGCAGACCTGCCGGGCTGCGCGGTCCCGGGGAAGAGCAGGTCGACGAAGCGCTGCGCGGTCGGCCGCGGCTCGTGGTTCGCCAGCCCGGGACGCTCGTTCGCCTCGACGAACACGAACCCGTCGTCGGCGCCCACGTCGGGCACGAGGAAGTCGACGCCCGTCACGGGGATGCCGATGACCCGCGCGCTGCGCAGGGCGGCGTCCCGCACGGCGGGGGAGAGGTCGTCGGTGCAGTCCTCGATCGTGCCGCCGGTATGGAGGTTGGCCGTGCGGCGCACCTGCAGGTGCTCCCCGCGCGGCAGGACGTCGTCCATCGCGTGCCCGGCCGCCCGGACGACCGCCTCGGTGGTGGCGTCGAGCGGGATGCTCGACTCGCCGCCCGTCGCACGCTCCCGGCGGCGGGACTGCGCCGCGACCAGCGTCTCGATCGTGTCCCGCCCGTTGCCCACGACCGTCGCGGGCCGACGGACCGCAGCGGCGACGACCTCGTCGTCGATGACGAGGACCCGCAGGTCCTCACCGGGGACGAGCTCCTCCAGGAGCACGTCGGGGCACAGGGCGTGGGCGGCCGCGACGGCCTCGCGCAGCTCCTCGACGCCGGACACCCCGACGGTGATGCCCTTGCCCTGCTCCCCGCGCGCGGGCTTGACGACGACGTCGCCCATCTCGCGCAGGAAGGCCTCCTCCGCCTCGCCGACCGCCCCGGCCACGACCTCGTGCCCTCGTGCGACGGGCACGCCCGCCCGCTGCAGGAGCCGGCGCGTCACGCGCTTGTCGTCGCAGCGGCTCATGGCGACCGCACTCGTCAGCTCCGACAGGGACTCGCGCGTGAGGACCTGCCGGCCGCCGTGGGTGAGACGCATCTCGCCCCAGCGCCCGTCCGTCACCTCGACGCGGATCCCGCGCCGCAGCGCCTCCTCGGCGATGATCCGGGCGTAGGGGTTGAGGTCGTCGATGCTGTCGGGCCGAGGAGCGAACAACGGCTCGTTGATCGGGTTCTTCCGTTTCACGCAGACCGACGCGGTCCGCACGAATCCGAGCTTCTCGTACAGGGCGAGGGCGGAGGTGTTGCTCGCGAGGACCGACAGGTCCATCCACGAGCGGCCGCGGGCCTGGTAGCGCTGGGCGAGCGTGCGGGTGAGGGCCTCGCCGACCCCGGGGATGCGGGACTGCGGGTCGACGGCGAGCGCCCACAGGCTGCTGCCGCCGTCGGGGTCGTCGAACGCGAGGACGTGGTCGACCCCCGTCACCGTGCCGACGATCTCGCCCGTCGTCGTGTCCTGCGCGACGAGGTACGTGAACGTGCGGGTGCGCTGGTTCGCCCACAGGACGTCGACGTCACCGGTCACCATGCCGACGCTCGCGCAGATCCGGTTGGCCTCCAGCAGCTCCTCGCGCGCCCCGACCGTCCGCACGAGGAGACCGCGCGGCGGGGTGGTCTGCCGCCGGTAGCGGTGCAGCGGCAGCCGCAGGGTGTAGCTGGGGTCGATGAACAGCTCGGTCGGAGCGAGCCCGACGAGCACCTGCGGGTCCGGCGGGTAGATGCAGATGTCCCGCTCGCCGGTCTCCTCGCTGCGCAGCACGTCGAGGATGCCCGTGAGGTCGTGGAACGTCTGGCCGAACACGAGCCGGCCCCATCCCATGTCGACGAGCACGTCGCGCTGCATGTCCCGTCGCAGGTGCTCCGGGACGGGGCTCCACGGCTGGGACGTGATCCCCGGACGGCCGCGCAGCCCGGCGACCCGGGGTCGACGACGGCTGCTCATCGTGCGCTCACCCCACCCCGTGCGCCTGCAGCCACCACTCGAGGAGACCGAGCTGCCACAGCTTGTTGCCCCGCAGCGGCGTGAGCTCGGCGTTCGGGTCGGCCATGAGCTGGTCGACGTAGTCGTCGCGGAACAGCCCCCGCCGCCGCGCGGCCGGGTCGTGGAGGGCGTCGCGGACCACGTCGAGGACCTTGCCCTGCAGGTGCGTGATCGCGGGGACGGGGAAGTACCCCTTCGGCCGGTCGATGACCTCGCGGGGCACGACGCGACGTGCCGCCGCCTTGAGCACGCCCTTGCCGCCGTCGGCGAGCTTGTGCTCCGGCGGACAGGCGGCCGCGAGCTCGACGAGCTCGTGGTCGAGGAAGGGCACGCGGGCCTCCAGCCCCCACGCCATCGTCATGTTGTCGACGCGCTTGACGGGGTCGTCGACGAGCATGACCTCGGTGTCGAGCCGCAGGGCGGCGTCGACGGCGGTGTCGGCCCGGCCCTGGGTGAGGTGGTCGCGGACGTAGGAGAACGAGGGCCCGTCGGCGCCGGCCCCGCCCATCGCCTCGTAGACGGCGGGCGTCACGACCTTGCCCATCGCGGCGTGGTCGCGGTCGAAGAACGCCTTCGCGTAGGCCTCGGGGGCGTCCTCGACGCGGAGGCCCTGCAGCGGCGGGTACCAGTGGTAGCCGGCGAAGACCTCGTCGGCGCCCTGGCCGGACTGGACGACCTTGATGTGGCGGGACACCTCGCGGCTCAGCAGGTCGAAGGCGACGACGTCGTGGCTCACCATCGGCTCGCTCATGTTCATGATCGCGTGCTCGAGGCTGCCGGCGAGCTCGTCGGAGCCGACCCGGATGCGGTGGTGGTTGGTGTCGAAGCGCTCGGCGACGACGTCGGAGTAGCGGAACTCGTCGCCCTCCCGGCCGGCGACGGCGTCGAAGCCGATGCTGAAGGTCGCGAGGTGCGCCTGCCCCTGCTCGGCGAGCAGCCCGACGACCAGGCTGGAGTCGACGCCACCGGACAGCAGGACGCCGACGGGGACGTCGGCGACCATGCGTCGGCGCACGGCGGTCCGCAGCGCCTCGATGGTGGCGTCGGTCCAGTCGTCGAAGTCCCAGCCGGCGTGCTCGTCGCGCCGGGTGTAGTCCGGCGTCCAGTACCGGGTGTCGGTGTGGCTGCCGTCCGGCTCGTACACGCGGACGGTCGCCGGCGGCATCTTGCGGACGCCGTTCAGGATGGTGTGCGGGGCCGGGACGACGGCGTGCCACGACAGGTAGTGGTGGAGCGCGACGGGGTCGATGCTCGTGTCCACGTCCCCGCCCGCGAGCAGCGCCGGGACGGTCGAGGCGAAGCGCAGCCGGTTGCGGGCGCCGGTGCCGCGGGAGAGGTAGAGCGGCTTGATGCCGAGCCGGTCCCGGGCGACGACGACCCGGCCGGTGTCCCGCTCGTGGATGACGATGGCGAACATGCCGAGGAGGCGGTCGACCCACGACAGGCCCCACTCGGCGTACGCCTTGAGGACGACCTCGGTGTCGGAGGTCGAGAAGAAGCGGTGGCCGAGGCCCTCGAGCTCGGCCCGCAGCTCGCGGTAGTTGTAGACCATGCCGTTGAAGACCGCGGCGAGACCGAGGTCGTTGTCGACCATCGGCTGCGCCCCGCACTCCGACAGGTCGATGATCTTGAGCCGACGGTGGCCGAACGCGACGCGGCCCTGGGACCACACCCCGGCGCCGTCGGGACCGCGGGGCGTCATGACGTCGGTCATGCGGGCCACGGCCGCCACGTCGGCGGTCGAGGAGTCGAAGGTGATCTCGCCGCTGATGCCGCACATGGCGTCTACCCTTCCAGACCCTCGCGGCGGGGGCCCGGGGGCGTGCGGTCGCCCGTGAGCTCCCGCGCCTGGCCGGGCCAGGTGGCGAGCGTGGGGGAGCGTCGCAGGCCGGCGGCGGCCAGCGCCGCCGCCAGGTCGTCGGTGCTCGCCGCCGCGAGGGCGTCGAGATCGCTGATGCCGGCGGCGGCGAGCGCCGCGGCGCTCTTGGCGCCGATCCCCTGGACACGCAGCAGCGGGCTGCCGGCGCGCGCGGCGCGGACCAACGGTGCCGACACCGGTGCCTGCGGTGCAGGCGCCGCCGCCTGCGGCGCACGGGCCACGGGCGGGGGCACGGCGCCCGTCGTCGCGGGGCGGCGGCGCCGGTGGAGGAGCAGCCACCCCGTGAGCGCCGCGAGGCCGCCGAGGGCGGCGACGAGCAGCAGTGCGGGCAGGTGGCGGGACCGGGTGCGGCGCGGGCGTCTCCGTGCGGTCACGCGTCGAGCCTGGCAGAGGGGCGGGACCTTCGCTCAGAACCCCTGGACGCCCGCGAGTGCGACGGGGGCCACGTGGGCCAGGCGCTCGAGCAGGGCGACGCCGCCGGGGCGGTGCTCGTCGAGCCCGCCGGCGGCGGCGAGGAGCGGGAGCGGTCGCACCCCGGTCGCGACCGCGGGGACCGCGTGGACCGGCAGGGTGAGGTCGGGCAGGGCGTCGGTCGGCACCACCTCCGCGTGACCATCCTCGTCGACGTCCAGCCGCCACGTGCCCCCCGCCGGGCCGTCCGGGTCGACCACCTGGAGCACGAGCCGGCCCGGTGCGGACCAGCGACGGGTCGAGAGCAGGGCGGGCGTGTCGAGGACCCGCCACCAGTGCCCGTCACGCACCGACGCCCGCACGGCGCGACCGTCCACGGGCAGGTGCCGCAGCAGGTCGGCGGGGGAGCGGTGCTCCGCCGTCACCGAGCGGACGAGGTCGAGGTCGAGGACGAACCGCCACAGCACCGCCGCGACCCGCGGGTCGAGGGCCGTGAGGTCGTGGACGGTCGCGGTGTAGGCGGGGCCGCCGTCCTCCCAGCGCTCGTCGAGCCCGACGCGCGCGTACCCGTCGACCGTGCCGTCCTGTCCCTCGTGGACCACGCGCAGGCGCGGGGGGCGCGCGGTGTCGGCCTCCGGCGCGGGGATCCGCTCGAGGAGGCGCAGCCACCCGACCTCGTTGCGCCCGACGGCGCCGGGCATGCGCAGCCGGGCCGCCTCGAACAGGTCGGGTCCGACGTCGAGGAGGTCGTCGTCCTCGACGAGTCGCAGCCGCCCCGGCGCGGCCGTCGACGCCACCGACCACGAGCGTGCCTGCGGCACGGCGACCGTGAGGTCGGCCACCTCGCTCGCGACGCCGTAGCCGTAGCGCCCGTAGATCGCGGACTCGCTGGCGAAGAGGGTCGCGACGACTGCGCCGGTGGCGCGGGCGTGGTCGAGGCAGTCGCGCATCAGGGCGGTGAGCAGGCCCCGGCGACGGTGGGTGGGGGACACGCTCACGGTGCTGACGAGCTCGCTCGGCACCGAGCGGGCGTCGAGCGGGTCGTGCCCGGTGAGGGCACCGCCGGGGACGGTGCTGCTGCCGCGCCACGACCGGAACGTCGCCACCCAGCGCCCGCCGTCCTGCACGCCGGTGAGACGCTGCCCTCGCCACGTCGGCAGCACCGCCTCGAGCTCCGCGCGGGTGCCGCGCGACACCCCGAACACGTCGGCGAAGGAGTCGCGCCAGCTGCGCGCGGCGTCGACGTCGTCGAGGTCGGGGGAGAGGATCGCCGTCGCGCGCTGGTCCGTCGCGTGCTGGTTCGTCACGCATGGTGACGCTAGGCCCTGCCCCCGCCCGCCGTCACACCTCTTTCGCCGACTCGCCCCGCGTCAGTGACCGAGCGGCGGGTGCGGCATGCGGCCGTCGGGCCCGAGGACCACGTGCGCGCCGGTGTGCGGTCCCTCCCGGCGGACGTACTCCTCCTCCTGTCGGGCCCAGCGGTGCCAGTGCGGCCGGTACGTGTCGCCGTCGCGCGTCATCGCGCGCTCGTGCCGGACGTGGGCGGGAACCTCGAGCCACACCACGAGGTCGGCCCTGGCGCGCGCGGCGGTCGACGCGGCGCCGACGCCCTCGACGAGGACGACGTCGCGCGGTCGCACCGTCACCGCGGGCCCGGGCGTGCCGCTCGACCAGCGCCACGTCGGGTAGCTGACCGCGCGACCGGCGCTCAGCAGGGGCAGGACGTCGTGCGCGAGCATCCGCACCGCGGCGTCGAGCCCGTCCCACCCGGGGTAGATCCCGTCCATGTGGACGACCGTGACGTCGACGTCCGACTGCCGCAGCGCGCGGGCGAGGTGCCGCGCGAGCGTCGTCTTGCCGCTGCCGCTGCGCCCGTCGACGAGGACGACGGCCGGGGGTCGGTCCGCGTGGTCCTGCACCGCGGCGAGGACCTTCGGCAGCAGCACGGCGGTGCCGCGGACGGCGCCGGAGCGCGTGCGGCGCTCGGCGTCGATGGCGGCGTCGACGGCGGCGTCCGCCACCGCGTCGTCCTCGTCCGCCCCGGCCCCTACCACGGGTCCCACGGTAGGGGGCGAGAGCGGGTGCCGGGGGCCGGGGTGGGATGCTCAGACGCGTGACCGAGCGATGATCGACCCCGTCGTGGCGGTGCTCGTCGCGGTCTCGGCCGTCGTCGCCGTGTGGGCCGTGCGGGCCGCGCGCCGGGACCGGCCGCCGAGCAGGCGCCTGCTGCAGGTCACCGCCGGCGTCGAGGTCGTGCTCGTCGTCCAAGCGGTCGTCGCCGTGGTCGGGATGGTGCGCGGCGTCGGGCCCGAGGGCTCGACGGTGCTGTTCGTCAGCTACCTCGTGACGGCGGTGATGGTGCTGCCGCTGGCCCTGCTGTGGGCCCTGGTCGCCGAGCCGGACCGGTGGAGCAGCGCCGTCGTCGCGGTCGCGGCCTTCACCGTCGGGGTCATGGTGATCCGGCTGTGGGACCTGTGGGTGGGCGGGGTGCAGATCGGGGCGCCGCCGGGTGCGTGACGCCCTGGCCTCAGGAGGACGGCGGCCGGTCGCGCAGCACGAGCCCGACACGCTCCCGCGCGGAGGTGCGGCCGAGGAGGCGCGCCAGGCGCATCTGCCACCCGTACTTGCGCAGCAGCGCGCCGGTGACCCGGGCGAGGTACTCCGGACCCTCGACGACGACCGCGCTCGCCGCGAGGTCGGGTCCCGTCCTCCGGCCGCGCATGTCGCAGGAGGCGAGGAGGACCTCCGGGTTCCGACGGGCGCGGCGGACCTTCCACGAGTCGCGGTCCGTGATCACGACGAGCGCGTCGCCGTCCGGCGCCGCCCACACCGGCGTCGCCTTCGGCCGGCCGTCGCGCGTGAACGTCGTGAGGAGCACGAAGGAGGACGTGGCCAGGTCACGGATGCCGGAGGGGTTCCGGGGTGTGCCCATGACGGGAGGCTAGGCCCATGAGCAGCGGCGCCAGGAGGGCACGGCCCACGCGCAGCGGACCGGGGCGCCTCCTCGTCGCCGTCTACGCCGTCCTCGCCGTCGGCGCGACGAGCCGCTCTGTGTACCAGGTGCTCGTGAAGTTCGACGAGGCGCCGATCGCGTACGTGCTGAGCGCCGTCGCGGCGCTCGTCTACGTCGTCGCGACGGTCGCGCTCGCGGTCGACCGCCCGGCCGCCCGGCGCGTGGCGTGGGTGGCCGTCGGCACCGAGGCGGTCGGGGTGGTCGTGGTCGGCACCGTCAGCCTCGCGCGACCGGCCCTGTTCCCGGAGCCGACCGTGTGGTCCGACTTCGGGCTCGGGTACCTCCTGATCCCGCTCGTCCTGCCGTTCCTCGGGCTGTGGTGGCTGCGCCGGACGGGACGGCCGTGACCGGCGACGAACCGCAGGTCCTCGTCGTCACGGGCGGCACCCGCGGCATCGGCGCCGCGGTTGCGGCCCGCGCGGTGGGGGCCGGGTACGCGGTCTGCCTCTCCTACGCCGGGGACGACGACGCGGCGGCGGCGACGGCCGAGTCGCTGCGGGCGGTCGGCGGCGCCGTGCGGACGCTGCGCGCGGACGCACGGGACCCCGGCACGCCCGCCCTCCTCCTCGACGCCGCGGCCGAGCTCGGGGCGGTCACAGGGGTCGTCGCCAACGCCGGGGTGACGGGCCGCCTCGGCCGGCTCGCCGACAGCGACGCCGAGGGGCTGCGGCGCGTGGTCGACACGAACGTCGTCGGGACGCTGCTCCTCGCCCGCGAGGCGGTGCGGCGATGGGAGGCGGACGCGACGCCCGGCGTGCTCGTCACCGTCTCGTCGGTGGCGGCGACGAGCGGCGCGCCGGGGGAGTACGTCGGGTACGCGGCCTCGAAGGCCGCCGTGGAGGCCCTCACGGTCGGCCTGGCCAAGGAGGTCGGCCCCGCCGGCATCCGCGTGTGCTGCGTCTCGCCCGGCACGACCCGCACGGACATCCACGCCGCTGCGGGGGAGCCCGGGCGGGCGGACCGGGTCGCTCCCGTCGTGCCGCTGCGTCGTGCGGGGGAGCCCGACGAGGTGGCGGCGGCCGTCATGTGGCTGCTGTCCGGGGAGGCCTCGTACGTCAGCGGCTGCGTGCTCCGCGTCGCGGGTGGCCTCTGAGGGCTTGCCGGGCAGCCGAAGGTCGACTACTATCGAACACGTGTTCGATCGACAGGCGGTGACCGTCGGAGCGATCCTCGCTGTCGCGCGCCGACTGGCCGAGCTCGACGACGGCGTCGACGACGAGGCGCTCGTCGAGCGCCTCGGGGCGCTGGAGGCGCTCAAGGCCGCCGCGTCCGCGGCGCAGGCACGGGCCGCGGCGGCCCTGGACGCATCACAGCGGCAGCAGCAGCGACTGACGGGGGTGCCCGCCGCCGAGCGGGGGAGAGGCGTCGCCGCGCAGGTCGCGCTGGCGCGCCGGGAGTCGGCTCACCGCGGCGGCCGCCTCCTCGGTCTGGCCAAGGCCCTCGTGCACGAGATGCCCGGAACCTTCCGCGCCCTCCAGGCCGGTCGGATCAGCGAGTGGCGCGCGACCGTGCTCGCCCGCGAGACCGCGGTGCTCAGCCGCGAGGACCGGGCCGCGGTCGACGAGGAGCTCGCCGGCTCAGCCGAGGCGCTCGCGCGGCTGGAGGGCATGGGGGACCGGGAGGTCGCAGCGGCGGCGAAGCGGATCGCGTACCGGCTCGACCCGCGCTCGGTCGTGGCCCGCGCGAGGCGCGCCGAGGGGGAGCGCTGCGTCACCATCCGACCCGCGCCGGACACGATGGCGTACGTCACCGCCCTGCTCCCGGTGCAGCAGGCGGTGTCCGTCCACGCCGCCCTGCAGCGCGCCGCCGACGCCGCGCGCGGCCGACCGGGCGGCGACGAGCGCTCTCGCGGTCAGCTCATGGCCGACGCCCTCGTCGAGCGCGTGCTCGCCGGCGCTGCGGCAGCGCCTGGGACCCCGAGGGTGCCGGACGTCGCGGTCCGGCTCGTCGTGACCGACCGCACCCTGCTCGCCGGCGGCGACGAGCCTGCCGCCCTCGAGGGGCACGGACCGGTGCCCGCGGGGTGGGCCCGAGAGCTCGTGGCCGGCACGGTGGAGGCGGGCGCGCGTGTCGCGCTGCAGAAGGTGCTGCTCGACGACCTCGGTCGGCTCGTCGCCATGGAGTCCCGTGGTCGCTTCGCGACGCCCGGACTCGCGGCTGCGGTCCGCCTCCGCGACGGCGGCACGTGCCGGACCCCCTGGTGCGACGCACCCGTGCGGCACGTGGACCACGTCGAGCGCCACGCCGAGGGCGGTCGCACCCGGCTCCAGGACCTGCAGGGGCTGTGCGAGGCGTGCAACCAGGCCAAGGAGGCCGCGGGCTGGCGGTCCCGCGTCGACGAGGCGACGGGAACGGTCGTCATCAGGACGCCGTCGGGTGTCGAGTACCGCTCGGTGCCGCCGCCGCTGCCCGGGGCGCCACCCACCACGGCAGAGGGGAGCCCGATCGAGGCCCACCTCGCTCTGGTGGTCGGCCTCGCCGCGTGAGCCGGAGGCCTTGCCCTCAGCGACGTGACATAACGTGCATTATCGGTGCTGCACGCGATAGCGACAGAGGACGACGTCACCCTCGAGCTCGCGTGTCTCGACGAGGTCGAGTGCGACCCGTGCGTCGAGTGTCGTGAAGAACGGCGTGCCGCCGCCCACGAGGACCGGTGCGGTGAGGAGGACGTACTCGTCGACCAGGCCGGCACGCATGGCCGCCGCCGCCAGCGTCGCACCGCCGATGTCCATGGGGCCGCCGCCCTCGGTCTTCAGCCTCGCGATCTCGGCGAGCGTGTCGCCGGTCACGAGACGCGTGTTCCAGTCGACGGCCGTGACCGTCGAGGAGAAGACGACCTTCGGCATGTCCCGCCAGCGGCGGGCGTACTCGCGCTCCGCCGGGGTCGCGTCGGGCTGCTCGTCGGCGTGCGGCCAGTACGAGCTCATCGACCGCCACAGCCCCGCTCCGTACAGCGCGAGGTCGGTGGCGGCGACCCGGTCGGACCAGTACCGGAAGAGCTCGTCGCTCGGCACGCTCCAGCCGAGGTCGCCACCAGGGGCCGCGACATAACCGTCGAGGCTCACGTTCATCGCGTACGTCAGCGTCCGCACCTCATCACCCTGCCAGCCGGTGGACCACCTAGGGTCGGCGACATGGCGCGAGCGGCGGTCGTCGTCACCGGCACGGAGGTCCTCACCGGACGGGTCCCGGACGCCAACGGCCCCTGGCTCGCCGAGCAGCTGCGGGGCCTCGGCGCCGACATCGGTGCGGTCGTGACGGTCGGCGACCGCCCTGGGGACCTCGCGTCGGCTCTCCGGTTCGCCGCGTCGGGCCACGACCTCGTCATCACCTCCGGCGGTCTGGGCCCGACCGCCGACGACCTCACCGTGGCCGTCGTCGCCGACGCGCTCGGCCTCGGTATCGGCCTCGACACTGCCCTCGAGACCCGCATCCGTGCCGTCGTCGACCGCATCGCGGCGGCGCGGGGCTGGACGACGCCCGAGAACGAGCTGGCCGCCGGCACCCGGAAGCAGGCGCTGGTGCCCGAGGGCGCGGCGGTGCTGGAGCCGGTCGGCACCGCCCCTGGCCTCGTCGTCGCCGACCCCCGGGGCGGACCGCCGGTCGTCGTCCTCCCCGGTCCCCCCTCGGAGCTGCAGGCGATGTGGCCGACAGCGCTCGACGACCCGCGTGTCCGGGCGGCGCTGGGGCTCGACGACGGCGCCGAGGCGCTGCACGAGCGGACCATCCGGATCTCCGGGCCGCCCGAGGCCGAGCTCGCCGGGCTGCTGCGCGAGCACGAGCAGCGGCACGGCCGCCTCGAGGCGGCCGGCCTGGAGGTGACGACGTGTCTCCGCGACGGCGACCTCGAGGTCGTCACCCGCTTCCGACCCCGCGCCTCCCCCGCCTACGACGCGCTCGAGCACGCGGTCCTCGGTCGCTTCGCCGACAGCGTCTACTCCACCGACGGGGCGACGGTCGACGAGGTCGTCGCCGCGGGCCTGCGGCGACACGGCTGGACCGTCGCCACGGCGGAGTCGTGCACGGCGGGCCTGCTCGCCGGCCGGCTCGCGGACCTGCCCGGGTCGTCGGAGTACCTGCTGGGTGGTGTCGTCACCTACTCCGACGCCGCGAAGACGACCCACCTCGGGGTCCCGGCCGACCTCATCGCCCGCCGGGGGGCCGTGAGCGCGAACGTGGCCCGGGCGATGGCCGAGGGGGTGCGGCAGCGCTTCGGGTCCACGCTCGCGGTCGCGGTCACAGGGATCGCCGGGCCCGGCGGCGCGCGGCCGGGCAAGCCGGTCGGCCTCGTGCACGTCGCTCTCGCCGGCCCCGACGGGACCGGGACCCACCGGTTGCACCTCACGGGTGACCGCGCGCACGTGCGCGCCCGCACCGTCACGCGGTGCCTGCACCTGCTCCGTGCCGCGGTGGGTGGACCCGGGGACTGAGGCCGGGGGCGACGACCACTCCCCTGTGGCACGAGTTGTGTCCGACCTGGCTCGTACACCCTGTACCCATGAGCGACGACACGATCACCACCGCCGAATCCCACGTCCACGCCGCTGCCCTCCGGCTCACCACCCCGCGCGACGGGGAGTGCCTCGTCTGCTTCCTCGACCGGCAGGTCGCAGCCTTCGGCTGCCACACGGACCTCCGCTTCGCCCGGCTCTACCGCGACACCGTGGCACCGCGAGCCAGGGGCCTGGAGACACGTCTGGGTCGCGGCGGCGGCTTCTGCGACTGCGAGTGCCTGATGAACACGTTCGAGCCCGCACGCTCGCTGTGGGTCGAGGTCCCGTACGCCGAGGACCCGGACGGTCGCTACGAACCGGACCGGCAGCCCCCGGCCACCATGCCGACGTGCGCCGGAGTCGCCCCCGGCACGGTGCAGCCCTGCGCCAACTGGACGACGCGGCGCCGGTGGTGAGAGACGGGTCCTCAGCCGCCGACGTACGCGGCCAGGTGCTCCGCCGTCAGGGTCGAGCGCGTGGCGACGAGGTCGGCGGGCGTCCCCTCGAACACCACGCGCCCGCCGTCGTGCCCGGCGCCCGGTCCCAGGTCGACGATCCAGTCGGCGTGCGCCATCACGGCCTGGTGGTGCTCGATGACGACGACGGACCGACCGGCGTCCACGAGCCGGTCGAGCAGCCGGAGGAGCTGCTCGACGTCGGCGAGGTGGAGACCGGTCGTCGGCTCGTCGAGGACGTACACCTCCCCCTTCTCCCCCATCTGGACGGCGAGCTTCAGCCGTTGCCGCTCGCCCCCGGACAGCGTCGTCAGCGGCTGCCCGAGCGTGAGGTAGCCGAGACCGACGTCCGCGAGCCGTTCCACGACCGTGTGAGCAGCCGGGGTGCGCGCCTCACCGGTCCGGAAGTACTCCTCCGCCTCGGCGACGGACATCGCGAGCACGTCGGCGATGTGCCGTCCCCCGAGCGTGTACTCCAGGACCGCGGCCTGGAAGCGACGCCCCTCGCAGTCCTCGCACGTCGACTCCATCGTCGCCATCACCCCGAGGTCGGTGAAGATGACGCCGGCGCCGTTGCACGTCGTGCACGCGCCCTCGGAGTTGGGGCTGAACAGCGCGGGCTTCACGCCGTTCGCCTTCGCGAAGGCCTTGCGGACGGGCTCCAGCAGACCCGTGTACGTCGCGGGGTTGCTGCGCCGCGAGCCGCGGATGGCCCCCTGGTCGACGACGACGACTCCGTCGCGCCCGGCGACCGAGCCGTGCACGAGGGAGCTCTTGCCGGACCCCGCGACGCCCGTGACGACGCACAGCACGCCGAGCGGGATGTCGACGTCGACGTCCCGGAGGTTGTGGGTCCGGGCCCCTCGCACCGGCAGCGTCCCGGCGGGGGCACGGACGGACCGCTTGAGCGCCGCGCGGTCGTCGAGGTGGCGCCCGGTGACGGTGCCGCTGGCGCGCAGCCCCTCGACCGTGCCCTCGAAGCACACCGTCCCGCCGTCGCTCCCGGCGCCCGGGCCGAGGTCGACGACGTGGTCCGCGACGGCGATCGCCTCGGGCTTGTGCTCGACGACGAGGACGGTGTTCCCCTTGTCCCGCAGGCGCAGCAGGAGCTGGTTCATGCGGGCGATGTCGTGCGGGTGCAGGCCGATGGTCGGCTCGTCGAAGACGTACGTGACGTCGGTGAGCGAGGACCCGAGGTGGCGGATCATCTTCGTCCGCTGGGCCTCTCCCCCGGACAGCGTGCCGGAGGGCCGCTCGAGCGAGAGGTACCCGAGGCCGATCTCGGTGAAGGAGTCGAGCAGGTGCTGCAGCCCGGCGAGCAGCGGCGCGACCGTCGGCTCGTCGAGGTCACGCACCCAGTCGGCGAGGTCGGTGATCTGCAGGGCGCACACGTCGGCGATGTTGCGGCCGGCGATGCGCGACGAGCGCGCCTCGGGGGCCAGCCGGGTGCCCTCGCAGTCGGGGCACGCGGCGAAGGTGACGGCCCGCTCGACGAAGGCGCGGACGTGCGGCTGGAGGGAGTCGACGTCCTTCGACAGCATCGACTTCTGGATCCTCGGGATGATCCCCTCGTACGTGAGGTTGACGCCCTCGACCTTGATCTTCGTCGGCTCGCCGCGGAGCAGCGTCTCCCTCTGCGCCT
The DNA here is from genome assembly GCF_037860835.1 of Aquipuribacter nitratireducens. Classification (NCBI taxonomy): domain Bacteria; kingdom Bacillati; phylum Actinomycetota; class Actinomycetes; order Micrococcales; family Intrasporangiaceae; genus Aquipuribacter; species Aquipuribacter nitratireducens. The sequence goes on along the minus strand of NZ_JBBEOG010000003.1, from coordinate 254,471 downwards.
CCGTGAAGTCGCGGATCGGGGTGTCCATGGGGAGTCCCACGCCCGCGAACAACCGCCCGTACCAGCCGTCCATGCTGTAGCCGGGCACCCGCAGCGCCCCCTCGGACAAGGACCTCGAGTCGTCGTAGAGGGCGCTCACGTCGATGTCGTCCACGCGCCCCATGCCCTCGCAGCGGGAGCACATGCCGCCGAGCCGGGTGAACGTCGCCTTCTCCGCCTTGCTCTTCCCGCCCCGCTCGACGGTGATGGCCCCGCTCGCCCGGACGGACGGCACGTTGAACGAGTACGCGTTCGGCGGCCCGATCTGCGGCTGACCCAGACGGCTGAAGAGGATCCGCAGGAGGGCGTTGGCGTCGGTGACGGTGCCGACGGTCGAGCGCGGGTTGGCCCCGATGCGCTCCTGGTCGACGATGATCGCGGTGGTGAGGCCCTCGAGGACGTCGACGTCCGGGCGCGCGAGGGTCGGCATGAACCCCTGGACGAAGGCGCTGTAGGTCTCGTTGATGAGGCGCTGGGACTCCGCGGCGATGGTCCCGAACACGAGCGAGCTCTTCCCCGAGCCGGACACCCCGGTGAGGACGGTGAGGCGCCGTTTCGGCAGGTCGACGTCGACGTCGCGGAGGTTGTGGACCCGTGCGCCCCGCACCCGGATGAGGTCGTGGCCGTCCGCCGGGTGGGCCGTGGTGGCGCTCACGCCGCCACGACCTCCTCGAGCGGCTGGCTGCGGTGCGCCAGCACCCGGCTGCGGCCCCCGAGGAGCACCCGCGGGCCGCCCTGGCCGACCGCGCGCACCGACCCCTCGTGGACGAGCACCCCGCCCGCCTCGGGCAGGCCCCAGCGCAGCCCGTCGGGGTCGTCGGGGTCCCGCCAGCCGCGCCGGTCGCGCCCGTCGTCGTGGACGAGGGCGAGGCCCGGCACCAGTCCGAGACCGACGGCGACCGTGGGCTCGCCCGTCGCCCCGGTCCTCCTGTCGGGCAGCACGGTGCGCTCGCAGAGGACCATGGCGCCGGCGGACGCCCCGGACAGCGCGACGCCCGAGCGGTGCGCGTCGGTGAGCGCGCCGGCCAGGCGGCCGCCGTCGGCGCGGAACGCATCGAGCAGCCGCGACGGGGAGCCCCCCGGCAGCACGACGAGCCCGGCCCCGGCGACGGCCGCGAGGCACTCCTCGAGGTCCACCTCCGGGTGGGGGGTCACGACGACACGGCGGCGCACGAGGTCGGCGTAGTAGCGCCGCGCCCGCGACGCGGCCCGGGCGTGGTCCACCCCGGGCGTGGCGGCGCCGAGGACCACGACGACGTCGCCGTCGGGCGCCTCGCGCACGAGCTCCAGGTCCATGGCCCTGCACGCCGGCTGCATCTCGCCCCCGCCCTGCAGCAGGACCGCTCCCGCGATGTCTGCCATGCCCCGGAGCCTCGCGCAGACGGCCCGGCGGCTCAAGTGCCGCGCCGCAGCGCTCAGGGGCGGACGCCCCACCCGCCGTCGACGTCGATCGTCTGGCCCGTGACCCACGCCGCGTCCTCCGACAGCAGCCACGCGACGGCGGGGGCGATGTCCGCGGGAGCGCCCCAGCGCCCGCCCGGCATTCGCTCGGCCACGACCGCGCGGGTGGTCTCGTCGGCGTAGCCGGTGTCGACCGGACCCGGGTTCACGCAGTTGACGGTCGCGCCGAACCCGGCGGCCGTCGCCGCGAGGCTGGCGGTGACCCCCTGCACCGCGGCCTTCGACACGGCGTACGCGATCTCGTCGGGCATCGGCCGCTGGTGCACCCCCGTCGTGAAGAGCACGACCCGCCGGGCGCCGGCGGCGAGGGCGGCCCTGACGAGCAGCAGCGTCGCCCGCGTGTTGACCGCCCAGCAGCGGTCGAGCTCCTGCGCGTCGGCAGCCATCAGGTCGCCCTCGGAGGAGCGGGCGTGGACCGCCACGAGCGCGTCGAGGCGGCCGTCGCGGCCGACGTGCTCGGCCACGACCCGTGCCGGCACCGCGGCGTCGGCGAGGTCGGCGGTCGCGTAGTGGGCGAGGTGCTCCGTGGGCGCCGGCTCCCCCACCCCCCACGGCCACTCCTCGTCGTGCGCGGGCCACCCCGTCGCCGACACCCGCCAGCCGGTGGCGGCGAGGTGCGTCGTGACCTCGGCGGCGATGCCGAGGCGCCGGCTGAGGCCGGTGACGAGGACGGACCGCACCCGCGCGAGCCTAGGCGCCGGGACAGGACGCTGTGCCATAGTCTGCGTGTGCGCGTAGATACGCAGACAGCAGTCCCTCGGCAGGACCACCACCACGACGTCGACCTCGACGACGTCGGCGCCCGCTCGGCGGCGCAGGTGTTCGCCCTGCTGAGCGACCCGACGCGGCTGTCGCTCGTCTGGCACCTGCGGGCCGATGAACGGTCGGTCACCGAGCTCGCGCAGCTCGTGTCGCGGCCCGCCGCGTCGGTCTCGCAGCACCTCGCGAAGCTGCGGCTGTCGGGTCTGGTCGCCACCCGCCGCGAGGGCACGACCGTCCACTACCGCCTCGCGGACGAGCACGTCGGGCGCCTCGTGGTCGACGCGCTCTCGCACGGGCAGCACTCGGACGAGGGGGACCGGTGAGCGACCACGACCACGCGCACGACCACGACCACGCGCACCCGGCCGGAGTCCTGCGCCGGGCCTGGGCCGCGGTGACGCACGCCGTCCGGCCGCACAGCCACGACCACGCCGACTCCGTCGACAGCGCTCTCGTCACCTCCGCCGCCGGCATCCGCGCGACCAAGATCTCACTCGTCCTGCTCGGCGTCACGGCGCTGCTGCAGCTCGTCGTGTACGCGTTCAGCGGCTCGGTCGCCCTGCTCGCCGACACGATCCACAACCTGTCGGACGCCTTCACGTCGGTGCCGCTGTGGATCGCGTTCGTGCTGGTGAGACGCCCGGCGTCCCGCCGGTTCACGTACGGGCTGGGGCGCGTGGAGGACCTCGCGGGCATCCTCATCGTCCTCTTCATCGCCGCCTCCGCCGTCGTCGTCGCGGTCGAGAGCCTCCGGGCGTTCGCCGACCCCCGGCCCTTCACCAACATCTGGGTCGTCGGTGTCGCCGGCGTCATCGGCTTCCTCGGCAACGAGGCGGTCGCCGTCTACCGCATCCGGGTCGGGCGGCGCATCGGCTCGGCCGCGCTCGTCGCCGACGGCAACCACGCCCGCACGGACGGCATCACGAGCCTCGGGGTGCTCGTGAGCGCCGTCGGTGTCGGGCTCGGGTTCCCCCTCGCCGACCCGCTCGTCGGCCTCGCGATCACCGTCGCGATCCTCGTCATCCTCGTGGGCGCCGCCCGGGACGTGCTGCGGCGGCTCCTCGACGCCGTCGACCCCGCGCTCGTCGACGACACGGAGGCGGTGCTGCGGACCGTCGACGGCGTCCGGGAGGTCGAGGCCGTCCGCATGCGCTGGACCGGTCACCGCATCCGTGCGGAGGCCGACATCGCCGTCGACGGCGACCTCGACCTCCGCACCGCGCACGACATCGCGGAGAACGCGCGGCACGAGCTGCTGCACCGGGTCCGCGGCCTCGACGACGTCTCGGTCCACGTGAGCCCGGAGCACGTCGAGGGCGGCGACGACCCGCACGCCCTCACCCACCACCACCGCACGGTGTGCGAGCAGCCGCCGGCTCAGCCCGGGGCGTCCCGCTCGAAGCGGAGCGTGCCGCCGACGTAGCCGCCGGGGCTCCGCGCACCGGGGCGGAAGCCGGCCCGCCCCAGGAGCCGGGCGACCCCGGTGTCCCGCGCGGGCGCGGCCACCGACACCGGCACGGTGTCCGGCAGGGCCGCCAGGAGGGTGGCGAACGCGGCGCGTCCCCGGCGCGTCCCCGGCACGACGACCCGGACGACGTCGAGCGTTCCCCCGCGCTCCCGCCACCCGAGCATCCCGAGGACGGGGTCGGCCGGGGCGCCGACCCACACGGCCCCGGCCTCGACGGGGTCGGCGCCGTCGCCGGCCGGGAGGTCGACGTGCAGCGGCACGACCTCGGGGCCGGCCAGCGCCTCCACCCGGCGCCGGGCGGACGCGACCGACGTCTCGTCCTCGGTGCGCTCGAGCAGCGCGAGGGCCGTCCGGGCGCACACGAGCGCCTGCGACCGCCGGCCCGCGGCCTCCCGGGCGGCGGAGTCGTGCAGCCAGCGGCGCGCCCGCTCCGCCGGCCCGGGCGGTTCGGTCACGGGCGTCCGCTGATGTCCTCGAGCTCGGCGAGGTCCGCCGCCGTCGGCTCCCACAGGCCCGCCCGGACGTTGGCCCGTACCTGCGCCGGCGTGCGCGCACCCGCGATGACGCTGCCGACCGCAGGCTGCGCCGCGAGCCCGCCGAGCGCCACGGTGAGCAGGTCGAGATCCCGCTCCTCCGCGAAGCGGGTGAGGGCCTCGATGGTGTCCCAGTCCGCGCCCTCCAGCCTCGCGGCCATCCGCGGCGAGGACAGCCGGGACCCCTCGGGCGCCGCCTGGCCGCGCGAGTACTTGCCGGTCAGCAGCCCGGACGCCAGTGGGTAGTACGGCAGGAGCCCGACCCCGACGTGCTCGCAGGCGGGCACGAGCTCGGCCTCGGCGGAGCGGTCGAGCAGGTTGTACGCGTTCTGCGCCGACACGAACCGCTCGGTGCCCAGCGACTCCGCGGCGCGGTCGGCGTCGACGACCTGCCACGCGGCGAAGTTCGAGGAGCCGACGTAGCGGACCTTGCCCTCCCGGACGAGGTCGTCGAGCGTCGACAGCGTCTCCTCGACCGGCGTCGCGGGGTCCGGCGTGTGCATCTGGTAGAGGTCGATCCAGTCGGTGCGGAGCCGCCGCAGCGACCCCTCGACGGCCCGGCGCACCGCGGTGCGGGACCCGTGCGCGTCGTCCCACGCCGGTGCGTCGACGCGCCCGTCGGGGTGACCGAACTTCGTCGCGAGGACCGTGCCGTCGCGCCGGCCGACGAGCGCCCGTCCCAGCAGGTCCTCGCTCTCCCCCGGCGTCGAACCGTAGAGCTCGGCGCAGTCGACGAAGGTGACGCCCGCGTCGAGGGCGGCGTGGACGACGTCGCGGGTGGCGTCGGCGTCGATGCGGGCGCCGAAGGTGTTGCCGCCCAGTCCCACGGTCGACACGACGAGACCGGAGTCCCCGAGCCGGCGGTACGTCATGTCGGGCAGGTCGTCCCGCGTCGTCATGCCGGCGACGCTACGACAGCCTCCGCGCCCTAGCCTGGCGGGGTGAGCGGCAGGCTCCCCCACCCCGCGCTGGCCGGCCCCCCGCTCGCCTTCGCCCACCGCGGGCACACCCCGACGGCGCACGACCCCGACGGCTCGCACGCGTGGGAGAACACGGTCGCGGCGTTCGAGGCGGCCGTCGCCCTCGGCATCACCCACCTGGAGACCGACGTCCACGCGACCCGGGACGGCGTCGCCGTCGTCCTCCACGACCCCGACCTGCGGCGGACGACCGGTCGCCCCGGGCGTGTCGAGCGGCTGACCTGGCGGGAGGTCGCGACGTACCGGGTCGCGGGGCTGCACGCCGTGCCCCGCGTCGAGGAGGTGCTGGAGGCGCTGCCCGGTGTCGTCCTCAACGTCGACGTGAAGGCGGCCGCCGCGGCCGTCCCGCTGGCCGACGCGGTGCGGCACGCGCGGGCCGAGGACCGTGTCGTCGTCGCCGCGTTCGACGGGCGACGGGCTCGCGCGGCGCAGCGGGCCGCCCCGGGCGTCGCCCGCTCCGCCGGCACGGCGTCGGTGGCGGCGACACGCCTCGCGACCGAGGTGGCCCGGGTCTCGGCGCCGGCGGCCCGGGCGCTGGTCCGGGCGACGCTCGCGGGTGCGGACGCCCTCCAGGTACCGCTGCGGGCGCGCCGCGTCGAGGTCGTGACACCGCTGCTCCTCGACGTCGTCCACGAGGTCGGCGCGCAGGTCCACGTCTGGACCGTCGACGACCCCGCGGAGATGCACCGGCTGCTCGACCTGGGGGTGGACGGCCTGATGAGTGACAGGGCGGACGTCCTCGCGCGTGTCATGAACGGACGGGGGCACGGGCGGGCACTATGAGCCCGTGCCGCCCCCGGGTCCCCTCGTCGACCCGGTCGCCCGTCGCCGGGAGCAGCGCGGCTGGTACTTCTACGACTGGGCGAACTCCGCCTACGTCACGACCGTCGGGACCGTCCTCGTCGGGCCGTACCTCACCGCCGTGGCCACCGCGGCCGCGTGCCCCGACCTCACCGAGGGCGAGGAGTGCCGGGGCACGGTCGCGCTGCTGGGCGTCCTCGACGTCAGCCCCAACAGCCTCGTCGCGTTCCTCATCAGCATCTCCACCGTCGTCATCGCGCTGCTGCTGCCGTTCGTCGGCGCGATCGCCGACCGCTCCCCACGCAAGCGGGTCCTGCTGGCCCGGCTCGCGTGGGCCGGTGCCGCGTTCGCGGCCTGCCTGTTCCTCGTCACCGGGGACCGGTGGGCCCTCGGCGCCACGCTGCTCGTGCTCGGCAACGCGTGCCTCGCGGCGTCCCTCACGGTGTACGACGCGATCCTCGTCGACATCGCGACGCCCGACGAGCGCGACAGGGTCTCGAGCCGGGGGTGGGCGCTGGGGTACCTCGGCGGCTTCCTCCTCCTCGTCGTCAACCTCGGCCTCGTCCTCGGGGCGGGCGCGCTCGGCGTCCCCGACGGCCTCGCGGTCCGCATCAGCCTGCTGTCGGCCGCGCTGTGGTGGGCCGGCTTCACGGTCGTGCCGTACCTGCGCCTGCACGACCGCCCGCCCACCGACGTCGTCGGCGGTCGCGAGCAGGGGGTGCTCGGCCTCGTGCGCGGGTCGCTGCGCCAGCTCGGCGACACGGTGCGGGAGGCGCGCCGCTACCCCCAGACGCTGCTGTTCCTCGGGGCGTACGTCCTGTTCAACGACGGGGTCCAGACCGTCATCGCGGTGTCGAGCATCTACGGCTCCGTCGAGCTGGGGTTCGCGACCGAGCAGCTCATCGTCGCGATCGTCGTCGTGCAGGCCGTCGCCTTCCTCGGGGCCCTCGTCTTCGGGCGCGTCGCCGCGGTGCTCGGCGCGAAGCGGACGATCCTCGTGAGCCTCGTGGTCTGGACGGTCGTCGTCGGGCTCGCCTACCTGCTGCCCGAGGGCCGGTTCGGGCTCTTCGTCGCCCTCGCCGCGGGCATCGGCCTCGTGCTGGGCGGCACGCAGGCCCTCAGCCGCTCGCTGTTCAGCCAGCTCGTCCCCTTCGGCAAGCAGGCGGAGTACTTCAGCCTCTACCAGGCCGCCGAGCGCGGCACCTCGTGGTTCGGCACCCTGACGTTCGGCCTCGTCCAGCAGCTCACGGGCTCGTTCCGGCTCAGCATCCTCGCCGTCGTCGGGTTCTTCGTCGTCGGCGGCCTCCTCCTCGTGCTCGTCGACGTGCGCCGCGGCATCGCCGACGCCGGGAACGAGGCCCCGCGCGTCGTGTGAGGCAACGCCCCGCCGCAGGAGAACCGGAACAGGGTGCATCCGCAGGGCGTTCCCACGACGTACACCAGACAGACCCACCGCGGGTCGTCATCGAGAGACGGAGGTGCGTGATGGCCGAGCGCAGCCTGCGAGGGTCCCGACTCGGGGCCATGAGCATGGAGTCCGACGCGGCGGTCGAGCCCGCCCCGCGTCAGCCTGCAGAGTACCTGTGCCCCAACGGGCACACGATCGTCGTCCCCTTCTCGACCGAGGCGGAGCCGCCGGCGCTGTGGGAGTGCCGGTGCGGGGCCGAGGCCCTGCTGCGCGACGCGACGCGTCCGGACCCGAAGCCGGTCCGCCCGCAGCGCACGCACTGGGACATGCTCCTCGAGCGGCGCACCATCGCCGAGCTCGAGGTCCTCCTCGAGGAGCGGCTGTCGCTCCTCCGCGAGGGCAAGCTGCCCCGCTCCGCCTGAGAGACGTCCCCGGGGTCTGGGGACACCCGGACGCGCCCTAACGCGCGTCCTCGGCCGCGCCGGCTCACCGTGGGGAGCCGGCGCGGCTGTGCGTCCGGCGCGCCGCGCGACCTCCCAGGAGGGACCGCAGCTGGGAGGAGCGGTACCCCGCGCCCCACACGGTGACCCGCCACAGGGCCTCCCGCACGATGTCGCCGGACATCTTCGACACGCCCTCGGAGCGTTCGGCGAACGTGATGGGGACCTCGACGACGGTGAGCCCGGCACGGACGGCACGCCACGCGAGGTCGACCTGGAAGCAGTAGCCGGCGGACGCGACGTCGGCGAGCGGGATCGTCCGGAGGGCGTGTGCCGTGAAGGCGCGGTAGCCGGCCGTCGCGTCGCGCACGTGCGTGCCGAGGGCGACGCGCGTGTAGAGGTTGCCGCCGCGCGAGAGGGCCCGCCGCGACAGGGGCCAGTCGACGACCTCGCCGCCGTTGACCCACCGCGACCCGATCGCGAGGTCGGCGCCCGCGGCGACGGCGTCGAGGAGGCGCTGCAGCTGCTCGGGGGCGTGGGAGCCGTCCGCGTCCATCTCGCAGACGACGTCGTAGCCCCGTGCGAGGGCCCAGTCGAACGCCGCGAGGTACGCCGCACCCAGTCCCGCCTTGCTCGTGCGGTGGAGCACGTGGATGCGGGGGTCGGCGGCGGCCCGCTCGTCCGCGTAGCGCCCCGTGCCGTCCGGGCTGCCGTCGTCGACGACGAGCACGTCGACGTCCGGCTGCGCCGCGCGGAGCCTGTCGAGGAGCCGCGGGAGGGACTCGATCTCGTCGTACGTCGGCACGCAGACGACGGTTCGCGTCACGGTGCGTCTCCCTCCCCGGTGGCCGGCTCCCCCACGGTCTCGGCACGTCGGGGGGCCGGCTGGAGCGAGGCGACGCCGTGGGCGAGGACGAGGAGCAGCGCGACGGCGACGAGGACGAGCTCGGGCACCAGGCCGAGCAGCGTCGCCGGGGTGCTGCCGCTGCGCAGCTGCACCTCGTCGAGGAGGACGTCGGGCTCGAACGTCCCGGTCCGGCGACCGGTCGAGCCGTCGACGTCGACGACCGCGCTCGTCCCCACGTTGCTGATGTGGACGAGCTGCCGGCCGTGCTCGACGGCCCGGACCCGTGACATCGCGAGCTGCTGGAGGTTCTCGTCGGTGTCACCGAACGTCGCGTTGTTCGTCGGGACGACGAGGAGGTCGGCGCCCGCCGCCACCTGCCCGCGCATGACGTCGTCGTCGACGACCTCGAAGCAGATCGCGGGACCCACCAGGGCGGGACCCATCCCGAGCGCGGCGTACCGGTCGCCGGGGGCGAAGTCCGTGACCTGGTCGACGAACGGGGAGAACCGGCGGAAGAAGTCGCGGTAGGGGATGTACTCCCCGAACGGCGCGAGGGACCGCTTGACGTAGAAGCCCGCCTCGTCCGGGTCGGGGTCGGGGTCCGCCGGCTCGACGTCCGCGGGACCGACGGGCTCGGCCCGGAAGCCGGTGCCGGGCTCCCACACGAGCATGGCGTTCGTGATGTTCTCCCCCGGCCCGCGCAGGACGGCGCCGACGAGGACGGGGACCCCGACGGCGTCGGTGGCCCCGCTGATGACGTCGGCCGCGTCGGCGTTCGCGAGCGGGTCGATGTCGGAGGCGTTCTCCGGCCACAGCACGAGGTCGACGGGTGCGACCTCGCCGGCCTCGATGCGCGCGGCGAGGGTGAGGGTGCCCTCGACGTGGTTGTCGAGCACCGCGCGGCGCTGGGCGTTGAAGTCGAGCCCCGCCTGCGGCACGTCCCCCTGGACGGCGGCGATGCGCGCCGTGCCGTCCTGGGGGCGCAGCGTGCTCCCGGCGGCCGCCGCGCCGGCGGGCACGGCGAGGCCGACGACGACGATCGTCGCGACGGCGCCGGCGAGGGCGCGCCGGCCGGCGGGGAGCCGGCGCGCCGCGAGGAGTGCGAGGACGAGCAGCGCGGCGGCGACGGCCACGACGGCGCCCCCGAGCAGCGGCGCCCCGCCGAGCGCCGCGACGGGCAGCAGCGGGCTGTCGGCCTGGGAGAACGCGAGCCGGCCCCAGCCGAACCCCCCGAAGGGCCACCGCGACCGCAGGGCCTCCGCCGCGACCCACACGGCGGCCGCGAGCAGCGGCAGGCTCCACAGCAGCCGACCGGCGCGGGCCTCGGCCACGCGCCACGCGAGCACCCAGCCGGGCACCGCCAGCCCGAGGAGCGCGCCCTCGAGCGTCGCGAGCGCGAGCCACGGCAGCGGTCCGACGTAGATGCCGCTCCACTGCAGCTGCGGGAGCATGAACCCGAGGCCGAGCAGGAGCCCGTACCCCGTGGCGGGCCCGAGCGCGCGGCCGCGTGCGACGAGGAGCCCGGCCGCCACCGCCGGCAGGGCGAGGGGCCACGCGCCGACCGAGGGGAAGGCGGTGTCGAGCAGGACGCCCGCCACCACCGCGAGGGGCACGGCGACCGGCCACGGCACCGTCGGTCGCGGCACGGGTCCCGGCGCGGGTGCGGCCGCGGCGCTGCCGGGCACGGTCGTGCTCGTCGCGCTCACGCGGGAAGGGTACGCACCCGTTGGGCCAGCGCCCGCGCCCAGGCACGTGTCGAGGCGCCGCTGTCGTCGGCGACGAACCACAGCGACGGCTCGGTGAGCTCGAGCTCGAGCAGCACCGGCTCGCCGTCGGGGCCCGGCACCGTGTCGACGCGGGCGTACAGCAGGGGCGCGTGGGCGGGGAAGCGCGCGGCGAGCCACGCCGTCACGTCGGCCGCGAGGCGCCGCTGCGCCGGTGTGGCCTCGCGGGCGCGGATGTCCTCGACGGCGTAGAGGCCGGGGGTCGCCTCGGCCTCGGCGTGGAGGAGCTGGCCCTTGCGGAAGACGTGGGAGACGACGCCGTCGACGACCACGAGGCCGGTCTCCCCGTCGGTGTCGACGGCCTCGAGGTACGGCTGGACGAGGACCGGGCGGCCGGCGCGGAGCAGGTCGGCGGCGTGGTCGGTGGCGGCACGGGGGTCACCGTGGCGGCGGGTGTCCTTGCTGCCGGCGCTCACGGTCGGCTTGACGACGACCGTCGCGGACTCGGCGAGCGCGGCCGCGACGACGTCGTCGAGGCGGTCCTGCTCCCCCGGACGCACCGTGGTGGACGGCGCGACGGGCAGACCTGCCGCCGCCAGCTCGTCGAGGTACGTCTTGTCCGTGCTCCACGCCAGCACATCGGCCGGGTTCCACAGCGTCGGGACCGTCCCCGACCACGCGAGGAACTCCTCGCGCCGCGTCGCGTAGTCCCACGTGCTGCGGACGACGGTCGGCGCGGACCAGTCGGCCGACGGGTCGTCCCACACCTGGTAGCGGACGTCGAGCCCCACCTCGGCCATCGCGGGCAGGGCGAGGTGGTCGTCGGGGTCCCCGTCGGGCAGCTCGGCGCACGTGGCCCACACGACGGTCGTCACGGGACGACGACCGTGCCCGTCGCGCGGGTGACGACGAGCGGCGGGTCGAGCGCCGCGGACGCCGACGGGGACACCTCGGGACGCGCGCGGCACACGACGCGCGCCTCGAACGCCACCTCGCGGCTGCGGCGGCCCACGCGGACGAGCTCGGCGCTCACCTCGAGGACGTCGCCGGCGCGGACCGCGTCGAGGAAGCGGACCTCGGCGTACCCGGCGAACAGGCCCTCGTCGCCGTCGGTGCGGATGCACAGCTCGGTGGCGACGTCGCCGAACAGCTTCAGCGAGAACGCGCCGTCGACGAGCCCGCCGCCGTAGTGGGCGTCGCCGTGGTGGACGTAGCGGCGGTGGGTGACGGTGGTGCCGACCCGGGGGTCGCTCATGCGGGGGCCTCCTGTCCTGCCGGGCCCCCCGAGCGCCCGGCGACGGCGTGGACGAGGTAGCTCGCGACCTCGCCGGGGGTGGTGCCGCGACCGAAGACGCGGTCGACGCCGAGGGCCGCGGCGCCGGTCTCGTCGAAACGCGGTCCGCCGACGACGAGCAGGGGCCGGCGCGTGGCGGGGAACGCCTCCCGGAACGCCGCGGACATCGTCGTCGTGTTGTGGACGTGGGCGTCCCGCTGGGTGACGACCTGGCTCACGAGGACGGCGTCGGCCCGCTCGGCGCGGGCTCGTTCGACGAGGTCGGGAACCGACACCTGGGCGCCGAGGTTCACGACCTTCATCTCGCGGTAGTACTCGAGGCCCTTCTCCCCCGCCCACCCCTTGACGTTGAGGATGGCGTCGATGCCGACGGTGTGGGCGTCGGTGCCGATGCAGGCTCCGACCACGACGAGCTTGCGCTGGAGCGCGTCGCGGATCGCGGCGTTCGTCTCCTTCGGCGTGAGCAGCGGGTACTCGCGCTGGACGACCTCGACGGCCGCGACGTCGACGACGTGCGACACGGGGCCATAGACGACGAAGAACGTGTACCGGTCCCCGATCCCCTTGGCGTGGACCACCATCGGCTGGTCGATGCCCATGCGCCGCGCGAGCTGCGCCGCGGCGCCCTCCGCCCGCTTGCCCGGCGGGAGCGGCAGCGTGAACGACACCTGGACCATGCCGTCGCCCGTCGTGTCGCCGTACGGGCGGACCACGGGCGGGACGCCCTCGGGCAGCGCGCTCACGCGAGCACCTCCTCGTGCACCGGCACGCCGCCCTCGAGGAGGTCCGACACGGGGTTGACGTAGTCGTCGGCGCGCACGACGACGCCGTCGAGGCCACGGCCGCCGTCGGCCGGGCGGCGCATCCCGCCGAAGGTCCCCTCCGCGATGGCGGCGAGCAGCCCGCCGTCGGTCGCCGTGATGCGCTCGAGGAGGTCGACGGCCTCGCCGAGGACCTGGCGGGCGCGGGTCGCGACGAGCCCGTCGGGGGCGGGCACGAAGTCCTCCCCCAGCCGGCCCGCCGCGCGCTGGACGTAGCGGACGTTCTGCAGGGCGAGGTCGCGGTCGGACAGCCACGGCGTCACGACGGCCTCCGTCATCATCCCGACGAGGAGGATGTCCTGGTCGGTCATCGACCCGACGAGGTTGAAGAACCCGTCGAGGAGGTAGCCCCGGAACACGTCCCCGGTCATGTGCCGGGTGGGCGGCATCCACTTGAGCGGCGCGTCGGGGAACAGGGTCCGGGCGAGCAGGGCGTGCGCGAGCTCGAGGCGGAACGACTCCGGCACCTCCGGGTCGATCTCGAACGCGTGGCCCAGACCGAGCAGGTGGTCGGGCAGCCCGGCCTCGTGGGCGAACGTCTCGTTGAGCAGCTGCGACACCGTGACGGTGTGGGCGGCGTCGACGGCGTCCGCGGTCGTGAGGTAGTTGTCCTCGCCGGTGTTGATGATGATGCCGGCGCGGGCGTGCACCTGGCGGGAGAAGCGTTGGTCGACGAAGGTCCGCAGCGGGTTGATGTCGCGGAAGAGGATCCCGTACATCGAGTCGTTGAGCATCATGTCGAGGCGGTTGAGACCGGCGAGCGTCGCGATCTCCGGCATGCAGAGGCCGCTCGCGTAGTTCGTGAGCCGCACGTAGCGGCCGACCTCGTGCGACACCTCGTCGAGAGCGGCCCGCATGATGCGGAAGTTCTCCGCCGTGGCGTACGTCCCGGCGTAGCCCTCCCGGGTCGCGCCCTCGGGCACGTAGTCGAGCAGCGACTGCCCGGTCGAGCGGATGACGGCGATGACGTCCGCCCCGGCGCGGGCGGCGGCCTGCGCCTGCGGCACGTCCTCGTAGATGTCGCCGGTCGCGACGATGAGGTAGATCCACGGCCGCTGCGGCGGGTCGCCGATGCGGGCGACGAGCTCGTCGCGGTCGGCGCGGGCCGCGTCGACGCGCGCGACGCCGGCGGCCGCCGCCGCGCGCGCCCCCGTGAGCGCGTCCCGGCGCGCACTGCCCCCGGGCAGGTCGAAGCGGACGGCGCCGGCCGCCGCGCGCTGCGCGAGGCGGGTGAGGTCGGGGGCCTCGCCGCGGGCGAGGGCGTCCCACACCGGGAGGGCGACGCCCTGCTCGAGCCCGACGCCGGCGCGGACCGCGTCGACGAGGTGGTTCGCCCACGGGATGCCGTCGGGGTCGGCGCCCTCGAGCCCGGCCATCCGGAGCACGGCTCGCTCCACGCTGACGGTCGTGCGGGTGCGCGCGAGGTCGACGACCGGCGCAGCGGCCCGCACCGCGAGGCTGCGGGCGTGCGCGACCACCGTGGGGTCGAGGTCGAGACGCGGGCGGTGGCGCTGCGGGGACGGGTTCACGCTCGTGCTCCTGCTCCGGGTGGTGCGGACGGGGTGCGGGCGGCTCTGGCGCGCCACGACGGCACGGAGGACGCTCGTGCTCGGGACGCGCGGCCCGACGAGGACGCCGGGCCGTCAACGCCCCCTTCGCAGAAGGAGACCCCCCCATGCGCCGATCCCTCGCCCTCGTGGCCGCCGCGGCCGCCGCGGCCGCCGCCGCTGTCGCGCTGTCCGCTCCCGCCGCCGCCGGCGGCCGTCCCTTCGACGTCGACCTCCTCGGTGCCGCGGAGGTGCCCGGACCGGGCGACCCCGACGGCTCCGGGACGGCCGGGCTCACGATCAACCCCGGCCGCGGCGAGGTCTGCTACACGATCACCGTGGCCGACGTGGACCCGGTCCTCGCCGGCCACATCCACGTCGGGACGGCCGACGTGGCCGGCCCGGTCGTGGTGAACCTCGCGCCGCAGGTCGTCGACGGCACCGCGCGCGCGTGCGTCGCCGTGGACCGCGACCTCGCCCTCGCGATCATCCGCGACCCGGCGGGCTACTACGTCAACCTCCACAACGCCACCTACCCGGCGGGGGCGCTGCGCGGCCAGCTGGGGTGAGCGAGCGCCACGGCACCGGCGGGTCATGCGCCCGCCTCGATGAGCTCGCCGGTGTCGTGGCGGGTCCGGCCCGCGACGACCGTGCGCAGGCACCGCGGCCGTAGGGACCCGGGGCCGAGGTCGGGCAGGGCGGGCACCCGGGAGCGGGGGTCGGTGCTCCACGCCTGGATGCGGTCGTCGGGCGCCTGGACGACGAGCTCGCCGGCCTCCCACACCGCGAGGTCCGCGGGCGCGCCCGGCACGAGGACACCGGCGGCGTCGGCGAGGTGGCGGTCGTCGAAGGCCGCCCGGTGCGCACCACGGGTCGACGCGGCGAAGGCGGCGCGGGCGCTGATCCGCTCGGCCTCGTCGTGGTGGAACGCCGCCGCCGCGACGGTCCCCCACGGGTCGAGGGGCGTGACCGGGGAGTCGGAGCCGAAGGCGAGCGGGATCCCGGCGGCGGCGACGGCACCGACGCGGTTGAGACGGCGGTGCGCCCCGAGCCTGCGGGCGTAGAGGCTGTCGTCGCCGCCCCACAGCGCGTCGAACAGCGGCTGCATGCTCGCGACGACGCCGTGCCGTGCGAGGGCGGCGACCTGTGCGTCGTCGGCGGTCTCGACGTGCTCCAGCCGCACCCGCGACGTCGCGAGCCGCGCCCCCCCGAGCCGGTCCGCAGCGCGGTCGAGCGCCTCGAGCACGGTGTCGAGGGCCGCGTCGCCGATGACGTGGAACCCCGGCTGCACCCCTGCCCCGACGCACGCGACGAGGTGGTCGGCCATGACGTCGGCGGACAGGTACGCGTGGCCGGCGTGCGTCGGGTGCGCCGGGTCGTTGTCGGCGTAGGGCTCGCGGAACGCGGCGGTGCGCGACCCGATGGAGCCGTCGGCGGAGAGGTCCCCGGCGAGGCCGGCGAGCCGGACGCCCGCGGGCAGGCCGAGCCCGGCGACGAGGGCGCGGGCGTGGTCGGCGTCGGTGGCGGCCTCGCCCCAGTACGGCACGACCCGCGCCCCGACCTCCGCGGCGACGCCGACGAGCACCCGCAGGTCGTCGGGACCGCCGATGAACGGCCCCGACATCTCGTGGAGCGTGCCGATCCCGGCGGCGAGGGCGGCCCGCAGGGCGGCCTCGTGGGCGGCGGCCCGCACCCCGGCGGGGACGTCGCGCGCGTGGGAGCGGGTGAGGTGGTGGGCGTCCCGCTCGACGCGCGCGCTGCCGTCGTGGCCCGGCAGGCCGGCGGCTCCGGCCTCGTCGACGAGGCGGCGGGAGACGAGCGCGGAGTGGACGTCGACCCGGCTGAGGTAGACGAGCGCCCCCGGGGCCGCCCGCTCCAGCTCCTCCGACGTCGGCGGTCGGCCCTCGGCGAGGAGGGTCTCGTCCCAGCCGTGGCCGAGGACCCGCTCGCCGGGGTGCGCAGCGGCGAAGGCGGCCACGGCGTCGAGCAGCGCACCCACCGACCGGACACCGGTGAGGTCGACCCCGGTGGCGAGCAGGCCGGTGTCGAAGCAGTGGACGTGGCCGTCGACGAACGCCGGGGTCACGAGAGCACCGGCGAGGTCGACGACCCGGTCGTCCGCGCCCAGGCCACCCGCGAGGGAGTCCGCGGCCTCGTCGCCGCCCACCCACGCGACGGTGCCGTCCTCGACGAGGAGGGCCTGGGCGTACGGGTCGGCGGGGCTGTAGACGGCGCCGTGGCGGTACAGCGTCCTCGTGGCTGTGCTCATGCGCCCATCCTCGCGCCGAGCAGCTGCTGCACCCCCGCCGAGTCCCGGTACAGCGTGAGGGCGAGCTCCGCGTGGCCGGGCGTGTAGCCGTTGCCGACGAGCATGGTGACGTCGGCGGCGAGCCCCTCGGCGCCGAGGGCGGCGGCGCTGAACGACGTCGCCATGGAGAAGAAGACGACCGTGCCGCCGTCGTCGGTCGCGAGGACGGCGCCGTGCTCGCAGCCGGGCACGTCGACGCAGACGACCGTGACGTCGGCGCCGTGCCCGTCGAGCGCCCCGCGGACGGCCTCGGCCGCGGCCAGGGGGTCGGTGGCGTCCGCGAGGACGACGTCGTCGGCCAGGCCGGACGCGCGCAGGCGCGTCGCCTCCTCCTCGACCGGCACGAGCCCGACGAGCCGCCCCGCGCCGGCAGCCCGCGCCGCGGCGAGCGACAGGGCACCGGACTTCCCGGCCGCCCCGAGGACGGCGACGTCGGCGCGCAGCCCGCGCCCGAGCCGGTCGCGGACGACCCGGTCGACGAGGGCCGGGGCTCCGCACACGTCCATGACCGCGAGCACGGTCTCCTCCGGCAGGTCGTCGGGCACGACCGCCGCGATGCTGCGCGAGAAGAGGATCGCGTGGCCGCTGGTGGGGACCTGCTCACCGCGGCCGTCCCACCGCTCCAGCCCGTCCCCCAGCGCGAGCGGGGTGAGCGTGAGGCTGACGAGCGTCGCGACCCGCTGTCCGACGCGCAGCCCGAGCGGGCTCTGCGGGCCGACCTCCTCGACCGTGCCGAGGAGCATGCCGCCGGACCCGGTCACGGGGTTGTGCATCTTCCCGCGGCTGCGGACGATCCCCAGCACCTGCTGACGGACGGCGTCGGGGTCGCCGTCGGCGGCCCGACGCAGCTGGTGGGCGCTCGCCGCGTCGAGGTTGAGACGGTCGACGCGGACGCGCACCTCGCCGGGCCACAGCGCGGGGTCGGTGTCGAGGCGCTGGGCGGCCTGCGGCAGGACGCCTGCGGGCTCGAGCACGCGGTGCGCCCCGACCGGCGACTCGGGAACCGTCATCTCACGCACGAAGGGCAGCGTAGACGCAAACATCCGTCGTCTGGTGCATGACGGACCGAAGATTCGCCTATACGCTGCCGTCTGTGAGCCTGCAGCCGTACTCCTACGCCCGCCGTCCCCTCGTCGAGCCCGACTGGCGTCGTGTCCCGGGGTGGCGCGACGTGACGGACGAGCAGTGGCGGGACGTGCAGTGGCAGCGCAGCCACTGCGTGAAGACGGCCGCGCAGCTGCGCGACGTCATGGGCGACCTGCTGACCGACGACGTCTACGACGACCTCGTCGCCGACCAGCAGCAGCGGGCGACGATGTCGATGCTCCTGCCCCCGCAGATGCTCAACACGATCGTCCCGGGCACCGGGGACGAGGGCGTGCCGGCCGCGGGCGCGGCCTGGTCCGAGGCGTTCCGCGCCGACCCGGTGCGCCGCTACATGCTGCCGCTGCTCACCGACCGGTTCACCGAGTGGGCGTCCCACCCGTTCGCCAGCCGCGACTCCCTGCACGAGCACGACATGTGGGCCGTCGAGGGCCTCACCCACCGGTACCCGACGAAGGTCCTCGCGGAGATCCTCCCGACGTGCCCGCAGTACTGCGGTCACTGCACCCGCATGGACCTCGTCGGCACGTCGACCCCGCAGGTCGAGAAGCTGAAGTTCACGCTCAAGCCCGCGAACCGGCTGCAGGACATGCTCGACCACCTGCGCCGTTCCCCGCAGGTCCGCGACGTCGTCGTGTCCGGCGGGGACGTCGCGAACATGCCGTGGCCGCGCCTGGAGGCGTTCCTCGACGAGCTCCTGCGGATCGACAACATCCGCGACATCCGCCTCGCGAGCAAGGCGCTCATGGGCCTGCCGCAGCACTGGCTGTCCCCCGCGGTCGTCGAGGGGGTCACGCGGGTCGCGGGCACGGCTCGCGCCCGCGGGGTGTCCCTCGCGATCCACACCCACGTCAACGCCGCGTCGTCCCTCACCCCGCTCGTCGCGGAGGCGGCACGGACGATGCTCGAGGCGGGGGTGCGCGACGTCCGCAACCAGGGCGTCCTCATGCGGGGCGTCAACGACACCCCCGAGGCGCTGCTCGACCTCTGCTTCGGCCTGCAGGACGAGGCGTCGATCACGCCGTACTACTTCTACATGTGCGACATGATCCCGGCGGCGGAGCACTGGCGGACCTCGCTCGCGGCCGCCCAGGACCTGCAGCACGCGATCATGGGCTACCTGCCGGGGTTCGCGACGCCGCGGATCGTGTGCGACGTGCCGTTCGTCGGGAAGCGCTGGGTGCACCAGGTCCACTCCTACGACCGGGTGCGCGGCATCAGCGAGTGGACGAAGAACTACCGGACCTCCGTGGAGGCCGACGACCCGGACGCGCTCGAGCGCACGTACCCGTACTACGACCCGATCGACACCCTGCCGGAGGACGGCCGGCGGTGGTGGGCGGAGCGGCAGCGCCTCGACGCCGGGCTCGGCAGCCTCGTCGCGACCTGAGCCCACGTCACACGCGTGGCGGCCGGTCCTCGTACGGCGTGCTGAGGACGACCGTCGTCCGCGTCGACACGCCCGCCTTCTGACGGATCGTCGTGAGGAGGTCCTCCAGGTGCGGCGGGGTGTCGACCCGCACCTTGATGAGGTAGTTCGCCTCCCCCGCGACCGCGTGGATCGCCTCGACCTCGACGAGGTCCCGCAGCCGCTCCGGAACGTCGTCCGGGGCGGACTGGTCGAGCGGGGTGAGGGCGATGAAGGCCGTGAGCGGCAGGCCGAGCGCGGTCGGGTCGAGGACCGCGCGGTAGCCGCGCACGACACCGCGCTGCTCGAGCCGGCGCACGCGGTGGTGCACCGCCGACGTCGACAGCCCGGTGAGGCGGCCGAGGTCGGTGTACGACATGCGGCCGTCCTCCGCGAGGGCCCGGACGATGGTCCGGTCGGTCTCGTCGGTGAACGGCCGCACGTCGGGGAGGCTCACCCCCCGCAGCCTAGCCAGCGCCGGGTCAGCGGGCGCGGACCACGGGGTCGCGGTAGCGGGGCCCGTCGGTGCGCGCCGCCGTCCCGGACCAGCCGAGCTGCCGGGCGGTGCCGTTGGCGGCGAGGTCGAGGAGCAGCAGGCGGCCCGAGGTCCGGTCGTGCAGGACCAGCTCCGCGCCGGCGGTGCGGTCGACCTCGGCCGGGGACAGCGTCGACCAGCCGGCGTCCCACCGGTACCCGGTGCGACGGACGAGCGCCGCGCCGGCGGCGACGTCGAGCAGGGTGCCGGTCCCCGTGGCGGCGTCGTAGGTGAGGACCTCGGAGCGCTCGGTGCCGTCGACCTCCAGGCCCACGACCGTCGAGAGCCCGCTCGCCCACTGCTGGGAGGACAGCGTCGTCGAGAGGCGCCCCGTGCCGAGGTCGACGACCGCGTGCCGGCCGGTGGCGGCGTTGTACACGCCCACCTCGGCCCCGGCGGTGCCGTCGGCCTCGAGCGCGGTCACCGAGGTCCAGCCCCGGCTCCACGTGCTGGTGCCGAAGGTCGCGCTGGAGGCGACGGGCGAGAGCCGGACCACGCGCTGCGCGCCGGTCGTCGCGGAGTAGAGGAGCAGCTCCGAGACGGGGTTCCCGTCGACCTCGACGGGGACGATGCTCGTCCACGCCGTCGACCAGCCCGCCTCCAGGACGATGCGCGACTCCCCCTTCGGCGAGGTGTCGACGACCACGGCACGGCCGGTGTCCCGGTCGTACAGCAGCGTCTCGTCGCCCGGGGTGCCGTCGAGCTCCGCGGGCACCACGAGGTCCCAGCCGAGGGTCCACCGCGTGGTGGACAGGACGCTCCGCGAGCCGGTGTCGGCGACGTCGAGGACGGTGCGCGTGCCCGGCGCCGCCGGGGTGTAGGCGAGGAGCTCCTGGCCGGCGCCCAGGTCGACCTCCAGCGGCACGACGATCGCCTCCCGCAGGTCGGCGTCGAGCGGCGCGCTGGTGGGGACCGGGAGCGGCGCCGGCGGGGTGGTCGACACGGTCGGGGTGGGGGTGGGCGCCGCGGTCGGCGTGGCCGTGGCGGTCGGCGTCGGCGACGGCGACGGGGTCGCCGTGGCGGTGGGGGCGGGGGTCGTCGACGGCGTCGGTGTCGGGGTGGGCGCGGCGGCACGGACGTCCGCCGACGTCTGCGCGGCGACGCTGCGGACCGTGCCCATGGCCGCGTAGAGGTGCGTGCCCGGGCACGCGGTGAGGCCGACGTCGCGGTGACCGAAGACGGCCGGCAGGGTCACGGTCGTGCCGGAGGGCCAGCGCGCGGTGCTGCCGCCGGCGGAGGTGAGGCTCACGGTCCCGGTCGCGGTGCGACCGAAGAGGCCGAGCTTCCAGCCCAGCACCTCGCCGATCGTCCGCACCATCACGGCGGGGGCCGACGCGGTCTCGTAGTTCCCCAGCGCGGACACGCCGACGGTGCGGTCGTTGAAGCCCCCGGCGTGGGCGCCGCGGACCGCCTTCGTCGTGCCGCCGTAGCGACCCTCGAAGACCGTGCCGTACTTGTCGACGAGGAAGTTGTAGCCGATGTCGCACCAGCCCAGCGTGCCCGTGTGGTAGAGGTAGATCCCCTTGACGATGCCCCTGCTCTGCGAGGCCGTGTAGGAGTTCGTGCCCGCCGTGTGGTGCACGGTGCCGGCGAGCAGGGTGCTGGAGTAGCTGGGGCTGCAGCGGCGCTTCGACTCGTCCGCGCCCCACTGCGAGCGCGTGACGACCGCGGGCGCGCCGCTGGCGGCCCCGGCCCCGGACAGGGGCTCGGCGGCGGGCGCGGCGTCGCTCCCCGGGTCGATGAGCACGGCCTCGAGGTCCTCGGGCTCCTCCCCCGCGGCGCTGCGGACGCGCACCTGCACGCCGTCCGCCTGCGCCGTGACGAGGGGCTCGGTCGCGGTGACGTCCGCGGCGAGGAGCGCCTCCTCGGTGCCGGGGTCCGGTGCGGCGTCGTTGACGTCGAGCGGCGTCCAGCCGGTCCAGCCGTCGGCCTCGCGCACCCGGACCTCGACCGTCGTCGTGGCGGGGTCGGCGCTCCCCTCGGCCCACGTCACGCCCATGACGCTGAAGTCGTCGGTGGGCATCGGGTCGGTGACGAGGGTGTCCGGCTCGAGCGCGCTGGCCCGGGCCCCCGTCAGGGGCACGGTCGTCTGCCGCTCCGGCCGGTCGGGCCCGAGCGCGGGAACGCCCGACACGTCGAAGACGAGCAACCCCCCGACGATCGTCACGACGGCGGTGGCGGCGAGTGCTCGGCGCACGAGGAGTCCTCCGGGGCGGGGTCGGCGCGGGCCTGCCGGGAGGTCGCGGTGTGCGCGTCCTCCGTCGTGCCCGCGCTGCACCCATCGGCCCCCACGGCGGCCCGCTTGACCCCTTCGGGCGTGCCGACCGCCGCCCACCCGCCCGGGCGTCACCCGGGCGGGCGAGCGTGCCGTCACGCCGGGTGACGGCCCGTCAGGAGCGGGCGAGCGCCCCGGCGACGACGACCCGCTGCACCTGGTTGGTGCCCTCGACGATCTGGAGCAGCTTCGCCTCTCGCATCAACCGCTCGGCACGGTGGTCGCGGACGTAGCCGGCCCCGCCGAGCACCTGGACGGCGTCGGTCGTGACGCGGACCGCCGAGTCGGTGCAGAACGTCTTCGCCATGGACGCGGTGGCCCGGACCCGGTCGGGCTCGTCGCCGGCGTCGAGGAGGCGGGCGGCCTCGAGGTAGAGCGCGCGGGACGCGGTGACCGCCGTCGCCATGTCCGCGAGGAGCCAGCCGAGGCCCTGGTTGTCGATGATCGCGCGACCGAACTGGCGGCGGTCCTTCGCGTAGGCGACGGCGTCCTCCAGCGCCGCCTGCGCGACCCCGACGGCGACCGCGGCGATGCCGAGACGACCGGCGTCGAGCGCCCGCTTCGCGATGGTGAAGCCGTCGCCCTCGGCGCCGAGGAGCCGGTCGGCCCCGACGCGGACGTCGTCGAGGAGGACCTGGGAGGTGCGGGAGGCGTCGAAGCCCATCTTGCGCTCGGGCGCCGCCGCGCTGAGCCCCGGCGCGTCACCGGGCACGAGGAACGCGGAGATCCCGCTGCCCGACGGGCCCTGTCCGGACTCGGGCCGGGGCGAGGTGCGCGCGAAGACGGTGTAGACGTCGCCCATGCCGCCGTGGGTGATCCACGCCTTGGTGCCGTGGAGCCGGTAGCCCGCCTCGGCACCCTCGCCGCTGCGCTCGGCCCGCGTGCGCATGGCGGCCGCGTCGGAGCCGGACTCGTGCTCCGACAGGCAGTAGCCGGCGAGCAGCTCGCCGCCGAGCAGGTCCGGCAGCCAGCGCTCCTGCTGCTCGCGGGTGCCGGCGGTCGCGACCGCGTTGCACGCGAGGACGTGGACGCTCACGCCCATGGCGATGCTCGCCCACGAGCGGGCGAGCTCCTCGACGACCTGCAGGTAGACGGTGTACGGCCGGCCGCCGCCGCCGAGCTCCTCGGGGTAGGGCAGGCCCAGGAGCCCGCTCTTGCCCAGCAGGCGGTAGGTGTCGCGCGGGTACTCGTGGGCGGTGGCCGCCCGCTCCTCCGCCTCGGCGGCCCGGGGGGCGAGCTCGGCCTCACCGATCTCGCGGGTGAGCTCGAGGAGGTCGGCGGCGTCCTCGTCGGGCAGCACGCGTGCGGGAGCGGGGAAGGGTCGTCGTCGACCGGTCACGGGGGTGCGTCCTCTGGGTGTGAGGGCCCGGGCCGGACGACGGGGTGGGACGGCCGGTGCGGGCTGCGGGGCGGGTAGGTGCCCGCCAGGCTAGCGCGGGCCTGCCAGCATGGGCCCGTGAGCGCGCTGCTGGCCGTCGACGCCGCGACCCTCTACTTCCGGGCCTTCCACGCGATCCCCACGTCGGTCGCCGCCCCCGACGGCTCCCCGGTGAACGCCGTCCGCGGCTACCTCGACATGACGGCCCACCTGCTCCAGCGGTACCGCCCCGACGCCTACGCCGCGTGCTGGGACGCCGACTGGCGCCCGGCGTTCCGCACCGACCTGCTCCCGGCGTACAAGGCGCACCGGGTGCTCGAGGCCCGCCCGGAAGGCGACCCCGACGTCGAGGAGGCGCCCGACGAGCTCGCCCCCCAGGTGCCGCTCCTCGCGGCGACGCTCGCGCTGCTCGGCCTGCCGGTCGTCGCCGCGCCGGGGCACGAGGCCGACGACGCGTGCGCCACGCTCGCCCGCCGCTGGCCGGACGAGCAGCGCGGTCCGGTCCACGTGGTGTCCGGCGACCGGGACCTCCTCCAGCTCGTCGACGACGCGCGCGGCGTCGACGTCGTCTACGTCGGGGGCGGGGTGCGGGACGCCCCGGTCTACGACGAGGCCCGGCTCGCGGAGAAGTACGACGTGTCCGGCGGCCGCGGCTACCTCGAGATGTCGCTGCTGCGCGGCGACCCCTCCGACGGCCTTCCGGGCGTCGCCGGCATCGGCGAGCGCACCGCGGCCGAGCTGCTGCGCCGCCACGGTGGGCTCGCCGGGCTGCTCGAGGCCGTGCGGGACCCGGACTCCAGCCTGAGCCGGGCACGGCGGGCGAGGCTGGCGGAGGCCGCGGACTACCTCCACCGGGCGCTGCGGGTGGTGCGCTGCGTCGACGACGCCCCGCTCGAGCCGGACGACCTCGCCGGTCTCGTGCTCGGTCCCGAGCCGGACCCGGCCGCCACGGACGCCCACGCCGAGCGGTGGGGCCTCACCGGCGCCGTGGGACGGCTGCGCGGGGCCCGGACCGGCCTCAGCCGCTGAGGCTGTACTCGACGACGCCGCGGCGCACGCCCGCGAGCGCCTGCGCCGCGGCCGCGCGCAGGGAGGAGTCCCGCGGCGCCGCCTGGTGGACCTGGTCGAGGAGGTCGACGGTCTGCCGGCACCAGCGGACGAAGTCGCCGGGGCTGAGGTCGTTCTCGCGCAGGACCGTCTCCAGCGGGCGGCCCTGCGCCCAGCGGTGGACGGCGGCCGCGAAGCCGGCGTCGGGCTCCCGCAGCGGCGGCAGGCGGTGCCGCCGCTCGACGTCGGTGACCTCCGACCACAGCCGCACCGTCGCCGTCCACGCGGCCGCGGTGCCGCGCCCCGGCAGCCGGGGGTCGACGCCCTCGGTCTCGCGGCGGGCCTCGAACGCGAGCGTCGACACGACGGCGGCGAGGGAGGGCCCGTCGAGCCCGTCCCACACACCGGTGCGCAGGCACTCGGCGACGAGCAGGTCCGACTGCGTGTAGATCCGCTGCAGCGCCCGCCCCGCGGGGGTGACGGTGTCCCCGTCGAGGTAGCCCAGCTCCGTGAGGACGTCGCACACCCGGTCGAAGGTCCGGGCGATGACGGCGGTGCGACCCTCGACGCGGCGCCGCAGCTCGGCGTGGCGCTGCTCCAGCTCGTCGCGGCGCTGGGCCCACCGGGCGTGGTCCTCGCGGTCGGCGCAGCCGTGGCACGGGTGGGCGCGCAGCTCCCGGCGCAGCCGGACGAGCTCGAGCTCCCCCGGCTGGTCCGCCTCAGGAGCGGTGCTCTCCCGCGGCGGTCGCGTCGTGCCGCCGCCGACCTGCGCGAGGGCGTTGCGGAGGCTGCTCGCGAGGTCGCGGCGGGCACGCGGGTCGCCGGGCTCGAAACCCTTCGGCACCCGCACCGTCGTCACCACCCGGACCGCGGACGGGAACTGGACGGCGTCGAGCCGACGGACCTGCCGCTGCTCGGTGAGCACCGTCGGCCGGGGGCCCTGCGCGGACAGGCCGGGGTCGAGGACGACCGCCCAGCCGCGCTCGCGGCCGCTCGGGACGGCGATGACGTCGCCGCGGCGCAGCCGCTCCAGCGTCGCCTCCGCGTCGGCACGACGGACCGCCGACGCCCGGCGCGACAGGTCCTTCTCCAGCGCGGAGACGCGCCGCCGCAGCCGGTGGTAGGCCTCGAAGTCCCCGAGGTGGCAGGTCATCGCCTCGGTGTAGCCCTCGAGCGCCTCCTCCTGCTTGCGCAGCTGGGTCGCGAGCCCGACGACGGCGCGGTCGGCCTGGAACTGGGCGAAGGAGGTCTCCAGGACGCGCCGGGCCTCCTCGCGCCCGACCTGCTCGACGAGGTTGACCGCCATGGAGTACGTCGGCGCGAAGCTCGAGCGCAGCGGGTACGTGCGGGTGGAGGCGAGACCCGCGACGTGGTCGGGGTCGAGGCCCTCGTGCCACAGGACGACGGCGTGACCCTCGACGTCGATGCCCCGGCGGCCCGCGCGGCCCGTCAGCTGCGTGTACTCCCCCGGCGTGACGTCGACGTGCTGCTCGCCGTTCCACTTGACGAGCTTCTCGAGCACGACCGAGCGGGCGGGCATGTTGACCCCGAGCGCGAGGGTCTCGGTGGCGAACACGACCTTGACGAGGCCGCGCCGGAACAGCTCCTCCACGGTCTCCTTGAAGACCGGGAGCAGGCCGGCGTGGTGGGCGGCGATCCCCCGCTCGAGGCCCTCGACCCACTCCGACCAGCCGAGCACCCCGAGGTCGGCGTCGGGCAGCGCCGCGGTCCGCTCCTCCGCGAGGAGGCGGATCTCGCGGCGCTCCTCCGACGTCGTGAGGCGCACGCCCCACGCGAGGCACTGCCGTACCGCGGCGTCGCAGCCGTTGCGGCTGAAGATGAAGTGGATGGCGGGCAGGAGGCCGTCGGCGTCGAGCGCCTCGACGACCTGGGCCCGCGACGCGCTCGGGCGGCGTCGCGGCCTCGCCCCGCCGCGCGGCGGTCGGCCGCGGTGGCGTCGCTGGAACCGGGTGTCCTCGCGCGCGAGCGCGACGAGCTCGGGGTTGACGAGGTGCCGGTCCTCCCCCGGCAGGCCGAGGACCGGGTCGCCCTCGGGGTCGACGAACAGGTCGTGGAGGCGGTCCCCCACCATGACGTGCTGCCACAGGGGCACGGGCCGGTGCTCGGAGACCACGACGCGGGTGTCGCCTCGTACGGTCGCGAGCCACTCGCCGAACTCCTCGGCGTTGCTCACCGTCGCCGACAGCGACACCACCTGGACGTCCTCGGCGAGGTGGATGATGACCTCCTCCCACACCGCGCCGCGGAACCGGTCGGCGAGGTAGTGGACCTCGTCCATGACGACGAAGCCGAGGCCGTCGAGGGTGCGGCTGCCCGCGTAGATCATGTTGCGGAGCACCTCGGTCGTCATGACGACGACGGGCGCCTCCCCGTTGACCGACACGTCGCCCGTGAGCAGGCCGACCGCGTCGGCCCCGTGCACCGCGACGAGGTCGGCGTACTTCTGGTTGCTCAGCGCCTTGATGGGGGTCGTGTAGAACGCCTTGCGGCCGGTCTCGAGGGCGAGGTGGACGGCGAGCTCCCCGACGACGGTCTTGCCCGCGCCCGTGGGCGCGGCGACGAGCACGCCGTGCCCGGCGGCGACCGCCTCCATCGCCTCGACCTGGAACGGGTCGGGGTCGAACCCGAGGCCCGCGACGAAGCGCCCGAGCGGTGAGCTCTCCGCCTTCCGGCGGCGGCGGGCCGCGGCGAACCGCTCGGCCGGGCTGAGGTCGGCCGAGCTGCTCATGCCTCCCAGGTTAGGCGGCGCGGGGCGTGAGGACCGCGACGGCACCCGGCACCGCGGTGAAGCGCCGCGGCAGCTCGCCGAGCCGCTCGCCGTCGCCGTAGGCGACGATCCGACGCGGGTGCCGTCCGCCCGCGTCGACGTGCACCTCGACCGTGCGGGCGCGCCGCACCTCGACGGCGTCGACGTCGACGTGCGTGCCGTCGTACACCTTCGGGAACAGCCGCACGAACCGCGGGAGGGACACCGGCGTGACGACGACGACGTCGAGGAGGCCGTCGTCGGGCGTCGCGTCCGGCGCGATCCGCATGCCGCCGCCGTAGGAGCCCGTGTTCGCGACGGCGACCAGCAGACCCTCGGTGCGCCACTCCTCGCCGTCGAGGACCAGCCGGTACGGCACGGGGCGGAACACCGGCAGCTCCCGGGCGATGGCGAGGTTGTACCGGGCGGCGCCGCGGGGCCAGCGCCAGCCGTTGGCACGCTCGTTGACGACGGCGTCGAAGCCGGCGGCCACGACCCCGCCCACCCAGGCGGGGCGCTCCTCGGCCGAACCCGGGTCGTCGACGCGGACGGCGTCGAAGGGCGCGACCCAGCCCGCGCGCAGGCACGCGTCGAGGGTGTCGACGGCCGCCACCGGGTCTCCCGGCAGGCCCCACGCGCGTGCGATGTCGTTGCCGGTGCCGGCGGGCACCACCCCGAGCGGCACGCCGGTGTGGGCGACCGCTCCCACCCCGAGGTGGACCATGCCGTCCCCGCCGACGACGACGAGGGCGTCGGGACGGTCGGCGCCGGTCGCCCCGACGGCGTCCGCGGCGGCCCGTGCCGCCGCGCTGCCGTCGGCGGCGCTCACGTCGTGGACGTCGTGGCCGAGGGCGCGCAGCCGCTGCGTCGCGGCCCGCCCGAGCGCGGCGCCACGGCCGGCACCGGCGCTGGGGTTGACGAGCAGCGCGACGCGGGCGCCGGGGGTGCGGGGCCGGTCCCCCGCGGGCCGCGGCGCGGGCTCGGCGCTCACGTCGCGTCGGCGCGGTGGACGTCGCCGCCACGGCCGTCCGCGGCGCCGAGGGGCGGCGGGTCGTCGAGGGCGGAGGCGTGCTCGATGCCCGGGGCCTCGCCGAGACCGGTGGCCGCCTCGACCCCGTCGGCGTCCTCGATCGCGGAGGCCTCCTCGTCGTCGAGCCCGCGGGTGCCGGAGCGCCGGGCCCGACGCCAGTCGACGACGGAGGCGATCCCGACCGCGAGGAGGTAGAGCGCGAGCATGGGCCCGGTGAGGGTGAACATCACCCAGATGTCGGGCGTGGGGCTCGCGATGGCGGCGAAGACGAGGGTGACGACGACGGCGAAGCGCCAGCCGCGCAGGAGCGTGCGGCCCTCGACGAGACCGGCGAGGTTGAGCGCGACGAGGACGACCGGCAGGAGGAACGCGACGCCGAAGAAGAGCGCGACCCGCGTGACGAACGCGACGTACAGGCTGAAGTCGAAGAAGCTCCCGACCTGCTCCGGGTTGAGGCTCGTGAGGAAGATGAAGGCGTTGGGCAGCACGAACCACGCCAGCGTGACCCCGGCGAGGAACAGCGGCACCGACGCCGCGAGGAAGCCGACGGAGTACCACCGCTCCTTGCGCGTGAGCCCCGGGGTGATGAACGCCCACAGCTGGTAGATCCACACCGGGCTCGACCCGATGACGCCGATCCACAGCGACATCTTCACGCGGACGTCGAAGGCCTCCGTCGGGGAGGCGAACCGCAGGTCGATCGGCTGGTCGTTCGCCTCGGCGGCGACGACGATGGGACGGACCAGCTCCTCGACGAGGGTCGGGTACACCACCCAGCCCACGACGCCCATCGCGACCACCGCGATCCCGGCCACGACCAGGCGGTTGCGCAGCTCCACGAGGTGGGCGCGCAGGGGCATCCGCCCCTCGGGGTTGCGGGCACGCCGGAGCACGTCGGACCTCCGTCAGTCGACGCCGGCGCCGCGACGCGGCGCCGGACGGTGGGGGCTCAGGCCTCGCGGCGGGCGTGGTCGGCGTCGGAGGTGCTCGGGCTCGTCCGCGGCGGGTGCTCCTCGTCGACGACCCGGCCCTCGAGGGCCTCGGGCTCGTTCCGCGTCGACGCGGTGGACGACGTGGACGAGCCCGACGGCGCGTCGTCCTTCTTCATCTCCTTGACCTCGGACTTGAAGATGCGCATGGAGCGGCCCAGCGAGCGGGCGGCGTCCGGCAGGCGCTTGGCCCCGAAGAGCAGGACGATCAGGAGGATGATGACGACCAGCATGAGCGGGTTGTCCACGAGGTTGCGGAACATGGGTGCCTCCGTCGGTTGGTGCGCACCACTCTACGTGCCGGGGGGGTCCTCCGGAGCCCTCCCGCGACCCGCCTCCTCCGCGCGGCGCACGGCCTCGTCGACCTCGGCGAGCAGCCGGCCCCCCTTGCGCACGACCTCGCGGCCGTGGAGGAACAGGTAGCCGCCGCCGAACAGCACGATGACGGCGCACACGAGGACCCACAGCACCGCTCCACCGTAGCGGCGGGGTGCGGCGCGGGCGCCCTTCAGAGGGTCGCGGACTCCCCGGACGGGCGACCCTGGCTCGCCTGCGCGACGGCTGCGAGCAGGTCGGCGCTCTCCAGCCACAGGCAGAAGTCGAGCAGGTCGTCGTGGGACAGGACCGGGCCGTCGTGCGGCTCGAGCACCTCGGCGGGGATGACCCACCGCTCGGGCACGACGCCGCCGCTGCTCAGCAGCGCGACCACGTCGGTGCCGGCGTGCTTGCGGACCTCGTCCCCGCACGTCGAGCACGAGAAGCTGTAGAAGCTGCGGGCCTCCACGGAGCACACGACCAGCCGCACCTGGCGCGGGGTGAGCTCCACGTCACCGCACGATGGGCACGACGCCTTGATGACTGTCATCTTCACCCTCCTCACCGGGCGAGCCCGGTCGTCCGCCGGGTTCTTGTGAGAGGTCGTTCGGCACGACCGCCGGAGAACTTGAACGCGGCTGCGCGCACGACGTGACCGGGGGTCGCCCGGACGGCCCAGCCCGGACGGGTCAGCGGCCGGCGGGGACCGTGACGGCCGCGTCGAGGGCCGCTGCGGCGGCCGCGGCGACGTCCCGGCGCAGGCTCCGCGGCGCGAGGACCTCGAGCGCACCGCCCAGGCGCAGGGCGAGCCGGACCACGCGACCGGTGTCGGCGACCTGCAGCCGGACGTCGGTGACGAGGGGCTGCCCCTGGCGGACGACGACCTCGACGGGGTACTGCTCGGCGACCCACTCCGCGCCGCGGCGCAGCCGCAGCCGCACGGGCCTCCCGTGCTCCGCGACCCACGCGCGGGACGGCGCCCCATCGCGGTCGCCGCCGGGGTGCGCACGGACCGGCTCCTCGAGCACCGTGGCGTCGACGACCCGGTCGAGGCGGAACGAGCGGACGTCGTCGGCGCGGTAGCACCACGCTTGCAGGTAGGGCCGCCCGCCGTCGACCACGACGCGGACGGGGTCGACCTCGCGGTCGGTGAGCTCGTCACGGGCGGCCGACAGGTACCGCAGCCGCAGCCGGCGGCCCTCGCGCAGCGCGCGGGCGACGGTGTCCGCGTGCGCCGGGGGCCCCCACGGGTCGGCCACCACCTCCAGCAGCGGCTCGGCGTCGCCCGTGAGGCGCTGCAGCGTCCGCGTGGCCCGCCCGAGGGCCTCGCGGTCGTGGGGCCCGGGCACGTCGGCGAGCAGGCGGAGCCCGAGGAGGAGCACGACTGCCTCCTCCCCCGTCAGCCGCAGCGGGCGGGACAGCGTGTCGGCGTTGCCGATCCGCACGACCCCGCCCTCCCAGTCGGCCTCGATGAGGTCGTCGGGCAGGTGCCCGGGTGTGCCGCAGACGAAGAGGAGCTGGAGGTCCCGGACGACCTGCTGCTCGCTCACCTCGAAGTGGGCGGCGAGCTCGGCGAGGCCGATGCCGTCCCGGTCGAGGACGAACGGCACCATCGCGAGGAGCCGGGACAGCCGGTCCGTGGCGCCGGGCGTCCACGACGCCTCGGCCGTCGGGCTCGCATCGGCGGCGGCGCCGTGAGGGGTGTCCGGGTCCGCGTCGTCGTGGGCGTCGTCGTCGGCGTCGTGGTCGGCCTCCCGGTCGGCGTCCGGCTCGGTGTCCGCGGCCGGGGCGTGCCGGTCGAGCACCGCCTGCCACGTCGCCGCCACCGCCTCGGCGAGGGGCGCGGGGGCGACGACCGTGGCGTCGGCACCGCAGGCCGCGACGGCCTCCACGAGCCAGCCGGGCGGCCGGGGCCCGTCCTCGTGCGCCCACCCCGTCCACGGCACCCGAAGGAGGCCGTCCGGACCGGCGGGGGCACCGGCACGCTCCGCGAGGGCCCGTAGGCCCCCCGCCCGGCCGGGCCGCACCCGCACGAGCGCCTCGTACCGGGGACCGTCGGGTCGGACGGGGTCCGGGGAGAGCACGTGCACCGTGTCGGCGACGGCGGCGGCGACCACCTCCGGCGCCGGGGGGCTGATCGGTGGGCCGCCCCGGACGGTCGTGACCTCGCCCTCGATGCGCCCGAGCCGGAACACCCGTGGGGCGGCGCGGTCGTGGTCGAAGCCGAGGAGGTACCAGGTGCCGCCCCGCAGCAGGAGCCGCCAGGGGTCGACGGTCCGCGCGGCGACGGCCCCGTCGGGGCGGCGGTAGCGGAACCGCACCCGCCGGTGGGCGCGCAGGGCGGCGTGGAGCGGGTCGAACGCGCGGTCGACGGCCCGGACACCCGCCTCCACGAGCCCGGCCGCGGCCCGCACGGCGGCGCTCTCGGCGGCGAGGTCGTCGTCCGCCCCCACGGCGCGGAGCTTCGTGAGGGCGCGTGCGGCGGGCGCGGCGAGCGCCGCCTGCTGCCACACGCGGGCCGCGAGCGCGAGGACGGCGACCTCGGCGGCGGTGAAGGACACCGGCGCCAGGTCCCAGGCCTGCGCGTCGATGCGGTAGGCGTCGTCGGCGTCGACGAGGACGTCGCTCGCGACCGTCACGACGGGGACCCCGAGCTCGCGGAGGTCCTCCTTGTCCCGCTCGAACATCCGCTCGAAGGCGGCGTCGGAGGGGCTGCCGGCGTACTGCGGGACGGCGGCGCGGATCTCCTCGCGCCGCATGCCGCGCCGGGTCGCGCGGAGCGCGATCACGAGGTTGAGGAGCCGCTCGGTCCGCCGCGCCGACATCGTCCACCTCCCCGGGCCGCGGCCGGGGAGCGCCCCGACCGCGCGGGCAGGCTACTGCCTCGCGCGGTCGGGGTGGCGTCCCGTGTGCTCCCTGGTCAGGCGGGCGGTGCGGTGGCCGCGAGGACGTCGACGACGAACACGAGGTCGGCGTCACCCGGGATCGTGGGTGGGCTGCCCTCGGCGCCGTAGCCCTGCTCCGGCGGCACCTGCATGACGACGCGGCTGCCGACCGGCACGCCCACGAGGCCGTCGCGCCAGGCGGGGATGAGGTTGTCGAGCGGGAACGTCGCGGCGGTCCCGCGGTCCCACGAGGAGTCGAACACGGTGCCGTCGGAGGCGAGGACGCCCTCGTAGTGGATGGTGACGGTCGAGCCCGCCTCCACCGGCTCCCCCTCGCCCTCGATCAGCGTCGTGACGACGAGCTCCTCGGGAGCCTCCACGCCGCTGACGTCGAGGCTCTCGACGTCGCCGGCGTCGTCGGTCGTGACCGACGGCACGCCCTCGGGCGGCTCCACGACCTCGCCCTCGGCGCGCTCGGGCACGACCCCGAGGACGTCCATGACGAAGACGATCGTCTCCGCGCTCGGGTCGGCGCTGGCCCCCTCCGGCGGCTCGGGCGGGGCGACGGCGGCCACCACGCGCGAGCCGTCGGGGATGCCGACGAGCGCGTCGATGATGCCGGGCGCGGCCTGGCCCTCGCCGAGCGGGAGGCTGATGGGGGCGGCGTCACGGCTGCTCTCGAGCTGCTCCCCGCTGCTGCCGGAGAACACCCAGTAGTCGAGCGTCACCGTGTCCTCGCTCGTCAGCTCCTCGCCGTCGCCCTCGTCGAGGACGGTGCTCGCGGACTCCTCGACCTCGAAGGGGGTGTCGAACTCGACGGTGGGGACCTCGCCGTACGCTCCGTCGACGCTGACGCCGGACAGGTCGCCGGAGCCGCCGGCGTTCCCGCCCGCCGCCCCGCTCGCGTCGTCGGTCGCCTCGCCGGAGCCGCACGCGGCGACACCGACGGCGAGGAGCGCCGCCGCACCGAGGACGAGGGGGCGGGAGGCGCGGCGGGCGCCGCTGGACAGGGGGTGGGCTGGGGGGGCCGTGGTCGGCCGGCTGCTGGACATCGGGACCGAGCCTAGGCCGCGAGGCTGGGTGCTCCCTGACAGCGGGTGACCCGGGCCCTGCTCACATCCCGGCGATGAGCCGTTCGACGCGCTCGTCGACGCTGCGGAACGGGTCCTTGCACAGGACCGTGCGCTGCGCCTGGTCGTTGAGCTTGAGGTGGACCCAGTCGACCGTGAAGTCGCGGTGCCGCTCCTGCGCGGCGCGGACGAAGTCGCCCCGCAGCCGCGCGCGGGTGGTCTGCGGTGGCACGACGGTCGCCTCGAACACCTCGACGTCCCGGGTGACCCGCTCGACGAGACCCCGCCGGGCGAGGAGGTAGTACAGGCCGCGCTGCCGGTTGATGTCGTGGTAGGCGAGGTCGAGCCGGGCGACGCGCGGGGAGTCCAGCGACAGGTCGTGCTTGTCCATGTAGCGCTGGAGCAGCCGGAGCTTGACGACCCAGTCGATCTCGCGCTCGACGAGCGACAGGTCGTCGGTCTCGACCGCGCGCAGCGCCCGCTCCCACAGGTCGAGGACCTGCTTGAAGGTGCCCTCGCTCGTGCCGCTGCCGGTCGCGGTCGCGGCGGCGACGCCGCCGGACTCCACGAACTGCTTCGCCCGCTGCAGGTACTCGCTCTGGATGTCGAGCGCGGAGGCGGTGCGTCCGCTCGCGAGCCGGACCGCGCGTCGTCCCGTGAGGTCGTGGCTGATCTCCCGGATGGCGCGGATCGGGTTCTCCAGCGTGAGGTCGCGGACCGGGTGGCCGCTCTCCACCATGCGGAGGACGAGGTCGGCGGCGCCGACCTTGAGCAGGGTGGTCGTCTCCGACATCGAGGAGTCCCCGACGATGACGTGGAGGCGCCGGTAGTGCTCGGCGTCGGCGTGCGGCTCGTCGCGCGTGTTGATGATGGGCCGGCTGCGGGTGGTCGCGCTGCTCACGCCCTCCCAGATGTGGTCGGCCCGCTGCGACAGGGAGTACACCGCCCCGCGCGGGGTCTGGGTGACCTTTCCGGCGCCCGCGACGAGCTGGCGGGAGACGAGGAACGGGATGAGGGTGTCCGACAGCCGGGAGAACTCCCCGTGCCGGCTCACGAGGTAGTTCTCGTGGCAGCCGTAGGAGTTGCCGGCGGAGTCGGTGTTGTTCTTGAAGAGGAAGACCTCGCCGTTGACGCCCTCCTCGCGCAGCCGCTGCTCGGCGTCGGTCGCGAGGCCCTCGAGGATCCGCTCGCCGGCCCGGTCGTGGACGACCAGCTCGCGGACGTCGTCGCACTCGGCGGTCGCGTACTCCGGGTGCGAGCCGACGTCGAGGTACAGCCGCGAGCCGTTGCGGAGGAACACGTTGCTCGAGCGGCCCCACGAGACGACCTTGCGGAACAGGTACCGGGCCACCTCGTCGGGGCTGAGCCGCCGGGTGCCCTCGAAGGCGCACGTGACCCCGAACTCCGTCTCGAGACCGAGGATGCGCCTGTCCATGCACCGACGGTACGCGCTGCCTCAGCCGCCCGACAGGGCGACGCGCACCTCGTCCACCGACGGGCGGCGGAACGCCCGGCGCGGTCGGCCGCGCTGCAGGACCGCCACCTCGAGCTGCTCCGGGGGCACCTCGCGGCCCGTGCCGTCCGGGCCCGGGGCCTGCTGGAGCGCCGCGACGGCGAGCCGGACGGACCCGGCCAGGTCGAGGTCGGCGGACCAGTGGTCGTGCAGGTGGGCGGTGACCTGGTCGGCCGCCGCGCCCATCGCGACGAACCCGTGCTCCTCCGTCACGGAGCCGTCGTACGTCAGGCGGTACAGCTGGTCGTCGGCGGCCTCGACACCGACCTCCGCGACGACGATCTCCACCTCGTATGGCTTCGACTCCTGCGTGAAGACCGCGCCGAGGGTCTGGGCGTAGGCGTTGGCGAGGCCGCGGGCGGTGACGTCGCTGCGGTCGTAGGAGTAGCCGCGCAGGTCGGCGTAGCGCACCCCGGCGACCCGGAGGTTCTCGAACTCGTTGTACTTGCCGACCGCCGCGAAGGCGATGCGGTCGTAGATCTCCGACACCTTGTGCAGCGCCCGCGACGGGTTCTCCCCGACGAAGGAGACGCCGTCGGCGTGGGCGACGACGACCACGGGCCGCCCTCGGGCGACGCCCTTGCGCGCGTAGTCCGCCCGGTCCTTCATCAGCTGCTCGGGCGAGACGTAGAACGGCTGGCTCACAGCGGGGTCCCCCCGACCTCGGGCACGGCCCCGCCGGAGCGGGCGCCGGCGCGCCTGCTGGCGACGAGCTCCTCGACGAGGGCCTCGACCCCGGTGTCGTCGAGCTCGCGGTAGCCGTCGGCGTCGACGACGGCGACGACGGGCCAGATGCGTCGGACGACGTCCGGCCCGCCGGTGGCGGAGTCGTCGTCGGCGGCGTCGAACAGCGCCTCGACGGCGACGGACGCCGCCTCCCCCGTCGTGATGCCGGGCCGCCACCGCTTCTTCAGCGACCCGCGGGCGAAGTAGGAGCCGGAGCCGATGGAGTGGTGCTCGGACTCCGCGTAGCGCCCGCCGGTGGCGTCGAAGCTGAAGATGCGCCCGCGGCCGGTGGCGAGGTCCCAGCCCGCGAACAGCGGGACGGCGGCGAGGCCCTGCAGGGCCATCCCGAGGTTGCCACGGACCATGCCCGCGAGGCGGGTCGCCTTGCCCTCGAGGCTGAGGGTCGTGCCCTCGAGCTTCTCGAAGTGCTCGAGCTCGACCTGGAACAGCCGGATGAGCTCCAGCCCGATCCCGGCGGCCCCGGCGATGCCGATGGCGGAGTGGGAGTCCGCGGCGTGGACCTTGACGATGTCGCGGCTCGCGATGACGTTGCCCGCGGTCGCCCGCCGGTCCCCCGCCATGACGACGCCGTCGCTGCACGCGAGGGCGACGATCGTCGTCGCGTGCGCCGTCGGCGGCGTCGCGACGCTGCCGGGCGGCGGGGCGAGCTGCCGCAGCGCCTCGGGCGCGTGCCGGCCGAGGAACTCCACGAAGGAGCTGGTGTCGGGGGCGAGGAACGCGGCCGGCAGCCGGCCCGGCACGTCGGGGATCACTGACCGCCCTTCTGGACGAACCCGCGCACGAACTCCTCGGAGTTGGTCTCGAGCACGTCGTCGATCTCGTCGAGCAGGTCGTCGACGTCGCTGGCGGTGGGGGCGTCGGTCGTGCTGGTCGGGACCTCGACCTCGTCGACCTCGTGCTCGTCGCTGCGCCGCTGCTGGCGCTGCTGCTCCTGACCGGCCACGCGTCCACCTCCTCGATCGGGTGCCCCGGTCGCCCGTGCGCCGGTGCCTCCGCCAGCGTACGGCGGGGGCCGGACACGCACCGCGGCGACCCGCGAACCGGGCCCCGGCCTCACGTGGAGGTGAGGGCGTCTACGAGGTCGCGGGCCGTGGCGCTGGCGTCCAGCAGGGCGCCGACGTGCTCGCGCGTGCCCCGCAGCGGCTCGGGGGTCGGCACGCGCTGCAGGGCGCCCCGACCCGGCACGTCGAAGATGACGGAGTCCCAGCTCGCGGCGGCGACGGCGCTGCCGTACCGGGCGAGACACTGGCCCCGGAACCACGCGCGGGTGTCCTCCGGCGCCTCGTCCACGGCCCGCGCGACCTCGGCGTCGTCGACGAGCCGGTCCACCTGGCCGCGGGCGACGAGCCGGTGGTAGAGGCCCTTGTCGGGCCGCACGTCGGCCCACTGCAGGTCGATGGCGGCGAGCCGCGGGTGCCCCCACGTGACGCCCTCCCGTGCGGCGAACCCGTCGAGCAGGCGCAGCTTCGCGACCCACTCGACGTCGCGGTGGCACAGCGCCGGGTCGCGGCCGAGACGGGTGAGGACGTCCTCCCAGCGGCGCAGGACCTCCTCGGTCTCCCGGGCCGCGGTCGCGTCGTCCGGTTCCCGCTCGGCCGTGTGGGCCCGCGCGGCCTCGAGGTAGGCCCACTGCACGTCGAGGGCGGTGACCTCGCGCCCGTCGGCGAGCCGCACCTTCGCCTGCACGGTCGGGTCGTGGCTGATGTCGTGCAGCGCGCGGACGGGGCTCGCGAGGTGCAGGTCGGCGGGCAGCGTGCCCGCCTCCACCATGTCGAGGACGAGCGCGGTCGTCCCGAGCTTGAGGAAGGTCGCGGTCTCGAACAGGTTCGCGTCGCCGAGGATGACGTGGAGGCGGCGGTACCGGTCCGCGCTGGCGTGCGGCTCGTCGCGCGTGTTGACGATCGGCCGCTTGAGCGTCGTCTCGAGCCCCACCTCGACCTCGATGAAGTCCGCGCGCTGGCTGATCTGGTAGCCCGGGACGCTGCCGTCCGGCCCGATGCTCACGCGGCCGGCGCCGGTGACGACCTGGCGGGTGACGAAGAACGGGACGAGGCCGCTGACGAGGTCGGCGAAGGGCGTGGCCCGCTGGACGAGGTAGTTCTCGTGGCAGCCGTAGGAGGCGCCCTTGGAGTCGGTGTTGTTCTTGTACAGCCGCACCTCGCCGAGCCCGGGCGTGCTGCCGACCCGGGTCGCAGCCTCCTGCATGACCCGCTCCCCCGCCTTGTCCCACACGACAGCCGCCCGGGGGCCGGTGACCTCGGGCGAGGAGTACTCGGGGTGGGCGTGGTCGACGTAGAGGCGGGCGCCGTTGGTGAGGACGACGTTCGCGGTCGCGGGGTCCTCGAGGTCGGGCATCGCGCCGCCGTGCGACGCGGCGACGTCCGTGAGCTGGCTCGGGTGGGCGGCGGCACGGCTCATGTCGTGGCCCCGGGCGTCGCG
This sequence comes from Aquipuribacter nitratireducens, assembly GCF_037860835.1. Classification (NCBI taxonomy): domain Bacteria; kingdom Bacillati; phylum Actinomycetota; class Actinomycetes; order Micrococcales; family Intrasporangiaceae; genus Aquipuribacter; species Aquipuribacter nitratireducens. The sequence continues at coordinate 216,536 of NZ_JBBEOG010000003.1, read as the reverse complement.
CAGCGGGGCCTCGTCCTCGTAGTCCCAGCGCGCCCGACCGACGCGGCTGCCGGGGCGCGTGGCGAAGGCGTTGACGACCTGGCTCGACAGGACCATGGGGTTCTGGTCGGGGCGCCCCGGGGCGAGGATGCCGTACTCGGTCTCGATCCCCATCACGCGCCGCGTCGTCACCGCGTCAGGCTACGGGGCGGCGGGCCCCCCGAGTCCTGCGGCACAGGGGTCGTGGACGCGAACTGGCCCGCTCCGGCGCTCCGATCCCTGCGGCACAGGGGTCGTGGACGCGAACTGGCCCGCTGCGGCGCTCCGATCCCTGCGGCACAGGGGTTGTGGCGGCGCGCCGCCCGTTCCGGTCGGAGGTCGAGCATCTGCTCCCGCTCGCAGCGGGCGCACGCCGTGTACGGCGGCACCCCGGGCTTCCTCACGACCTTCCAGCGGTGCAGACCCACTCAGCACAGACCTCGACGAGCAGCCACGGCAGGCTCCTTCGGCAGGCCGCCGCACCCCGTCGTGGGCGCAGTCGACCGTGTCGCGCGTCCTCCCACCCGGGACCCGGTCACGGACGACCGATCAGGCTGCCTACAGGTACTGCCCCGTGGACTGCACCGTGTCGATCGAGCGGCCGGGCTCCGTGCCCTGCTTGGACTGGATGAGCGTGCGGATGAAGACGATCCGCTCGCCCTTCTTGCCGGAGATCCGCGCCCAGTCGTCGGGGTTCGTCGTGTTCGGCAGGTCCTCGTTCTCCTTGAACTCGTCGACCACGGCGGCGAGGAGGTGGTCCATCCGGATGCCCTTCTGACCCGTGGTCAGGAGGTCCTTGATGGCCATCTTCTTCGCCCGGTCGACGATGTTCTGGATCATCGCCCCGGAGTTGAAGTCCTTGAAGTAGAGGACCTCCTTGTCGCCGTTGGCGTACGTCACCTCGAGGAACTGGTTCTCCTCGGTCTCGGTGTACATCCGCTCGACGATGCGCTGGATCATGTCCTCGACGCACGCGACGACGTTGCCGCCGTGGGCGCCGAGGTCGTCGGCGTGCAGCGGCAGGTCGGCGGTGAGGTACTTGCTGAAGACGTCCTTCGCGCCCTCGGCGTCGGGCCGCTCGATCTTGATCTTCACGTCGAGCCGGCCGGGCCGCAGGATCGCCGGGTCGATCATGTCCTCGCGGTTGGAGGCGCCGATGACGATGACGTTCTCCAGCAGCTCGACGCCGTCGATCTCGCTGAGCAGCTGGGGCACGATCGTGTTCTCGACGTCGCTGGAGACGCCGGATCCCCGGGTGCGGAACAGGGAGTCCATCTCGTCGAAGAACACGACGACCGGCGTGCCCTCGCTCGCCTTCTCCCGCGCCCGCTGGAACACCAGGCGGATGTGCCGCTCGGTCTCCCCGACGTACTTGTTGAGGAGCTCCGGGCCCTTGATGTTGAGGAAGTAGCTGCGGGCGGCGTTGCCGTCCTCCCCGCGCGTGCGGGCGACCTGCCGCGCGAGACCGTTCGCGACGGCCTTCGCGATGAGCGTCTTGCCGCAGCCCGGCGGGCCGTACAGCAGGACGCCCTTCGGCGCCTTCAGCCCGTGCTCGCGGAACAGGTCGGGGTGGAGGAACGGCAGCTCGACGGCGTCGCGGATCTGCTCGATCTGCGAGCCGAGGCCGCCGATGTCGGCGTAGTCGATGTCGGGGACCTCCTCCAGCACGAGGTCCTCCACCTCGGCCTTCGGCACCCGCTCGTAGGCGAAGCCCGTGCGCGTGTCGACGGTGAGGGAGTCCCCGATCCGCAGCGGCTGACCCAGCAGCGGTCCCGCGAGGCGCACGACGCGCTCCTCGTCGGCGTGCGCGGTGACGAGCGCCCGGTCCGGCAGCAGCAGCTCCTTGACGCTGACGAGCTCGCCGACACGCTCGAACCCGGTGACCCCGACGATGTTCATCGCCTCGTTGAGGACGACCTCGCGGCCGGGCTGGAGCTCGGCCTGCTCGACGGCGGGCGTGACGGCGACCCGCAGCTTGCGCCCCCCGGCGGTGATGTCGGCGGTGCCGTCCTCGCCGACCTCGACGAGCGTGCCGTAGGAGGCGGGCGGCTGCGCGAGCCGCTCGACCTCGCTGCGGAGCGACACGATCTGGTCACGGGCGTCACGGAGGGTCTCGGCGAGCCGCTCGTTCTGCATCGAGACCCGGGACAGCTCGGCGCGCGCGCGCACCACCTCGTCCTGCAGGCGCTCGGCCCTGCCGCGCTCGTACCGTTCGCGCTCGGTGTGCTCGTCCACGGGCTCCTCCGGTGTCGTCGTGCCACGAGGTGCCTCCTCACGGTAACCCGCGGGCCCGACGGGCGTCCCGAGGCCGCACGGGTGCTGCCCCGTGTCGTGCGTCACCCGTCGCGCGTCACCTGCCCCAGCCGGGGTCCTCCTCCGTGAACTGCGAGGGCGCGGGCCGGCGGCGCCGCTTGGGCGCGGTCACGCCGTCCGCCATCCGTCGCGTGCTGAGGAGGAAGCCCGTGTGACCGACCATGCGGTGCTGCGGGCGCACCGCGAGGCCCTCGAGGTGCCAGCCGCGGACCATCGACTCCCACGCCGACGGCTCGGTCCAGCAGCCCGCCTCCTTCGCCGCCTCCGCCGTGCGGGACAGCTGCGTGGCGGTGGCGACGTAGACGACGAGCACGCCACCGGGGCGCAGGGAGCGCGCGACGGCGGGCAGGCACTCCCACGGCGCGAGCATGTCGAGCACGCAGCGGTCGACCCGGACCGGCGCGTCCGTCCCCTCCGCGGCGTCGAGCACCTCGACGAGGTCGCCGACCTCGAGCCGCCACGCGGGGTGGGGGCCACCGAAGAACTGCTCGACGTTGCCGCGGGCGATGTCGGCGAAGTCCTGCCGCCGCTCGACCGACACGACGCGCCCCTCGTCGCCGACCGCCCGGAGCAGGCTCATCGTGAGGGCGCCCGAACCGACCCCCGCCTCGAGGACGTGCGCCCCGGGGTGGAGGTCGCCCATGTGGACGACCTGGCCGGCGTCCTTCGGGTAGACGACCGCGGCACCGCGGGGCATCGACAGGACGTAGTCGCTGAGCAGCGGACGCTGCGCGAGGTACTCCAGGTCGGCGGTCGAGCGCACGACGCTGCCCTCGGGACGGCCGATGAGGTCGTCGTGGGCGATGGCGCCGCGGTGGGTGTGGAACACCTTCCCCGGCGACAGGGTGATGGTGTGGAGCTTGCCCTTGGGGTCGGTGAGCTGGACCCGGTCCCCCTCGCGCAGCAGCCCGGTCCGGTGCGCCTCCCTCACCGCAGGCCCATCGCGGCGGCGAAGTCGTCGGGCAGCACGCGCGCGGTCGGGCGACCGGTGTCGTCGACGAGGACGACGCCGGCACCGCCGGACCGGGCGAGCGCCTCGACCGTCGCGACGGCGCCGAGGCGGGCGGGCACGACGGAGGCGGGGGCGACGTGGAGCCCGACGGCGGCGGCGGGCGTCGAGGGGCGGAGGTGGAGCGGCACGTCGGTGACGCTACCGCCGGGGACGACGGCGACCGGACGCCCGAGCGGGTCGACGAGGACGACCTCGCGCGGCTCCGCCCCGCCCTGGGCGGCCACGACGTCCGCGACGCTCGCCGTCGCGGGCACCGCGACGGCGGCCCGGGCGACGGCGGCGAGGTCCACCTCGGCCGCCCGGCGCCGGAACCGGGCGACGGTCAGGGACGCGCTCGCGCCCTGCCAGAGGAACCCGGCGAGGACGACGACCCAGACGACCGTGAACAGCGACGGCGGCGCACCGAGGAGCAGCGGGCGCCCGACGCCCCACGCGACGAGCGCGACGGCGACGGCCCGCCCGGCCCAGCCGGCGACGACGGCGCCGGTGTCCTGCGAGCCGCTGACGCGCCACACGAGGGCCTCGAGCACCCGGCCGCCGTCGAGCGGCAGACCCGGGACGAGGTTGAACAGGCCGAGGACGAGGTTGACGAGCGCGACGGCGGCGAGGAGGAACCCGACGACCGCGGCGACCGACACGACGTCGTCGGCCGGCGCGGCGGGGACGAGCGCCCGTGCGGCGGACGCGACCCCGGCGAGGACGAGGTTGGCGAGCGGTCCGACCACCGACACGACGGCGCTCGTGCCCGGTGTCGCGGGTCGGCCGAGCGAGGTGTGCCCGCCCCACAGGTCGACGACGACCTCCTCCACGTGGAGGCCCGCCCGACGCGCCGCGACCGCGTGCGCGGCCTCGTGGACGAGCACCGAGGCGGCGAGGAGGACCGCGAGCACGACCGCGACGAGGTAGGCGGCGGGCACGGGCAGCCCGGTCGCGCGCGCGGCGACGGGACCGAACAGCACGGTGACGGCGACGGCGATGACGAGCCACGACGCCGACAGCAGGACGGGGACACCCGCGACCGTCGCGACCCGCACCCGGCGCCGCGGACGGCGTCCTCGGCTCCCCCGGTCGGTGCGTCCGGTCGTCACCTCTCCCACCCCCGGATCGTACGGGCGGGTCGCTGCCGGGGTTCTGTCCGGGCCGCTGCCTACCGTGTGTCCCGTGTCCAGCACCCGGGTCGGCGCGCTCTCCCCGTCGCGCGCCGGTGACTTCAAGCAGTGCCCGCTGCTGTTCCGCTTCCGCTCCGTCGACCGCCTGCCGGAGCGGCCCTCGAGCGCGGCGGCCCGGGGCACCGTGGTCCACCGCGCCCTCGAGCTCCTCTTCGACGCCCCGGCGCCCGAGCGCACCCCCGAGCGGGCGCGGACCCTGCTCGAGCCGGCCCTGCGCGAGCTCGTCGCCGAGCGGCCCGAGGTGGCCGACGTGCTCGGCGGCCCCGAGGGGGAGTCGCGGTGGCTGGAGGAGGCCGCCCGGCTCGTCGAGACGTGGTTCCGCCTCGAGGACCCGCGCCGTCTCGAGCCCGAGGGCCGCGAGCTGTACGTCGAGCACCAGGTCGCCGAGGACCTCGTGCTGCGGGGCATCGTCGACCGGGTCGACGTCGCACCCGACGGCCGCATCCGGATCGTCGACTACAAGACCGGTCGCGCCCCCGGGGAGGCGTTCGAACAGCGCGCCCTGTTCCAGATGAAGTTCTACGCGCTGCTGCTGTGGCGCACGCGGGGGCGGGTGCCCACCCGCGTCCAGCTCGTCTACGTCGGCGGCACCGGGCAGCGGCTGCCGCTCGACGTCGACGAGCACATGCTCGCCGCGTTCGAGCGCACCCTCCTCACCCTGTGGCGGGCGATCCGCGAGGCCGCGGAGACCGGGGACTGGCGCCCCCGACCCAGCCGCACGTGCGAGTGGTGCGACCACCGCGAGCTGTGCCCCGCCTGGGGCGGCACCCCACCGCCGCTGCCGCCCGACGCGCTCGACCGGGTCCTCCGCCTCGTCCCGGCCGAGCGCGCGGGCACCGACGACGGCTAGCCCCGGGGGGCACCAGGGGGTGCCCGGACGCCCGGACCGGGGGCAATCCCGATGGACCTCACCCCGGGTCAGGGTGGTTCGCTTGTCGCACGACCCCGCCCCTCCCCCTGACGAGACGGACGCCGCCGTGAGCGAGACCGCGCAGACCACCGACCTCCCCGCCCAGCAGCCCGAGGACCAGCCCCACGGCCGGCACGCCGCCCCGGCGCCGCCCGTCGCCTCCGCCCGGGGCCTCACGAAGGTCTACGGCAGCGGCGAGGCCGCCGTCCACGCCCTCGCCGGTGTCGACGTCGACTTCGTCCGCGGCGAGTTCACCGCGATCATGGGCCCGTCGGGGTCGGGCAAGTCGACCCTCATGCACTGCATGGCGGCCCTCGACAGCCCCACCTCGGGCACCGTCGTCGTCGACGGGGTCGACGTGTCGACGCTCGGCGACTCCGCCCTCACCCGGCTGCGGCGCGACCGGATCGGCTTCGTCTTCCAGTCCTTCAACCTCGTGCCGACGCTGAGCGCCGCGGAGAACATCACGCTGCCGCTCGACATCGCGGGCCGCAAGGTCGACCGGGAGTGGCACGACACGGTCGTCGGCATCCTCGGCCTCGGCCCGCGGCTGTCGCACAAGCCCAACGAGCTGTCCGGCGGCCAGCAGCAGCGGGTCGCCGCGGCGCGGGCGCTCGTCGGCCGGCCCGCGATCGTCTTCGCCGACGAGCCGACCGGCAACCTCGACTCCCGCTCGTCCGCCGAGGTGCTCGGCTTCCTGCGCCGCAGCGTCGACGACTTCGGGCAGAGCATCGTCATGGTGACCCACGAGCCGTCCGCCGCGGCGTACGCCGACCGGGTCGTGTTCCTCGCCGACGGGCGTGTCGTCGACGAGATGCGCTCCCCGACCGCGGAGTCGGTCCTCGACCGCATGAAGACGATGGACGCCTGATGCTCAGGGTCACGCTCGCCAACGTCCGCGGGCACGTCGTCCGCCTCCTCCTCACGTGCCTCGCCGTCACGCTCGGCACGGCGTTCGTCGCCGGCTCCTTCGTCCTCACCGACTCCATCGACCGCACCTTCTCCGCCATCTTCGCCACCGCCGACAGCACCGACGCCGTCGTGCGTCTCGAGGGCGCAGGCCCCAGCGGCGACGCCGCGGCCACCGCCGAGGGAGCCGGCGCGGGCACGGGCGCCCAGGCCGGACCCGACGAGGTTGCGTCCCTGCCCGGGCTGCCGCTGGAGCTCGCCGACGACATCGAGGCCGTCGACGGTGTCGAGCGGGCGGTGCCGGCCCTCACCGGCAGCGCCGTCCTCCGCGGCGCCGACGGCACGGCCGTGCGCAGCGGCGGTGCCCCCGCGCTCGGGTTCGCGTGGGACCCCCTCGACCCCTCCGTCCGCCTGCTCGACGGGCGCGGCGCGGAGTCGCCCGACGAGGTCGTCGTCGAGACGACGACCCTCGAGCAGTCCGGTCTCGCCCTCGGCGACGAGACGGTCGTCGTCGTCAACGGCACGCCCTTCGACGTCACCGTCGTCGGCGAGGCGACGAACGACACCCCGACCGCGGGCGCCGCGATCGTCCTCGTCGAGCAGGACCTCGCCCGCGAGCAGTTCGCGCCGACCGGGGTCGTGCCGAGCATCACCGTCACAGCCGTCGACGGCCTCACCCAGGAGGAGGTCGTCGACCGGGTCGCCCCGCTCGTGCCCGACGGCGCCGAGGTCGTCACCGGTCAGCAGCAGGCCGACGAGACGCAGGAGACCCTCGCGACGGCGCTCGGCTTCATCACGACGTTCCTCCTCGTCTTCGCCGGTGTCGCCCTCTTCGTCGGGGCGTTCATCATCTTCAACACGTTCTCCATGCTCGTCGCCCAGCGCACCCGCGAGCTCGCCCTCCTCCGGGCCATCGGCGCGTCGCGAGGGCAGGTCGTCCGCTCCGTGCTCGGCGAGTCGGTCGTCGTCGGCCTCGTCGGCTCGCTCGCGGGCCTGGGGATCGGCATCGGGCTGGCCGCAGCCCTCCAGCAGCTCATCGGCGGGCTCTTCGGCCTCGAGCTCGAGCGGCTACCGGTCGAGCCGCGGACGGTCGTCGCCACGCTGGTCCTGGGGGTCGCCGTCACGGCGCTCGCCGCCGTGCTGCCGGCGCGGCGTGCCTCCGCGACCGCCCCGGTGGCGGCGATGCGCGACGAGCAGGCGCTGCCGCGCGGGGCGGTCCGCCTGCGCGCGGTGCTCGGTCTCGCCGTCGCCGCGGTCGGCGCCGTCGCGATGGCGCTCGTCCTCACCGACACCGTCGACACGCAGCCGCTCGCCGTGCTGGGGGCGGGTGTCACGGCGGTCTTCCTCGGCGTGGCGGCCGCGAGCCCGGCGGTGTCGAAGCCGGTCGTGTGGCTCGTCACCGCGCCGTTCGCGGGCCGCGCCGTCGGGCGGCTCGCGCAGCGCAACGGGCTGCGCAACCCCCGCCGCACCGCCGCCACCGCGAGCGCGCTCATGGTCGGGCTCGCGCTCGTCGGCGCCGCGTCGGTCCTGTCGAGCTCGGCCGCCGCGAGCGTGTCGGACATCATCGACGACGAGTTCACCGGCGACCTCGTCGTGAGCGACGGGGGGCAGCCGAGCATCCCCGCGACCGTCGCCGACGCCGTCCGGGACGTCGACGGCGTCGAGGCCGTCCTCGAGCTGCCGTTCACGGCGGCCACGGTCGACGGCGAGGACGGGTTCGGCATGGCGGTGGACCCCGCGACGCTGCCGGGTCTCGTCGAGCTCACCACCGTCGAGGGGAGCCTCGACGCGCTCGGTGACGGGGTGTGGCTCACCGAGTCGCGCGCGGACGAGCTCGGTGCAGCGGTCGGGGACACCGTCACGGTCGCCGTCGGCAACGGGGCCGCGGCCGAGCGCGAGGTGCTCGCCGTCTACGAGGACTCCCAGCTCGTCGCGGCCGACGTGCTCGTCTCCGACGACGTGTACGCCGCGGGCGTCGACGGGGTCCAGGCCGGCGGACCGGGTGGCGGCGGGGGCGTGCAGTACGTCCTCGTCGACGTCGCCGACGACGCCGACCTCGCGGCGGTCGAGGCCGCCGTCGCCGACGTCGCCGCGGACTTCCTCACGCTGTCGGTCCTCGACGCCGACGAGTTCACGTCGGAGCAGACCGCACAGATCACCACGGTCCTCGGCCTGATCTACGCCCTGCTCGGGCTCTCCCTCGTCATCGCGACCCTCGGCGTGATCAACACCCTCGCCCTCTCCGTCGTCGAGCGGACCCGGGAGATCGGGCTCCTGAGGGCCATCGGGCTCACCCGGGCCCAGCTCCGCCGCACCGTCACCATCGAGTCGGTGGCGACGACCGTGTTCGGGGCGCTGCTCGGCGTCGCGCTCGGGCTCGCCTTCGGCGTCGCGTTCCAGCGCGCGGTCGCCGACGACGGCCTCGAGGTGCTCGCGGTCCCGTGGGCGACGATGACGGTCGTGCTCGTCGGGTCGGCGGTCGTGGGTGTCGTCGCGGCGCTCCTGCCCGCGTGGCGGGCGACCCGGGTCGACGTGCTGCGGGCGATCACGACGGAGTAGCGGTCACGACAGGGCCACGGCTCCGGGGACGAGCACGACGTCCTCCCCCGACAGCTCCGCCCGGAACCCGTCGTCCACCACGGCGACCTCCTGCAGGACGAGCCCCTCGGGCAGCCCCTCGACCTCGGTCTCCACCTGGACCGCGGCCCGGGCGACCGCGGCGACGCCGCGGTTGAGCACCCCGCCGAGGCCCTCGACCTCGACGTCGGTGGGGGCGAGGACGAGACGGCCGCCGACGACGTCGACGGTGCCGGTGGCCCGCACCTGCCACTGCCTGCCGAGCAGCTCCACCGGCAGGGTGACGGCCGCGTCGCCGTCGGCACCCTCCGCTGCGGGCCGGACCGTGGCGTCCGGCCCGACCTCGGCGGCGACGACGTCGAAGGGCACGGTCGCGGTGACGTCGACCACGGCGGCTCTCGCCTCCTCCGGACCCGAGCGCAGCCCCTGCCCCGTGGCGCGGACGTCCCCGAGCACGGAGCCGGGCAGGACGACGCTCGCGGCGTCGAGCGTGAACTGCCCGAGCCACGTCTCCTCGTCCCCCAGGTCGTCCGGGGCGGCGGTCGGCACGGCCGGGACCGGGTCCGCGCCCTGCTGCGCCGCCGACCCGCCCGTCGGCGCGCCGGCGGGCTCGCTGACGACGGCGAGGGTGACGACCAGCGCCACCACGAGCACGACGAGGGTGACGAGTGCCCCGAGCAGTGCACCGACGAGCCGGTCGTGTCGTCGGCGCGAGCGCGCGTCTGCGACGGAACCGCTGGCCTGCTCCTCGGGGTCCATACCGGGGCAGTACCCGCTCAGGCGGCGGTGCTCTCCTTCGGACGGATCGTGCCGGCGGCGATCTCCTCGGCGTAGTGGCACGCGACCCGGTGCCCGGGGGCGACCTCCCGCAGCCCGGGCCGCTCGCTCGTGCAGCGGCCGGGCTGGACGAAGGGGCACCGCGTGGAGAACCGGCAGCCCGCCGGCGGGTCCGCGGGCGAGGGCAGGTCGCCGGTGAGGAGGATCCGCTCGCGCCGGTCCTCGACCTCCGGGTCCGGCACGGGGATCGCCGACATGAGGGCGAGCGTGTACGGGTGCCGCGGCGCGGCGTACAGGGTGTCGCTGTCCGCCTCCTCGACGAGCCCGCCGAGGTACATGACCCCCACGACGTCGGAGACGTGCCGCACGACGGCGAGGTCGTGGGCGATGACGACGTACGTGAGCCCGAGGGCGTCCTGCAGCTCCTCGAGGAGGTTGACGACCTGCGCCTGGACGGACACGTCGAGCGCCGACACCGGCTCGTCGGCGACGACGAGCTCGGGCCGCAGCGCCACGGCTCGCGCGATCCCGATGCGCTGCCGCTGGCCGCCGGAGAACTCGTGCGGGAACCGTCCGGCGGCGGACGCGGGCAGACCGACCTGGTCCAGCAGCTCCCGGACGCGGGCGCCGTAGCCGCCCGACCCGGCCGTCACCCCGTGCGCCTTCAGCGGCTCCGACAGGGCCGCCTCGACCGACTGGCGCGGGTCGAGGCTGCTCATGGGGTCCTGGAAGATCATCTGCATGCGGGAGCGGGCCCGCCGCAGCCGCTCCCCCGACAGCGCCGCGACGTCCTGGCCGTCGAAGAGGACCCGGCCCCGGGTGGGCCGCAGCAGCCGCAGGACGGCGCGCCCGAGCGTGCTCTTGCCGCAGCCGGACTCCCCGACGAGCCCGTACGTCGAGCCGCGGCGCACCGACAGGGACACGCCGTCGACGGCCTTGACGTGCCCGACGACGCGGTCGCGGACGATGCCCCGGACGATCGGGAAGTGGACGGCGAGGTCGTCGACCTCGAGCAGGGCGTCGCTCACGAGTCCTCCGGGGTCGCGACGGGGTGGACGCAGCGCACGCCGTGCCCGCGGACGCTCTCCATGGCGGGCGGGCCGCCGAGGCAGGCGTCGTCGGAGCGGGTGCACCGCGGTTCGAACGCGCAGCCGGTCGCCCAGTCCCGGGTGAGGGTCGGCGAGCCCGGGATCGGCCGCAGCGGCACGCCGCGCGGGGTGTCGAGGCGGGGCACGGACTCCAGCAGACCGTGCGTGTACGGGTGCTCGGGGCGGGCGAACAGCTCCCGCCGGGCCGCGGACTCCACGAGCCGCCCGGCGTACATCACGTGGACGTCGTCGCACATCCCGGCGACGACCCCGAGGTCGTGGGTGATGAGGACGAGGGCCGTGCCGGTCTCGGCGACGAGGCCGCGGAGCAGGTCGAGGATCTGGGCCTGGATCGTGACGTCGAGCGCGGTCGTCGGCTCGTCGGCGACGAGCAGCCGCGGGGAGCACGCGAGGGCGATCGCGATGAGCGCGCGCTGCCGCATGCCCCCGGACAGCTGGTGGGGGTAGTCCGTGAGCCGGCGCTGCGCCTCGGGGATGCCGACGCGCCGGAGCAGGTCGACCGCCTCGTCGCGGGCCTCGGCCCTCGTCATGTCCCGGTGCCGCCTCAGGACCTCCGTCACCTGCACGCCGATCGTGACGACGGGGTTGAGCGACGACATGGGGTCCTGGAAGACCATCGCCATCTCGGCGCCGCGCAGGGACCGCCGCCGGTCGTCGGACAGCCCGAGCAGCTCCTCGCCGTCGAAGCGGACGCTGCCCGACACCTCCACCCCGCGCTTCGGCAGCAGGCCCATGAGCGCGAGGGAGGTGACGGACTTGCCGGACCCGGACTCCCCGACGAGGCCGACGCTGCGCCCGGCGGGCACGTCGAAGCTCACCTGGTCCACGGCGGTGACGGGCGGGCGACCGCGGCGGGTGAACCGGACCCGCAGGTCGCGGACCTGCAGGAGGGGCCCGTCCGAGGGCGACGACCGTCGCCCGACCGAGCCGTCGGCACGGGTGGCGCCGGCGCTGCTCACACCCCTCACCTCCGGTACTTGGGGTCGAGGGCCTCGCGCATCGACTCCCCGAGCAGGGTGAAGCCGAGCGCGGCGAGGACGATGGCGAGGCCGGGGAAGAACGCGAGGTGCGGGGCCGAGGCGAGGAAGCGCTGCGTCTCGGCGAGCATGCGGCCCCACTCGGGGATGCGGGGGTCCTCCCCCGACAGGCCGAGGAACGCCAGCGCCGCCGCGTCGATGATCGCGGTGGCCAGGGTGAGGGTCCCCTGGACGATGACGGGCGACAGCGAGTTCGGCAGGACGTGGCGCACGACGACGTCGCGGTCACGGACCCCGAGGCTGCGGACCGCGACGACGTAGTCGCTGCCGCGCTGGGCGAGCATGGCGCCGCGCAGGAGACGCGTGAAGATCGGGACGTTGACGACGGCGATCGCGATCATGACGGACTCGAGCGACGGCCCGAGCACGGCGGCCACGGCGATGGCGAGGAACAGCGACGGCAGGGACAGCATGACGTCGACGAGGCGCATCACGGCGGTGTCGACCCAGCCGCCGAACGCGCCCGCGAGCATGCCGAGGAGGATGCCGACGACCGCCCCGGCCAGGGTGGCGACGACACCGACGAGCAGGGACTGGCGGGCCCCGTAGATGACCCGGCTCAGCTCGTCGCGCCCGAGGCTGTCGAGGCCCATGGGGAACTCGGCGGAGGGACCGGGGATGGTGGTCGGCGTGACGGCACCGACGCGCTCCCCCGGGTCGTAGGGCGCGAGCCACGGCGCGAACACGGCGACGAGGACGAACCCGACGACGAGGACGGCCCCGACGAGGGCGAGCGGGTCCCGCACGACGCGGCGCAGCGCCTCGCGGCCCAGGGACGTGCCCTCGTGGCCGCCGGCCTGGACCGCGGCGGCCTGGGGTGTGTCGACGGACCGCTCGGCGACGGGCCCGGGGTCGCCGGGGTGCTCGGGCTCACGGCGCGGTGCGGGTGCGCTCATGTCAGTGGCCTCCCGAGGGGCTCGCGCTCATCGTCGCCGCGCGGATGCGGGGGTCGATGAGGCCGTAGGCGATGTCGACGAGGAGGTTCGTCACGACGACGATGACGGCGATGACGAGGATGAACCCCTGCACCACCGCGTAGTCGCGGTTGGTGATGGCGTCGACGAGGAACGAGCCGACGCCCGGGAAGGCGAAGACGGTCTCGGTGAGGACCGCGCCGGCGAGCAGCAGGCCGACCTGCAGCCCGATGATCGTGACGACGGGCAGCATGGCGTTGCGCAGGACGTGGCGGCGGTTGACGGTGCTCGCGGCGAGCCCCTTCGCGTCGGCGGTGCGGACGTAGTCCTCGCCGACGACGTCGAGGACGCTCGCCCTCGTGATGCGGGCGATGATCGCGAGCGGGATGGTCGCGAGGGCGACGGCGGGGAGCACGAGGTGGAGGAACGCGTCCCACGCCACGTCGGGGCGGCCCACGAGGAACCCGTCGAGGACGTAGAAGCCGGTCGGGTGGTCGGTGAAGATCCGCGGGTCCTGCCGCCCGGAGTCCGGGAACCAGCCGAGCCGCACGCTGAACGCGTACTTGAGGATGTACCCGAGGACGAAGACGGGGATCGTCACCCCGATGAGGGAGAACAGGACGGCGCCGGAGTCGACCCACGTGAGGTGGCGCCGGGCCGCGACGTAGCCGAGCGCGATGCCGAGGGTGACGGCGATGACGAGGGCGAAGACCGTGAGCTCGATGGTCGCCGGGAACAGCCGCGCGAGCTCCTCGCTCACCGGTCGCCGCGTGGTCGTCGAGACGCCGAGGTCGCCCTGCAGCACCCGGCCCATGTAGGCGGCGTACTGCTCGAGGACGGGGCGGTCGAAGCCGTAGAGCTCGTTGAGACGGGCGACGGCCTCGGGTGTGGCGCGCTCACCGAGCAGGGCCTGCGCCGGTCCGCCCGGCAGGGCCCGCACCCACGCGAAGAGCAGCAGGCTGAGCCCGAGCAGGATCGGCACGAGCAGCAGCAGGCGCCGGACGACGAAACGGAGCACGCCGGTCCCTTCACGACGGAGGTGTCACGGGCAGGGGTGGGTCAGGACGTCACTCGGCCGGCTCGACGGAGACGACGGCGAAGTCCTCGTTCTGCACGGGGCTCGGGACGAAGCCCTCGACCCCGGGCCGGAACGCGAGCGCGGGCTCGGTGCTCGCGTAGGGCAGACCGGGCAGGTCGTCCATGATGATCCGGTTGGCCTCCTGGTAGAGCTCCGCCCGGGCGTCCTCGTCGGTCTCGGCCTCGGCCTGGTTCAGCAGGTCGCGCAGCTCCGGGTTGTCGTAGCCCCACTCCGGGCTCTCCGCCTGGAAGAAGGTGCCGACGAAGTTGTCCGGGTCACCGAAGTCGCCGGTCCAGCCGAGCAGGTACATCGGTGCCCCGCCGGACAGGGCGGCGTCGAGGAAGTCGGGGTTCCACGGCGCGCCGATCGGGTTGACGGTGAAGCCGACGGCCTCGAGGTCCTCCGCGATGAGCTGGAAGTTGGCCGTGGGGTCCGGCATGTACGGCCGGGAGACCTCGGTCGGGTACCAGAAGTCGATCGTGAGGTCCGTGACGCCGGACTCCTCGATGAGCTGCCGGGCGCGCTCGGGGTCGTAGTCGTACGTCGTGACGTCCTCGGCGTAGCCGAACACCGACTCCGGCATGAACTGCGTCGCGACGGTCGACCCCTCGGGGTAGTTCGTCGAGATGATGTTCTCCCGGTCGATCGCGTGGGCGATGGCCTGGCGGATCTGCGGGTTGTCGAGCGGCGGCGTCGTCTGCTGGAAGCCGATGTAGCCGACGTTGAAGGCCGGCCGGCGCAGGATCTGGTAGCCGGCGTCCTCCAGCGCCTGCACGTCGGCGGGGTCGACGAGGTCGTAGCCGTCGATGCCGCCGGACTCCAGCGCCTGCCGACGGGCGGGGCCGTCCGCGATGGGCCGGAAGACGAGGGTCTGGACGATGGCGGGGTCGCCCCAGTAGTCGTCGTTGCGGCTGAGGACGAGCTGGCTCCCGCGCTCCCACGACTCGAACTGGAACGGCCCGGTCCCCGTCGGGTGCTCGGTGCCGTACGTGCCGGTGAACTGCGGCTCCTCGGCGGATCCGCCGATCTCGTCGGCGCCGTACTCCTCGAGCGCGGCGGGGCTCGCGATGGAGAACGCCGGCAGCGACAGCGCCGACAGGAACGTCGACGACGGGCGCGTGAGCGTGATGGTGGCCTCGAGGTCACCGGTCGCCTCGCACGAGGCGTAGAGGCTCTCGGGGAGGGACTCGTCCTCGTTCTCCGCGTAGCCGCCCATGACCGTCTGCCAGTAGTAGGAGACGTTGCCGGACTGCTGGATGCCGGAGAAGTTGTACCAGCGGTCGAAGTTGTAGCAGACCGCCTCGGCGTCGAACGGCTCGCCGTCGTGGAAGGTGACGCCCTCGCGGAGCTGGAAGGTCCACTCG
This sequence comes from Aquipuribacter nitratireducens, assembly GCF_037860835.1. Taxonomy (NCBI): domain Bacteria; kingdom Bacillati; phylum Actinomycetota; class Actinomycetes; order Micrococcales; family Intrasporangiaceae; genus Aquipuribacter; species Aquipuribacter nitratireducens. Next base: position 201,349 of record NZ_JBBEOG010000003.1, on the reverse strand, counting down.
AGGCCGTCGTCGCTCGCCTCCCACTCGGTGGCGAGCTGCGGGACGATCTCCGTGCCCCCGGGCTCGGTGGTGACGAGCCCCTCGAAGATCGAGCGGACGACGCGCAGCGACTCGCCGTCGCTCACGTAGGCGCCGTCGATGACGACGGGGTCGGCGGACGCGCCGAAGACGAGGACCTCCTCGCCGCCGCCCTCCCCGCCGCCGGCCTCGCCGGAGGCGTCGTCGGTGCTCGTGCCGCTGTCGCCGGCGCAGGCGGCGAGGACGAGGGCCGCGGCGACGCCGACGGCCCCCAGTCGCGTGGCGCGCACGGCGCGCCGGGTGGTGGACCGCATGGGACTCCCCTGGATAGCGCGGGACCTCGGTCGGCCCCGAAGACGGACGACGGTGAACCTAACCCCGCCGCGCCCCGCAACGACGCACGTCGGCGTCACATTTGCGTCACGAAACGACGACGCCCGCCGGGTCCGCGTCGTCGATCGTGCGGCCGGCGGCCACGTGCGCGAGATCGGCCAGCCCTATCCGGCGGAGGTCCCGGACGCGGCTGCGCCCCGGCGCGTCGTCGAGCGGCACGTGGAGCGGCACGGCCACGACCCGGCAGCCGGCGGCCTCGGCCGAGGCCACGCCGGGCACGGAGTCCTCGAGGGCGACGCACCGGGAAGGGTCGACACCCAGGCGCGCGGCGGCGGTGAGGAACGGCTCGGGGTGGGGCTTGCCGTGGACGACGGCGTCACCGGTGACGACGGTCGTGAACGTACCGGGCGGCAGCGCGTCGACGACGGCCCCCGCGAGGTCGGCGTACGACATCGTGACGAGCGCCGCGGGCACACCGGCCGCGACGCACTCCTCGAGGAGCTCGCGGGCGCCGGGCCGGAACGGCGGCGCGCTCCGGACGGCCGCGACCATCCGCACGAGCAGGGCGTCGACGACCTGCTGGGGGGACAGGCGGATGCCCGTGCGCTCGACGATCGTCCGGCCGCTCACGATCAGGGGGTTCCCGACGAGGGAGAGCCCGTCCTCGAGGGTCCACCTGCCGCCGTGCTCCGTGACGAGGTCGGTCTCGGCGCGCAGCCACAGCGGCTCGGTGTCGACGAGGGTGCCGTCCATGTCCCACAGGACGGCGGCCGGCAGCGGCGGGGAGGTCGAGGAGGCGGCCGAACCGGCGGTCGAGGACGTCACGTGGGCCGAGCCTGTCAGGTCGCGTTGAAGTACTTCGCCTCGGGGTGGTGCACGACGATCGCGTCCGTCGACTGCTCCGGGTGCAGCTGGAGCTCCTCGGACAGCTCCACCCCGATGCGGTCCGGGCGCAGCAGCCGGACGAGGTCGCGGCGGTGCTCGAGGTCGGGGCAGGCGGGGTAGCCGAAGGAGTAGCGCGAGCCGCGGTAGCCCTGGTCGAGGATGCCCTGGAGGTCGCCCGCGTCGTCCCCGGCGAGGCCGAGCTCCTCCCGGACCCGGGCGTGCCACCGTTCCGCGAGGGCCTCCGTCAGCTGGACCGACAGCCCGTGGAGCTCGAGGTAGTCGCGGTAGGCGTCCTTCGCGAACAGCTCGGCCGTCGCGTCCGCGACGCGGGGGCCCATCGTGACGAGCTGGACGCCGAGGACGTCGGCGCGGCCGTGCTCGGCCACCCACGCCCGGTCCTTGTGGAAGTCGGCGAGGCACAGCCGGCGGTCCCGGCGCTGGCGGGGGAAGCGCCAGCGGACCACGACCTCGTCGAGGGCGTCGCCCTCGTGGCCGGCGAGCACGCACAGGTCGTCGCCGTCGGCGGCGACCGGGAGGTAGCCGTACACGACGCCGGCCTCGAGCAGCCCCTCGGTGCGGACCCGGTCGAGCCAGGCCCGCAGCCGCGGCCGGCCCTCGGTCTCGACGAGCTCCTCGTAGGACGGCCCGCCGTCGGCGCGCGAGCCGCGCAGCCCCCACTGGCCGAGGAAGGTCGCCCGCTCGTCGAGGTAGCCGACGTAGTCCGCGACGGGGATGCCCTTGACCACGCGGGTGCCCCAGAACGGCGGGGTGGGGACGGTGACCTCGGGGTCGACGTCGCTGCGCGGGGCCCGCTCGCCCTCCGGCACGGGCTCGACGGCGCCCGGACGGGGCCGCACGCGGCGGGGGCGCGGTGCGGGCAGGGCGTCGCGCTCGCCCCGCTTCACCTGCATGACGGCGTCCATGAGGCGCAGGCCCTCGAAGGCGTCGCGGGCGTAGCGGACCTCGCCCTCGTAGACCTCGGCGAGGTCGTTCTCCACGTAGGCCCGCGTGAGGGCCGCCCCGCCGAGCAGCACGGGCAGGTCGGCGGCGATGCCCCGCGCGTTGATCTCCTCGAGGTTCTCCCGCATGACGACGGTGCTCTTGACGAGGAGCCCCGACATGCCGAGCACGTCGGCGCGGTGCTCCTGGGCCGCGCGGAGCATCTCCGCGACGGGCTGCTTGATGCCGAGGTTGACGACCGTGTAGCCGTTGTTCGTGAGGATGATGTCGACGAGGTTCTTGCCGATGTCGTGGACGTCGCCCTTGACCGTCGCGAGCACGATGGTGCCGCGCCCGGAGTCGTCGGTCCGCTCGATGTGCGGCTCGAGGTGCGCGACGGCGGCCTTCATCACCTCGGCGCTCGTGAGGACGAACGGCAGCTGCATCTCGCCCTTGCCGAACAGCTCCCCGACGACCTTCATCCCGGCGAGGAGGTGGTCGTTGATGATGTCGAGCGCGGCACGGCCCTGGGCGATCGCCTCGTCGAGGTCGGCCTCGAGCCCGTTCCGCTCACCCTCGACGATCCGCTGCGCGAGCCGCTCCCCCAGCGGCAGCTGCAGGAGCGCCGCGGCCCGCTCGGCGCGCTGGTCCGCGGCGCTCACGCCCTCGAACAGCTCGAGGTAGCGCTCGAGCGGGTCGTAGCCGGGCCGGCGCCGGTCGTGGACGAGGTCGAGGGCGACCTCGAGCTGCTCGGCGGGGATGCGGCTCAGCGGCAGGATGCGCGACGGGTGGACGATCGCGGAGCTGAGCCCGGCCTTGACGGCCTCGTGGAGGAACACGGAGTTGAGGACGGCGCGGGCGGCCGGGTTGAGGCCGAACGACACGTTCGACACGCCGAGGGTCGTCTGCACCGAGGGGTGGCGCTGGGTGAGGGCGCGGATGGCCTCGAGGGTCTCCAGCCCGTCGCGTCGCGTCTCCTCCTGCCCCGTCGCGATCGGGAAGGTGAGGGTGTCGACGACGACGTCCTCCTCGCGCATCCCCCACCGGTCGGTGAGGTCGGCGAGGAGCCGCTCGGCGACGGCGACCTTGTGCTCGGCGGTGCGCGCCTGGCCGGTCTCGTCGATCGTGAGGGCGACGACGGCGGCGCCGTGCTCGACGACGGCGCGCATGGTCCGCTCGAAGCGGCTGCCGGGACCGTCGCCGTCCTCGTAGTTCACGCTGTTGACGACGCAGCGCCCGCCCGTGAGCTCGAGCGCGCGCTCGACGACCTCGGGCTCGGTCGAGTCGACGACGAGGGGCAGCGTGCTCGCGGTCGCGAGCCGCCCCACGACCTCGACGGCGTCGGCGACGCCGTCGCGCCCGACGTAGTCGACGCAGACGTCGAGCAGGTGGGCGCCGTCGCGGGTCTGGCCGCGCGCGATGTCGACGACGTCGTCCCAGCGCGCCTCGAGCATCGCCTCGCGGAACGCCTTGGAGCCGTTGGCGTTCGTGCGCTCCCCGATCGACAGGTAGCTGACGTCCTGCCGGAACGGGACGTGCGTGTAGAGGCTCGCGACCCCCGGCTCCGGTCGCGGTCGCCGTCGCGCCGGCCGGCGGCCCCCCACCCGGTCGACGACGGCGGCGACGTGCTCGGGCGTGGTGCCGCAGCAGCCGCCGACGAGCGCGACCCCGAGCTCGCCGGTGAACAGCTCGTGGGCGTCGGCGAGCTCGCCCGGTGCGAGCGGGTAGCGGGCCCCGTCGGCGGCGAGGACGGGCAGCCCGGCGTTCGGCATGACGGACAGGCCCGCGTCGGCGTGGCGGGACAGGTGCCGCACGTGCTCGCCCATCTCCGCGGGTCCGGTCGCGCAGTTGAGTCCGACGCCGTCGACCCGCAGCCCCCGCAGGACGGTGAGGGCAGCGGGGGTCTCGCTGCCGAGCAGCATCGTGCCGGTCGTCTCGACGGTGACCTGGACGTACACCGGCACGCGCAGCCCGAGCGCCGCCATCGCGCGGCGGGCGCCGACGACGGCCGCCTTCGCCTGGAGCAGGTCCTGGACCGTCTCGACGAGGACGAGGTCGACACCGCCCTCGAGCAGGCCACGGGCCTGCTGCTCGTAGCCGTCGCGGAGGGCGGCGAAGGTCGTGTGCCCGAGGCTCGGCAGGCGGGTGCCCGGCCCGACCGACCCGATGACCCAGCGCGGCCGACCCGGCGTGCTCCACGCGTCGGCGGCGTGCCGGGCGATGCGGGCCCCTGCGAGGGACAGCTCGTGGACCCGGTCCTCGATGCCGTACTCCCCGAGGTTGCCGAGGTTGGCGCCGAACGTGTTCGTCTCGATGCAGTCCGCGCCGGCCTCGAGGTACGCGTCGTGGACGCCCCGCACGATGTCGGGCCGGTTGACGTTGAGGACCTCGTTGCAGCCGTCGTGGCCGTCCATGTCGTCCAGCGACGGCGCGGCCGCCTGGAGCATCGTGCCCATCGCACCGTCGGCGACGACGACCCGCTCGGCGAGCGCGGCCACGAGCGAGGTGGCGCCGGAGGTCATGCCGGGGAGTCTAGGTGCGTACGCTGGCGAGCCCGTCGCCCAGAGCCCGGCAGGAGGTGCCCATGCCCGACGTCGACCCCGCGGTCGGTGGAGGCGGTCCCGGTGGCCCGGAGGAGTCCCCGCTGCTCGTCGCGGCCTTCCGCGGCTGGAACGACGCCGCCGACAGCGCGAGCGACGCGGTGAGCCACCTCGTCGAGGCGTGGGGCGCGGAGGTCGTCGCCGAGCTCGACCCGGAGCCGTACTACGACTTCCAGGTCAACCGCCCCGAGGCGGTGGTCCTGGAGGACGGCTCGCGGGGGCTGGAGTGGCCCGGCACCCGCGTGCTGCGCGCGCGGGTCCGCGAGCGCACGGTCCTCCTCGTCGACGGCACGGAGCCCTCGACCCGGTGGCGCTCCTTCGCCCGCGAGCTGCTCGACGTCGCCCGGGGCCACGGGGTCCAGCGCCTCGTGACGCTCGCCGCGCTCCTCACCGACGTGCCGCACACCCGGCCGATCCCCGTGAGCGCGACGGTGCAGGACCCGGCCCTGGCCGAGGCGTGGGGCCTCGACGTGTCGACGTACGAGGGTCCCACCGGCATCGTCGGCGTGCTCCAGCACGAGGCCGCGGCGAGCGGGCTGCCCGGGGTGTCGCTGTGGGCGGCGGTCCCCCACTACGTCGCGCAGCCGCCGAACCCGAAGTCGACGCTCGCGCTGCTGGGGCGCCTCGAGGACCTCACGGGCCTGTCGAGCCCCGTGTCGGAGCTGCGGGAGGAGGCCGACGCGTGGCAGCGGGGCGTCGACGAGCTCGCGCAGGAGGACGAGGAGATCGCCGAGTACGTCGCCCAGCTCGAGGAGGCGCGCGACACCGCCGACCTGCCCGAGGCCAGCGGCGAGGCGATCGCGCGCGAGTTCGAGCGCTACCTGCGCCGCCGCGACCGCTGAGCGGGCCGCGACCTCACCGGCGCCGCGCTACAGCCGCACGCCGAGGAGCCCGTCCGCCGCCCGCGCGACGAGCCCCGGCGCGCCGAGCTCGACCGGGCCCTCGCCCCGCTCCTGCCGCTCGCACCACGCGTCGACGGCCCGCAGCGCCGCGGGGGCGTCGAGGTCGTCGGCGAGGGCGTCGCGCACCGCGGCGAGGGTCGAGTCGGCCTCGGGGCCGCCCTCGTGCGACACGGCGGCCCGCCACCGGTCGAGCCGGGCGACGGCGCGCCCGGCGTCCGCGTCCTCCCACGTCCAGTCCTCGCGGTAGTGGTGGGCCAGCAGGGCGAGCCGCACCGCGGCGGCGGGGACACCTGTCGCGACGAGTCGGTGGACGAACTCGAGGTTCCCCTTCGACTTGCTCATCTTCTCCCCGTGCAGCCCGACCATGCCGGCGTGCGCGTAGGAGTGCGCGTACGGGCGGATCCCGAGCGCGTGGGCGTGGGACGCGCCCATCTCGTGGTGGGGGAAGACGAGGTCGCTGCCGCCGCCCTGGACGTGGACGGGCGCCAGCCGGTTCGTCGCGATGGCGACGCACTCGACGTGCCAGCCCGGTCGGCCCGGCGGGAGCCCGTCGACGTGCCACGACGGCTCGCCGGGGCGCGCGCCGCGCCACAGCAGCGGGTCGAGCGGGTCCTTCTTGCCCTCGCGGTCGGGGTCGCCGCCGCGCTCCGCGGAGAGAGCGAGCATCCGCTCGCGGTCCAGCCCGGACACGGCCCCGAAGTCGACGTCGGCGCCGACGTCGAAGTAGACGTCGGCCGGTGCGGCCGGGTCGTCCGGCTGCGGCACCCGGTAGCCGGCACCCGCCTCCTCCAGCCGTCGCACGAGCGCGCCCACCTCGTCGACGACCTCCGTGACACCCACGAGCGCGTCGGGCGGGAGGACGGCCAGGGCGGCCATGTCGTCGCGGTACACGTCGAGCTGGCTCTCGGCGAGCTCCTGCCAGTCCACCCCCGTCTGCGCGGCGCGCTCGAGGAGGGGGTCGTCGACGTCGGTGACGTTCTGCACGTACGTGACGTCGAGGCCGGCGTCGAGCCACGACCGGACGAGCAGGTCGAAGGCGACGTACGTGGCGGCGTGGCCGAGGTGCGCGGCGTCGTAGGGGGTGATGCCGCACACGTAGAGCCCGGCCCGCCCCGCCGTCACGGGGGCCGCCGCGCGTCCGGTCGCGGTGTCGTGGAGCCGGACGGGCCGGCCGGTGCCGGGCAGGGCGGGACGGGACGGCGGCGGCCAGGACCTCACGACCGACCAGCCTACGAGGCGCCCGCCTCAGAACGCGGGCCAGGGGATGGCGGGCCAGCGCCCGCCCGGTCCCGGCATCTCCCCGGACTCCAGCAGGGCGCAGGCGCGCTCGAGGGTCGCGGCCACCTCCTCGTCGCGCAGGTGCGTCGCCAGGGAGTCGCCCAGCGCCCCGCCGAGCCGGCCGAGGAGCTGCTCGACCGCGACCCGGTCCTCGCCCGCGAGCGGTTCCCCCGCCCAGCCCCACAGGACGGTCCGCAGCTTGTCCTCCACGTGGAACGTCAGCCCGTGGTCGACACCCCGGACACCGCCGTCGAGGGCGTGGAGCACGTGGCCGCCCTTGCGGTCGGCGTTGTTGACGACGACGTCGAGCACCGCCGTGCGCCGCAGCCCGGGCACGTCGGCGTGGCACAGCAGGACCGGCTCGCCCGCGACCCCCTCGGCCTCGAGGACCGTCCACCAGCCCTCCGGCACGGCGTCCGGGGCGACGACGTCGACGAGCGCGTCGTCCTCGCGCTCCTCGACCCACAGCTGGATGCTGCCCCGGCCGAACGGCGCCTCCTCGCGCATGACCGTGAGCGGCACGGTGCCCCAGCCGAGCGCCTCGGACACGAGGTGGGTGGCGACCTCCCGGTCGGCGAGGGTGCCGTGCGGGAAGTCCCACAGCGGCCGCTCGCCGCGGACCGGCTTGTACACGGCGCGGGCGACGGCGCCGTCGAGGGCGACCTCGACGAGCAGCGTGGCGTTGGACGCCGAGACGATGCGACCCAGCACGCTGACCTCGCCGTGGCGCAGCAGCTGCTCCGGCGAGGGCCCCTCCCCCGGTGCGCTCGTCAGCGCCGGTACCCGTTGGCGCGGGGGCACACGTGGCCGCCCGGGTCGAGCGGGTCGCCGCAGAACGGGCAGGACGGCCTGCCCGCCTGGACGACGGCCTCGGCGCGCACGACGAAGGCGCGGGCCGCGGCGCCGTCGAGGGCGACCCGGAGCATCCCGAGGCTGGGGTCGGCCTCGACCGCCTCCGTCGGGTCGCTCACGCCCTCGGCCTCCGTGATCTGGAGGGCCTCGATGACGACCCGCTCGCGCTCGGAGTCCCACGCGAGGCTCATGACCCCCACGCGGAAGTCCTCCTCGATGGGCGCCTGCAGCGGCTCGGTGTCGACGCTGCCCTCGGGTGCGAGGGCCGGCACGGCCGCGGCGCCGCCGCTGCGGGACAGCACGAGGTCGAGGAGCTCCTCGATGCGCTGCGCGAGGACCTGCACCTGCTGCTTCTCCACGGCGACGGAGGTGACCCGGCCGGGGTCGACCGCCTGCAGGAAGAACGTGCGCTGACCGGGCTCGCCCACGGTCCCGACGACGAATCGCCGGGGACCGTCGTAGTCGTAGACAGGCACGGAACGACCCTAGCCCGACCGTCCGGGCGCGGCCGGGTCGGCTCCGGCGCCGCTGCCGGCGCCCCCGCCGACCACGGCGTCGCTGCTCGCCGCGGCGCGCCGACCCCGCCGCCGCCTCGGCGGCACGAGGCCGTCCGTCGGGGCGCCGGTGTCGTTGCTGCGCAGGACGAACGGGCGTGTGGCGGTGTACCGCACGACGCTGAGGGACGCAGGGTCGACGACGACGCGCTGGAACGCGTCGAGGTGCATCCCGAGCGCGTCGGCGAGGACCGCCTTGATGACGTCCCCGTGGCTCACCGCCACCCACACCGCCGCGTCGCCGTGCTCGGCCCGGACGCGCGCGTCGGTCTCGCGGACGGCGTCGAGGGCACGCGCCTGGACGTCCCGCAGGCTCTCACCGCCGGGGAACACCGCCGCCGACGGGTGCTGCTGGACCACCGCCCAGTGGGGCTCCTTCGCGAGGTCGCGCAGCGAGCGGCCGGTCCACTCGCCGTAGTCGCACTCGCTGAGCCGGTCCTCGACGACGACGGCGGGGCGGTGGCGGTGCCGTCCCCTGGGGCCGTCGACGGCGCGCAGCGCCTCCGCGGTCGCGACGCAGCGTTCGAGCGGGCTCGACACGACCGCGACGACGGGGACGGGCGCGAGACGCTCCGCGAGGGCCTGCACCTGCTGCCGGCCGGTGTCGTCGAGGGTGACCCCGGGGGTGCGGCCGGCGAGGATCCCGGACGTGTTGGCGCTGCTGCGCCCGTGGCGCACGAGCAGGAGCGTGGGCACCGCCCGAGCGTACGGGGAGGGGTCCGGCGCGCGAGGATGGGTCCGTGCCGGGCGCAGCGGAGGCGACGGGGTGGGGGCTGGTCGCCGCCCTCGTCGTCACCCTGCTCGCCGCGCTGCTCGTCGCGGCGCTCGTCGGCTGGGCGCTCCTCGCCGTCGTCCTGTGGCGGAGCGGCGCGGCCCGTCCCGACCTCGCCGCCGTCGTCCGGCTGCTGCCCGACGTCGTGCGGCTCATCGGGCGGCTCGCGCGGGACCGGTCGCTGCCGCGTCGCGTCCGGCTGCTCCTGTGGCTGCTCGTCGGCTACCTCGCCTCCCCCGTCGACCTCGTCCCGGACGTCGTCCCGGTCCTCGGTGCGCTCGACGACGTCCTCGCCGTGCTGCTCGTGCTGCGGGCCGTCGTGCGTGCCGCGGGACCGCCCGCGCTGCAGCGGCACTGGCCCGGCACGCCGGAGGGCATGGCGGCGCTGGGCGCCGTGGTCGGGCTCAGGCCTGCAGGGCCCCGGTGAGCAGCAGGACGTAGATGAGCGCCGCGAGCCCGATGCGGTAGGCGACGAAGAGGCCGAAGCCGCGGGAGGAGATCCAGCGGAGGAACCAGTGGATCGCGACGAGCGCGACGCCGAGCGCGACGACGGTCGCGAGCAGCGTCGGCCCCCACGCGACGGGGGTGCCCTCCTCCCCGATCTGCTGCAGCTCGTAGAGGCCGGAGCCGAACACGGCGGGGATGGCGAGGAGGAAGGAGTACCGGGCGGCGGCGGCGCGCGTGTACCCGAGCAGGAGCCCGGCGGTGATGGTCCCGCCGGAGCGCGACACCCCGGGGACGAGCGCGAGGGCCTGGGCGAGCCCGAACAGGATGCCGTCGCGCCACGACAGCTCGGTGAGCGGCTTGGCGTCGGCGGCACGCCGGTCGGCCCACCACAGGACGAGGGCGAACACCCACAGCGTCGTCGCGACGAGCCACAGGCTGCGCGCCTCGTCGCGGATGAGGTCCTGGAGGAGGAAGCCGAGCACGCCGATGGGCACGGACCCGACGATGATGAGCCACCCCGTGCGGGCGTCGGGGTCGTCGCGCGGCACCCGGCCGACGAGCGACAGCGACCACGACCGCACGATCCGCCAGATGTCCCGCGCGAAGTACAGGACGACCGCGGTCTCGGTGCCGAGCTGCGTGACGGCGGTGAAGGAGGCGCCCGGGTCGGTCCCGAGGAGACCGCCGACGACCCGCAGGTGGGCGCTGGAGGAGATCGGCAGGAACTCGGTGAGCCCCTGGACGACCCCGAGCAGCAGCGCCTCGAGGTAGCCGATCACGCGGCCCGGCCCGACGCCTCGAGGGCCGCCGCTGCGCCGCGCAGCATGGCGAGGCGGGTCCCGAGGTCCGGGGCGAAGGGGGTGACGTTGACGGTCGTGACGCCGGCGTCGGCGAGGGCGGCGAGACGCTCCGCGACCCGGGCGCGCGGGCCGAGGAGGCTGGTGGCGTCGACGAGCTCGGTCGGCACCGCGGCCGCCGCCTCGCGCGGGCGGCGGTCGAGGTAGAGCTCCTGGACCTGCTCGGCCGCGGCGTCGTAGCCCATCCGGCGCGCCAGCGCGTTGTAGAAGTTCTGCTGCCGGCTCCCCATGCCGCCGACGTAGAGCGCGACGTACCCGCGGACGGGGTCGGCGGCGGCTGCCACGGCGTCGTCGCCGCGCTCACCGGCGCCGTCGGGTGTGAGGACGAGCGGCAGGGTCGCGGACACGTCGAAGCCGGCGAGGCCGTCGTGCCCCGCGGCGCGGCGGCCCTCCTCGATCCGCGCGAGGGAGTCCCCGACGTGCCCGGGGCTGACGAAGAGCCCGAGCCAGCCGTCGGCGAGCTCCCCGGTGAGCCGGAGGTTCCGCGGGCCCAGGGAGGCGAGGTAGAGCGGCACGTGCTCCCGCACGGGCGTGACGGTGAGCCGCAGCGCCTTGCCCGGCCCGTCGGGCAGCGGCAGCGTGAGGTGCCGACCCTCGTAGGCGACGGGCCGGCGCGCCAGGGCGAGGCGGACGACGTCGACGTACTCGCGGGTGCGGCCGAGGGCGTCGTCGAAGCGGACCCCGTGCCAGCCCTCCGACACCTGCGGCCCCGACACCCCGAGCCCGAGGCGGAACCGGCCCTGCGACAGGGTGTCGAGGGTGGCGGCGGTCATGGCGGTCATCGCGGGGGTGCGGGCGGGGATCTGCATGACGGCGCTGCCGACGCCGATCCGCTCGGTCTGCGCCGCCACCCACGCCATGACGGTCGGCGCGTCGGAGCCGTAGGCCTCCGCGACCCACACGACGTCGTAGCCGAGCCGGTCGGCCTCCTGCGCGAGCACGAGGTTGGAGGCGTCGTCACCGGTCCCCCAGTAGCCGAGGTTGAGCCCTAGCCGCAGTCCAGACCGCACGCGGGCACCCTAGGGGACGGCCCTAGGGTGCAGGCGTGGAGCACAGGGCGGTCGGGGCGAGCGGCCTCAGCGTGTCGGCGCTGTCGGTGGGGACGCTCCACTGGGGGGCCGACACCGACGAGCACGAGGCCCGCGAGATCCTCGAGGTGCTCCTCGAGGCGGGCGGGACCACGCTCGACACGACCGCCGGCATCGGTGTCGGCGAGGAGGTGCTCGGTCGCCTCCTCGGCGACGTCGTCGCGCGCGAGCACGTGCGGGTCGTCGCGAAGGCGGGCGTGGACGGCGAGCTCGTCGCGCCGCGGGTCGACCCCTCCCGGGGCCGCCTCATGGCCTCCCTCGACCGCACGCTGCGTCGGCTCGGGACGGACCACGTCGACCTGTGGCTCGTGCAGGCGTGGAGCCGCCACGTGCCGCTGGAGGAGACGCTGTCGGCGCTGGAGTGGGCACAGCGCAGCGGTCGCGCCCGCTACACCGGGGTGAGCAACTACTCCGGCTGGCAGACGGCCCGCGCGGCGACCCTCGCGCCCGAGCTGGTCGCGACGAGCGTCGAGTGGTCGCTGGTGGCGCGCGGCCCCGAGCGGGAGGTCGCGCCGGCGGCCGCGGCGCTCGGGCTCGGCGTGCTCGCGTGGGCGCCGCTCGGCCGCGGCGTCCTCACCGGCAAGTACCGGGGCGGCACCCCGGCCGACTCCCGTGCCGCGGCCGCGCACCTCAGCGGCTTCGTCGCCCCGCACCTGACGGCTCGTGCGCGCCGGGTGGTCGAGGGCCTCGTGACCGCGGCGGACGGCCTGGGCTGCTCGCCGCAGGAGCTCGCGCTGGCGTGGCTGCTCGGCCACGACGTGGTCGCGAGCGCCGTCACCGGCCCCCGGACCGCCGCGCAGCTGCGGGGCACGCTGGGAGCGGTCGGCCTGCCGGTGCCGGAGGAGATCGTCGCGGTGCTCGACGAGGTGTCCGACCAGGCCTGAGCCCGGTCAGAGCCGGCGGGCCGCGTCCGCCTCGTCGAGGTCGTCCTCGTCGAGGTCGTCGTCGAGGTCGTCCTCCTCGTCGTCCTCGAGGTCGTCCTCGTCGTCCTCCGCTTCGTCCTCCTCGTCGTCGAGGTCGTCGTCGAGGTCGTCCTCGTCGTCGAGGTCGTCGTCCTCGTCGCCCTCGTCGTCCTCGTCGTCCTCGTCGTCGCCCTCGTCGTCCTCGTCCGTGAGGTCGAACGGCGTGACCTCGTCGAAGGCGTCGAACAGCGCGTCGTCGTACGCGACGAAGGCGGCGGCGAGCTCGTCGTAGGCGGCGACGACCGTCGGGTCCAGCTCGGAGCGCCGGGAGGCCGCGGCCTCGAAGTGCCGCTGCAGGGCCGCGACGAACTGGTCGAGGGCGGCGCGCGCGTCGGACGACATGAGCAGACCGTAGCGCCGGGCGGCTCCTCGACGTCAGCGGGGCGCGTGTCGGACCCGGCAGGTCGTCCACACCGGGGCCGGTGCCGTGTGCACAATCGTCGTGATGACGACGCTCACCCGCACCCCGCAGTTCCAGTACCGGGTCCTCGTGGTCGGCCGCGGGGTGGACCGCGCCGCCGTCCGGCAGCAGCTGACGGACGAGGCCGAGTACGGCAAGTGGGAGCTCGCGCGCACGCGCGTCTACGTCGGCGGGGCCCGGAAGATGTGGCTGCGCCGACGGGTGATGCGGGTGGAGCGGACGATCTGAGGACGGTCCCTCAGCAGGTCGTGAGGAAACGACCGAGGGTCCGCGCCCCGAACCGCAGGGCGTCCACGGGCACCCGCTCGTCGGTGCCGTGGAACAGCGCGGCGAACTCGAAGCCGTCGGGCAGGCGGAGCGGGGCGAAGCCGAACCCCCGGATACCGAGCCGGTCGAAGTGCTTGTTGTCCGTCCCGCCCGACAGGCAGTACGGCAGGACGGTGCTGCCCGGGTCCTCCGCCTGCAGCGCCGCGGTCATCGCGTCGACGAGGCTCCCGTCGGCCGACGTCTCCAGGGCCCGGTCGTGGTGGACGACCTCGACCGCGACGTCCTCCCCGGCGAGCTCGCGGACCGTCCGCAGGACCGTCTCCTCCTGACCAGGCAGGAAGCGGCAGTCGACGAGCGCGCTCGCCCGGCCGGGCACGACGTTGTGCTTGTAGCCGGCGTCGAGGACGGTCGGCGTCGCCGTGTTCTGCGTCGTCGCGCGGACCCACCGCGCGGTCGTGCCGAGCGCGGCCTCGAGGGCCTCGGGGTCGTCGAGGGGCAGCTGCCGTCCCGTGAGCCCGGCCCAGCCCTCGGCGAAGGCTCGGACCGCGTCCGGCGGCTCGAAGGGCCACCGGTGCCCGCCGATCCGGGCGACGGCCGCCGCCAGCCGGGAGACGGCGTTCTCGTCGTGCACCTGCGAGCCGTGCCCGGGGCGGCCGGTCGCGACGAGCCGGAGCCAGAGGATGCCCTTCTCCGCGGTCTGCAGGAGGTACGCGCGGGTGCCGTCGACGTCGAGGGAGAACCCGCCGACCTCGCTGACGGCCTCGGTGACCCCGTCGAACAGCTCGCGGCGGGTCTCGACGAGGTGACGGGCCCCCTTCATGCCGCCCGCCTCCTCGTCGGCGAGGAACGCGAGGACGACGTCGCGGGCCGGGCGCTCGCCGCGGCGGGTCATGGCGAGGACGTTGGCGAGGACCATCGCGTCCATGTCCTTCATGTCGACGGCGCCGCGCCCCCACAGCTCGCCGTCGACGACCTCGCCGCTGAAGGGGTGGACGCGCCAGTCCTCGGCGACCGCGGGGACGACGTCGAGGTGGCCGTGGAGCAGCAGCGCCGGCCGGGACGGGTCCGCGCCGGCCCACCGGGCGACGACGCTCGCCCGCCCGGGCTCGCTCTCGACGAGCTCCGGCTCGAGACCGGCGTCGGTGAGGAGCCCGGCGACGTGCTCGGCCGCTTTCCGCTCCCCCGGCCCGGAGCCGTCGCCGTAGTTCGAGGTGTCGATCCGCAGCAGGTCCGCGCACAGCGGTGTGACGAGGTCCTCGGCGGTCGGCGGGGTCGTCGTCATGCGCGCCACCCTAGGGACCGCGGGAGCGCGGGGCTCAGCGGGTGCGGGCGTTCACGGTGCGCCTCAGCTCGTCACGGGCGTCGGCGACCGTCTGCGCCGCGTCCGGCAGACCCGGCTGCTCGACCCCGCTCGCCCGCAGGGAGACCTCGGTGTCGACGGCGTCGCGCAGCCGCAGCAGCGCCTCGCTGAGGGCGTTGAGGTCGTCGGTGCGCTGGGGCTTCTTCTCGTCGTTCGCCGCGGCCCACACCCGCCGGTCGAGGTCGTCGAAGCGGCGCTGGCCGTCCTGCCAGCGGGTGACGAGCTGCTGGGGGTCGAGCGAGCGGTCCTGGACGGCGGGCACGACCCGCTCGTCGAGCCAGCGCGCCTCGCCCGTCAGCTCGTGCCACAGCGCGGCCCACTGCAGCTCCTGCTGCTTGAGCCGGCGCAGGACGACGGTCGCCGCCACGAGCGCGAGGACGAGGAGGACGAGCACGACCCACACCCACCCGGGGATGCCGTCGACGACGTCGGCGACGAGGCCCGGCTCCTCGCTGGCGGTGGGTGCCGGCACCGCGGACGCCGTGTCCTCCGGCGCGGGTGTCGGGGCGGCGCTCGGTGCCGGGGCCGCCTGCCCGTCGTCGGTCGGGGCGGGCGCGACCGTCTCCGCCGGGGGCGCGGCGGTGTCCTCGCCGTCGCCGGGCAGGCCGGGCAGCTCGGTCGGGAGGTCGCTCGGCAGGACCGTGGGGATGCCGATGTCCGTCGGCAGCTCGGTCGGGAGGCCGGGGGTGCCGCCGGGCAGCCCGCCGCAGCCACCGGACGCCGCCAGCGTGGTCGCCGCGACGACCAGCACGAGCCTTCTCGGGACCATCTGCTCGCCTCGCCTCCCCGGGGCACCACCGCCCCGACCGTGTGCCTCGCCGGCTGCCTAGCCAACCCCACCCTGCCGCACGCGTCCGGGACCTGCAGGTGTGCCCGGTGTTTCGCGTGCGTGCTATGTTTCCGCTCGCGCTCACGGGCCGCTCGGCGGCGGTGGGCAGCACCTCTGTCCGGGTGGCGGAATTGGCAGACGCGCTAGCTTGAGGTGCTAGTCCCCGAAAGGGGGTGGGGGTTCAAGTCCCCCCTCGGACACACACCACGGTGAGGCCCCGGGCTCCTGCCCGGGGCCTCACCGCGTTGCAGGGCCGTGTGCCCGCGGTCAGCCGCCGAGCCGGCGGCAGGGGTGGCAGAAGGTCGACAGGCCGACGTACCGGAAGTCCCGCCACGCCTCGGTCCAGGACCGGCGCAGCCCGTCGCACACGACGACCGCCGTGCCCTGCTCCTCGTTCGGCACGCCGGTCCCGGAGTCGAGCCGGCCGACGGGCTCGCAGCGCCGGAACGTCCGGTCGAGGACGTCGAGGAGGACGGCGTCGCCCCCGCCGGCCCGGTCCGGGTCCTGGACGAGCACCACCGCGGTGCGGGCGGCGGCGGGTGGCGGCCCGGCGGCGTGCAGCGCGTTGTGGCCGGAGTACACCGGCGGCAGGTCGAGCGCCGGTCCGTACCGGTCGAGCGCCCCCGCCTCGCCGTAGTTCTCCGTCAGCACCACGGCGTGCGCCCGCTGCTCCGGCGGCAGCGTGTCGACGACGTCGGCGACCTGCTGCGCGTAGCGCGGCCACCCGACCTGGTCGCCCACGGCGGGGTTGAGCGCCGGCACGCCGGACCCGGCGAGCAGCGGCACCGGCAGCAGCGGCAGGGCGACGACCGCCGACGTCGCGACGTTGACCGTGAGCAGCCGGGTGAGGCGCCGCCCACGCAGCCACGGCAGGAGCCGCGGGAGGGGGTCGTCGGCGAGCACGACCGCCCCGGCGCCCCACAGCACGAGGAGGAAGCCGGTCGTGTAGTAGAACTGCCCGCCCACCGCGAGGAGCAGCGCGAGCGCGAGCACGTACGCGGGCGCGAGGGCCCGCACCGGACGCCAGCGCGGCAGGCGACACAGCGCGACGAGCCCGGCCCCCCACACCAGGGCCCCGGGTGGGCCGAGCACGAGGAGCTGGCCGGGTACGACGAGCCAGCGCGCCGAGCCGCCGGTGAGCGAGCCGGCCATGTCGAGCTGCGGCAGACCCGCGAGGAGCTGGTACGCGACCGTCGGGGAGCCGACGGCGAGGGCGGTGAGCGCCCCCAGCCACGGCCAGCGGGTCGCGAGGGTGCCCCGCGGCCCGGCGAGCAGCAGCCCCGCCGCCAGGGACGCCAGCAGCAGGACGACGAGCAGCTTGTTGGCGAGAGCGACGCCGGCGACGGCCCCGGCGACGACCCACCACCCGGGTCGTCGGCGCAGCTGGGCCCGCGCGACGAGCAGCGCGACGAGCACCCACAGCGGCCAGTCGGTGGACGCGGTGAGGAGCACGTGCCCGCTGATGAGCGGCGAGGCGGAGACCGCCCCGAGGGCGGCGACGACCTGCGCGCGCCCGGACCCGCCGAGCTCGCGGGCCAGGAGCGCGAGCAGGACGGCGAGCCCGCCGGCCGCGAGGGCAGCGGGGACCCGCATCGCCCACACGCTGTCGCCCAGCAGGGCGGTCGCGGCGCGGGCGACGAGGGGGGTGAACGGTGGTTGGTCGACGTAGCCCCACGCCGGGCGCTGGGCGAGCAGCCGGAAGTACAGCTCGTCCCGGTGGTAGCCGTAGCGGCCCGCCAGCGCGAGGAGGGCGGCGACGAGGAGGACCGGCACGGCACCCGCGGCCCATCCCGACAGCCGGTGCCGGCGCAGCGGGGACTGCCCCTCCGCCTGCGACGCCGACCCGGGCAGGGAGTCACGGGCGGTGAGGGTCACCCGCGACCGGTACCCGGCAGCCCGGACCGCACACCCCGCCGTCCGACGCCCGCTCCCGTCGCCCCGTCAGGGGTCGGTCGGCCGTCGCAGGGCGCCGTGCGCCACCATGGGCGGATGCGGTCGGGTGAGAGGACGGGGCCGACGGCCCCACCGTCCGCTGCCACGGACCGCTGGGACGCGCTCGCCGCGGTGTACCGCGTGCAGGAGCCGCTCGAGGCCCGCAGCCTCGCGGTCCTCCTCGACGCCCTGACGGTGCGGGCGGAGGAGGCCGTGCTCGACGTCGGCACCGGCACCGGGGCCGTCCCGCGCGCCCTCGCGCGGCGGGGCCGCCCCGCGGAGGCCACGACGGTCGCCGTCGACAGCAGCCCGCGGATGCTCGCGCTCGCGGCCCGCGTGGCCGGGGTCGAGACGCGACAGGGCGACGCGACCGGGCTGCCCGTCCCGACAGGGTCCGTCGACGTCGCCACGGCGGCCTGGCTCCTCCACGTCCTCCCGGCCCCCGACCGGGTGCGGGCGGTGGCCGAGCTCGTGCGCGTGCTGCGCCCCGGCGGGCGCCTGGGGCTCGTCGTGCCCGCGGCGCCGCGCAGCCCCGGGCAGCGTCTCCTCCGGGCCGCGGCGCTGCGGGCCGCGGGCGGGCTCGGCGCGTTCCGCGTACCGGAGGACCTGCCGGCGCTGCTCGCCGACCACGGCCTCCGCGTGCGCCGGCACCGACGCACGGGGCTCGGCTACCTCGCCGACGTCGTGGTCTGCACGCGTGAGCCCGGCAGGGGCGTCGGGTGAGACCGGCCCGGGCGAGGGCGCGGGGCCCGGTCCCGCCGCACGAGGCGTGGCAGCGCTACGCCCGCCCCGAGCGCTGGCCGGAGTGGTCGCCGCAGGTGCGCGGGGTCGAGGCCGACTGCGACGTCCTCGCCGCGGGCGCCGCCGGGAGGGTGCACAGCCTCTTCGGGACCGAGGTCCGCTTCGTCGTCCTCGACGTCGACCACGCCGCGATGACGTGGACGTGGCGGGTGCGGGCCGGTCTGCTCGGCATGGTGCTGGAGCACCGGCTGCTCCCCACCGACGACGGCGGGACGCTCGCGGAGGTCCTCATCCACGCGCCGTGGCCCGTCGCCCGGCTCTACCGGGTCCCCGCGACCGTGGCCCTGTACCGGCTCGTCCACTGAGGGGAGCCGGCCGGCGGCTCACCCGAAGGCGACGGCCACGTGGCCCCGGCGGGCGACGTCCGCCACGTGGTCGAGGAAGAGGCGGGCCGAGGGCAGCAGCGAGCCGTCCTCCCGCCACGCCAGGCCGACGTCCCGCGTGGCACCGAGGTCGGTGAGCGGCAGCACCTCCGCGCGACCGTCGAGCGCCGAGGCGGGGACCAGCGCGACCCCGGCGCCCGCCGACACGAGCCCCTGCACGGTCGCGAGGTCGCTCACCTCGAAGCGGACGTCCCACTCCTCCGCGCCCTCGGGGCGCGCCCGGGCGAGGAGCGCGTCGCACAGGTCACGGAACGGCGAGGGTGCCGCCAGCAGGACCAGGGGCTCCCCCAGGACCGACGCGAGACCGACGCGCCCCGCCCCGGCGAGCCGGTGGGCGGCCGGCACCGCGAGCAGCACCGGCTCGGTGAGCAGCCGCTGCCAGCGGTGGGACGAGCCCGCGGGGCGGGCGCTCACGAGCGCGACGTCGACGTCGGGCCCGGTCGCGGGCTGCCCCGGTCCGGCGGGCTCGAGGACGAGCCGCACGCGGGGATGACGCTCCCCGAAGCCGCGGAGGAGCTGGGGCAGGAGCCACGCCCCGAGTGAGCGCTCGAAGCGGACGTGGACGGTGCCGCTCTCGGGGTCGGCGAGGGCGGCGACCGCCGCGAGGCCGTCGTCGAGCTCGTGGAGCGCGGCGTCGACGTGCCGCTTGAGGACGGCGCCGGCGCGCGTCATGCGCAGCGTCCGACCGGTCCGCACGAGCAGCCGCTCCCCCACCTCGCGCTCGAGCCGGGCGAGCGCGCGGGACACGCCGGGCTGGGAGACGTGCTCGGCGGCGGCGACGTCGGTGACGAGCGCGCCGTCGGCGACCTGCTGGAACCAGCGGAGCGCGTCGACGTCCATCACATGACTCTAGTGCATGGGTCACTGCTCTACGTGTCATTGGACGTATAGCGGCTGTTCAGCGCACCATTGAGCCACCGTCGACCACCGAAGGAGCGCACCATGACGACCCTGACCCTCGACCGCCTGCCCCGCCCCCTCACCGGCCTCGGGACGCGGCTGCGTGAGACCCTCGCCCAGCGCGCCGAGGAGCGTCGCCTCGTCGCCGAGCTCGCCGGCTACATGAGCGCGTCGGCCCGCGAGGACCTGCTCGCCGCCGTCGACCGCGCCGAGGCGCAGGGCACCGACGTCTCCTACACCCGCTGGCTCATGTCGCGGGCCGGGGTCGCCTGACCCCACCGTCCGGTCGCGTGGCCCAGAACGCGACGGCGGCCGCGGCGGCGACGTTGAGGGAGTCCACACCTCCCGCCATCGGGATGCGCACCACCCGGTCCACGGCGGCGACGGTCGCCGGGCGCAGGCCGTCGCCCTCGGTGCCGAGCAGCCACGCGAGCCGCTCCGGGGCCGCCCCGGCGAACGCGTCGAGGTCCTCGGCGCGCTCGTCGAGCGCGAGCGCGGCGGTCGTGAAGCCGAGCCGTCGCAGGACCTCGAGCCCGCCGGGCCAGGGCTCGACCCGGGTCCACGGGACCTGGAAGACCGTGCCCATCGACACGCGGACGCTGCGCCGGTAGAGCGGGTCCGCGCAGCGGGGCGTCACGAGAACGGCGTCCACGCCGAGCGCTGCCGCGCCGCGGAACACCGCGCCCACGTTCGTGTGGTCGACGACGTCCTCCAGCACCGCCACGCGTCGCGCCCCGGCGACGACGTCGGCGACGGGACGCAGGGCGGGACGGTGGACCGACGCCAGCGCGCCCCGGTGCAGGTGGAAGCCCGTGATCGCCTCGAGCAGCGCTTCCTCGGCGACGAGGACGGGCGCAGCCTGCGCGGCCGCGGCCGCGAGCACGTCGTCGATCTCCGGGAGCCAGCGCGGCGCCACGAGGACCGAGCGCAGCCGGTGGCCCGCCCGCAGCGCCCGGCGGATCACCTGCGTGCTCTCGGCCATGAACAGGCCCTCGGTGGGCTCCCTCACCGTGCGGAGCCGGACGTCGGTGAGCGAGGTGTAGTCCCGCAGGCGCGGGTCGTCGAGGTCCTCGACGCGCGTGACGCGCGGGTCGTCGCTCACGGCAGCACGAGCGCGACGATGGCGACGACCCCGACCACGACGATGACGCCGCGCAGCACGAGCGGCGGCAGCCGGCGTCCGACCCGCCCGCCGACCAGGCCGCCGAGCAGCGCCCCCGCGGCCACGGCGCCGACCAGGGGCCACACGACCTCCTGGGGCGCCACCACGACGAAGACGACGGCGGCGACGAGGTTGACCACCCCCGCCAGCACGTTCTTCAGGGCGTTGATGCGCTGGACGTCGTCGTCGACGACCGCCCCGAGCGCGCCGATGAGCAGGACGCCCTGCGCGGCCCCGAAGTAGCCGCCGTACACGCCCGTGAGCGCCGTCACGGGCACGGCGGCCGCGAGGTGGTCGTGGTGCACGGTCGTGGTGCCCCGCGCCGCCGCGGCGCGCCCGCGGCTGCGCCGCACCCAGCCCTGCAGCCGGGGCTGGAGCAGCACGAGGACGAGGGCGAGGCCGATGAGGGCCGGCACGACGGCGGCGAACACCGACTCCGGCAGCACGAGCAGGAGCAGGGCCCCGGTCACGCCCCCGACGACGCTCGCCGGCACGAGCACCGCGACCCGGCGCCGCTGGCCCCTCAGCTCCCGCCGGTACCCCCACGCGCCGGCGAACGACCCCGGCACGAGACCGAGGTTGTTCGTGATGTTCGCGCTCACCGGTGGCAGGCCGAGGGCGAGGAGGACGGGGAAGGAGAGGAGGGTGCCGCTGCCGACGACGGCGTTGATGAACCCGGCCGCCGCGCCGGCGAGCGCGGCCAGCAGCAGGTCGAGCACGAGCGGTGACGGTACTGCAGCGCCCCGGGCCCGCCCTCAGGGGGCGTCGCCACCCCGGCGGCGCTCCTGCTCGAGCAGCGCGTCGCGGTCCTTGAGCCGGTCGAGGCCCGCGACGGCGCGCGAGGTCCGCGGGTTGCCCGCGAGCCGCTCCCGGTTGGCGTCGACGAACGCCCAGTACCCGGCCGTGAAGGGGCACGCGGTCTCCCCCACCCGCACCTTCGGGTCGTAGGGGCAGCGGCCGCAGTAGTCCGACATGCGGTCGATGTAGGCACCGCCGGACGCGTACGGCTTCGTCGCCATCACCCCGCCGTCGCCGTGCAGGGACATGCCGACGACGTTCGGCACCATCACCCAGTCGTAGCCGTCGACGAAGGCCCGGTGGAACCAGTCGGTGACGGCCCTCGGGTCGTAGCGGTGCTGCAGCGCCCAGTTCCCCAGCACCATGAGCCGCGGGATGTGGTGCGCCCAGCCCTCCTCGCGGACGCTGCCGAGCACGTCGGACAGGCAGGCCGCCCGCACCTGCCCGCCGGCGTCGAGGTCGGCGAACCACTCCGGCAGCGCCCGGCGCGCCTGCAGCGCGTTGCGACGGCGGTAGTCCTCGCCCTGCTGCCAGTACAGGTGCCACACGTAGTCCCGCCACCCGACCACCTGGCGGACGAACCCCTCGACGCTCGCGAGCCGGGCGCCGTGCCGCAGCCGGCCCACGGCGTCCCGGGCGACCCGCACGGGGTCGAGGAGACCGAGGTTGAGCGGCGCCGACAGCAGGGAGTGGGCCATCCACCGGTCACCCGCCAGCATGGCGTCCTCGTAGGGCCCGAAGGCGTCGAGGCGGTGGGCGAGGAAGTGCCGCAGCGCGCGGCGCGCCTCGTCGTGGGTGACGGCGAAGCGGCGGGGGCCGTCGTCGCCGAGGAACGTGACGCCGTCGTCGCGGGCCATGCGGTCGAGGTCGTCGCGCACCTCCGCGTCGACGTCGTCCTCCTGCGGCCACCACGGCTCCCGCAGCGCCTCGGTCGCGGGCGCGTCGGAGGCGACGAGCGTCGTGGCGCCCCGCGGCGGGGGCTCCCGGTTGTCCTCGTCGAAGGACCAGCGTCCGCCGACGGGCTCGCCGTCGGCCTCGACGAGCACGCCGAGGCGGCGCCGCGAGCGGCGGTACCAGTCGTCCTGCAGCAGCCGCCGCTCCCCGCGGTCGGCGACCCAGGCGGCGAAGTCGCCGTGCCCGGAGGCGAACCCGCGCGGGGCGAGGACCCGGACGCTCCCCGCGCCCGGGCCGACGTCACCCGCGGCGAGGCGGCGGACGAGGCGCCGCGCCGCCCACGTCGTGGGGTCGCACACGCTGACCGGCCGCTCCGGCGAGACGCCCGCCTCGGCGAGCCCCTCGACGTACGTGTCGGCCCGCACGTGCCGCGCCCGGTCCCCCAGCTCGGCGGCGCGGTGTCGCAGCGCCGACAGGACGAGGTGCGCCTTGCGGCGGTGGAACGCGCGGCGCCGGAACACCGAGGTCGCCTCGACGAGCACGACGTCGCCCCCGTCCCTCGCGTCCGGCGCCGCGTCGTCGAGGAAGTGCGGGCCGAGCTGGTCGGCGAAGCACCACCGCGTCGACCCGGGGTCCCGCTCCGGCAGGTCCGGGTCGACGAGCGGGGGCAGCTCGCTCAGGCGTCGCCCCGCGGCGGCTCCGACCCGTCAGCGGGCGACGGGGAGGCAGGAGGTGCCGGGGGCGCGGGCGGCGCGGCGCCCCCGCCGGGTCCGCGCCGGGTGGTCTGCTCGGCGCGCTCGGCGTCCCGCGTCGCGCCCGCGGCCTCCGCCTTCGCGCGCTCGAGGGCCTCCGCCGGGTCCTCGAGCACCGGGGCGCCGATGTCGCCGAACGCGTCGTCGCCCATCGGCTCGCCCTTGTAGCCGCCGGTGTCGCGGCCCTGGCCGCCGAGGGCGCGTCCGATGCCGGACAGCGCCTCGGTGAGCTCGCTGGGGACGATCCACATCTTGTTCGACTGCCCGCGGGCGATCTGGGGCAGCACCTGCAGGTACTGGTAGGCGAGGAGCTTGTCGTCCGGGTTGCCCTTGTGGATGGCCTCGAACACCTGCTGGATGGCGCGGGACTCGCCCTGCGCCTTGAGGATCGCCGACTGGGCCTGGCCCTCGGCGGTGAGGATCGCCGACTGCTTCTCGCCCTCGGCGGTGAGGATCGCCGACTGCTTGACGCCCTCCGCGGTGAGGATGGCGGCGCGGCGGTCGCGCTCGGCGCGCATCTGCTTCTCCATCGAGTCCTGCACGCTCGCGGGCGGGTCGATGGCCTTGAGCTCGACGCGGTTGACGCGGATGCCCCACTTGCCGGTCGCCTCGTCGAGGACGCCGCGGAGCTGGCCGTTGATCTGGTCGCGGCTCGTCAGCGTCTGCTCGAGGTCCATCGAGCCGATGACGTTCCGCAGCGTCGTCACCGTCAGCTGCTCGATGCCCTGGATGAAGTTCGCGATCTCGTACGTCGCGGCCTTCGGGTCGGTGACCTGGAAGTAGATGACGGTGTCGATGCTCACCACGAGGTTGTCGCTCGTGATGACCGGCTGCGGCGGGAAGCTGACGACCTGCTCGCGCAGGTCGACGGTCGCCCGCGGCCGGTCGATGAACGGCACGAGGAAGTGCAGCCCGGCGTTGAGGGTCTTCTGGTACTTGCCGAGCCGCTCGATGATGACGGCGGTCGCCTGCTGGACGATGCGGACCGCCCGGATGATCGTCGTGGCGACGACGATGACGACGAGGACGAGGACGATCGTCGTGAGGATCTGTCCGAAGGTCACGGGTGCTCCGATCTCGGGGGGCTGGCGGGCGGGGCGGCCGGGTCGGGCGACACGACCGCGGTGGCGCCCTCGATGCGGACGACGACGACGTCGGTGTCGGCCGGGATGGTGGCGCTGCGGTCGGCGGAGCGGGCGCTCCACGTCTCGCCCGCGAGCTTCACCTGCCCGGATCGGTCGTC
The DNA here is from genome assembly GCF_037860835.1 of Aquipuribacter nitratireducens. Taxonomy (NCBI): domain Bacteria; kingdom Bacillati; phylum Actinomycetota; class Actinomycetes; order Micrococcales; family Intrasporangiaceae; genus Aquipuribacter; species Aquipuribacter nitratireducens. The sequence goes on along the minus strand of NZ_JBBEOG010000003.1, from coordinate 177,120 downwards.
GACGGCGGTGAGGGTGAGGGCGCGCCGCCCGGGCAGGGCGTCGGCGTTGGTGGGGACGTCCGGGTTGGACCGCACGGCCCACCGCTTGATGGCGGGCCGCACGAGCACGAGCCCGACGAGGCTCACGACGCTGAACGCCGCCACCTGCCACCCGAAGCCGAGCCCGAGCGCCGCGAGGACCGCGGCGGCGAGGGCGCCCGCCACGAGCATGGCGAAGACGAAGTCGAGGCTCGTGAGCTCGAGCAGCCCGAGCACGAGCGCACCCGCGACCCACAGCACCCACTGCGACTCCCGCAGGACGTCCACCGCAGCCCCCCTTCCCCGTCGGTCTCAGCGCGCGGCGCGCGCGCTCCAGCGGCCGTCGTCCACCGAGACCTCCAGCGGCAGGCCGAACGTATCCGACAGGGCGGCCGCCGTCAGCACGAGCTCGATCGGTCCCGCCGCCACCACCTCGCCGCCGCGCAGGAGGAGGACGTGGTCGAAGCCCGGCGGGATCTCCTCGACGTGGTGGGTGACGAGGACGGTCGTGGGGGCGGAGTGGCTGGCGGCGAGGTGCGCGAGGCCCGTCACGAGGTCCTCGCGACCGCGCAGGTCGAGGCCCGCGGCCGGCTCGTCGAGCAGGAGCAGCTCGGGGTCGGTCATGACCGCACGGGCGACGAGGACGCGCTTGCGCTCCCCCTCCGACAGCGTGCCGAAGGTCCGGTCGCCGAGGCCGCTCACCCCGAAGGCGTCGAGGAGGGCGTCGGCCCGGTCGGCGTCGACCTGCTCGTACGGCTCGCGGAAGCGACCCACGACGCCGTGCGCGGCGGTCAGCACGACGTCCCGCACCCGCTCGCGGTCGGGCACCGTCGCGGCGAGGCTCGCGCTGCTGAGCCCGATCCGGGGCCGCAGCTCGAAGACGTCGACCTCCCCGAGGGTCTCCCCGAGGATGGTGGCGCGCCCCGAGGAGGGGTAGCTGCGGGCGGACAGGATGTCGAAGAGCGTCGTCTTGCCCGCGCCGTTCGGACCGAGCACGACCCAGCGCTCGCCGTCGCCCACCGTCCAGTCGACGTCGCGGAGCAGGTGGCTGCCGGAGCGGACGACCCCCACGCCGTCGAGGTCCACGACGGGCGGGACGGGCGCGACGGGAGGGTCGGCGGCGGCGTCCGGCATGCGGGTCACGGTAGCGGGACGCCTACCCTGCCCTCGTGACCCTCCCCCGCCCGGCGTTGCTCGCCGCCTGGGCCGGCGCCGTCGCCGCCGGGCGCTGCGGCGCCGCGGACGCCCTCGCCGCGGTGACGGGGTCCGACGAGCCGCACACGGTCGCGGTCGAGCTCGGCGCGACCCCGCCCGCCGGGCTCCCCCTGCCGGACCCCGGGTACCTGTCGGACCTCCTCGTGCTCCTGGCCGCCGCGGGCGAGGAGGCGCCGGTCCGCGTGTCGTGCGCCCTCCCCGCGCCCGGGGACGTGCGCGGCGTGCCGGGCCCCGCCGCCGTCCTCGCCGCCGCGGTCGAGGCCGGCGGCTGCGTCGTCGTCGACGGGCTGCCGGACCGGGCCGGTCCCGCAGGTCTCGCGCTCGTGCCCGAGGTCGAGGAGTTCGGCCCGGAGGGCGACGTCGGCGCCCACGTGACGTGGCGCGTCCACCGCACGGACCGTCCGGCGTCGCCGGTCCACACGAGCGTCGCCGAGGCCGACCGCGAGTTCCGCTCGGCGCTCGCGGAGGCGACGGACGCGATCGAGCGCCTCGACGTCGCGTCGTGGCGCGACGACCCGGCCGCGGCGCTCCGCCAGGGCGGTGCGACGTCGCAGCGGCTGCCCGGCACGCTGCCGCCGCGCGCGCTCCGGCTGCTCACCCGCGCCGAGCACGTCCTCGCGATCCTCGACGCCGCCGCGGTCGACCCGGGCGGGACGGTGTCCGGCTGGGAGGCGGCCGAACGCGCGGCCGCGCTCGCCGGGCTGTCGCGCGCCGCCCGCGGCGCCGTGGTCGCGGCGGTCAGCCTGCCCGGCTGAGCGCCTCCTCGTAGACGGCGACGGTCCGCTCCGCGACCGTGTGCCACGAGAACTCCGCGACGGCCCGCTCGCGCCCGGCGGCCCCGCGCCGGCGGGCCTCGGCGGGGTCGGCGACCGCGTCGACGAGGGTGCGGGCCAGGTCGGCGACGAAGCGGTCGGGGTCGACCGGCGTCCCGGTGCCGTCACCCACCTGCTCGATCGGCACGAGCCAGCCCGTGCGGCCGTCGTCGACCACCTCGGGGATGCCGCCGGTCGCGGTGCCGACGACCGCGGCGCCGCACGCCATGGCCTCGAGGTTGACGATGCCGAGCGGCTCGTACACCGAGGGGCACACGAACACCGTCGCGTGGCTCAGCACCTGGCACACGTCGGGGCGCGGCAGCATCTGCTCGACCCACACCACGCCGTCGCGGCCCTCCCGGAGGGTGTCGACGAGGCCACGGACCTCGGCGGCGATCTCCGGGGTGTCCGGGGCACCGGCGAGGAGGACGACCTGCACCTCCGGCGGCAACGACGCGCACGCCCGCAGCAGGTACGGCAGGCCCTTCTGCCGGGTGATGCGACCGACGAAGACGACGGCGGGGCGGCCCGGGACCATGCCGAGCCGCTCGACGACGTCGGTGCCCTCGTCGCGCTGCCAGTCGTCGGCGTCGATCCCGTTGTGCACCACGGGCACGCGCTCGGGCTCGAGGAACGGGTAGCTCGCGAGGATGTCGGCGCGCATGCCGGCGCTCACGGCGATGACGGCGTCCGCGTGCCGGTACGCGGTCTCCTCCGCCCACGAGCTGATCCGGTAGCCGCCGCCGAGCTGCTCGGCCTTCCACGGCCGCATCGGCTCGAGGCTGTGCGCGGTGACGACGTGCGGCACCCCGACCAGGCGCGCGGCGAGGTGGCCGCCGAGGTTGGCGTACCACGTGTGGGAGTGCAGCAGCTGCGGCGCGCGGCCGGCGGCGGTGGCGGCGTCGACGGCCGCGGCCACGCGCAGGTCGACCCCGAGCGTCCGCAGCGCGGCGTTCGCGCCCGCGAGGTCCGGCGGCTCGACGTGACCGTGCACGCCGGGTCCGGGCTCCGGCTCGCCGAACGCGTGGACGTCCACCTCGTGGCCGGCGGCGCGCAGGGCCCGCACGAGCTCGACGACGTGAACCCCCGCCCCGCCGTAGACCGCCGGGGGCCACTCCTTCGTGATCACACCAGTGTGCACTGCACACACGCTAGGGCAGACGGCTAGGGTCGGGCCATGGCCCGACGGAGCGGCAGCAAGGTCCTCGCGATCGTCCTGGCGGGGGGTGAGGGCAAGCGGCTGATGCCGCTGACCGCGGACCGCGCCAAGCCGGCCGTCCCGTTCGCCGGCAACTACCGCCTCATCGACTTCGCCCTGAGCAACGTCGTGAACTCCGGCTACCGCAAGGTCGTCGTGCTCACGCAGTACAAGTCGCACTCCCTCGACCGCCACATCTCCCAGACGTGGCGGCTCACGACGCTGTTCGGCAACTACGTCGCGCCCGTGCCGGCGCAGCAGCGCCTCGGCAAGCACTGGTACCTCGGCAGCGCCGACGCGATCCTCCAGAGCCTCAACCTCGTGAACGACGAGCGACCGGACTACGTCGTCGTCGTCGGCGCCGACCACGTGTACCGGATGGACTTCTCCCAGATGGTCGACGCCCACATCGAGACCGGCGTCGGCTGCACGGTCGCGGCCATCCGCCAGCCGCTGTCGCTCGCCGACCAGTTCGGCGTCATCGAGATCAACGCCGAGCGGCCCGACCGGATCGCGCGCTGGCGGGAGAAGCCGACCGACGCCCAGGGCCTGCCCGACTCCCCCGACGAGGTCCTCGCCTCCATGGGCAACTACGTCTTCACCACGGAGGCGCTGGTGGAGGCGGTGACCGCCGACGCGGAGACCGAGGGCAGCAAGCACGACATGGGCGGCGACATCGTCCCGCGCTTCGTCGACGCCGACGACTGCGGGGTCTACGACTTCATCCGCAACGACGTGCCCGGCTCCACCGACCGCGACCGCGACTACTGGCGGGACGTCGGCTCGATCGACGCCTTCTACGAGGCCCACATGGACCTCATCTCGGTGTACCCGGTGTTCAACCTCTACAACTACGACTGGCCGATCATCACCGCGCAGACGTACTACCCGCCCGCGAAGTTCGTGCACGGCTGGCAGGGCCGCATCGGCCACGCCGTCAACTCCATCGTCTCCCCCGGCTCGGTGGTGTCCGGCGCCTTCGTGGAGAACTCGGTGCTGAGCCCCAACGTCTACGTCCACTCGTGGGCCACGGTCAGCGACTCCGTCGTCATGGACAGCGTCCAGGTGCACCGCCACGCCGTCGTGCGCCGCGCGATCATCGACAAGAACTGCGTCATCGGCGAGGGCGTCCGCATCGGCATCGAGCCGGACGAGGACCGGGCGCGCGGGCTGGTCGTCACCGACTCCGGCATCACGGTGCTGCCCAAGGGCACGGTGCTCGACCGGTGAGCGGCGGGGAACGCGGCCGCGCCGACGACCGGCCCGTCCGCATCGGGGTGCAGCTGCAGCCGCAGCACGCGACGTACGACGAGATCCGCCGGGCGGTCGACGCCGCCGAGGCGGCCGGGGTCGACGTCATCTTCAACTGGGACCACTTCTTCCCCCTGTACGGCGACCCGGACGGCGCCCACTTCGAGTGCTGGACGATGCTCGGTGCCTGGGCGGAGCAGACCGAGCGCGCCGAGATCGGCGCGCTCGTCACGTGCGTCGGCTACCGCAACCCCGACCTCCTCGCGGACATGGCCCGCACGGTCGACCACATCAGCGGCGGGCGGCTCGTGCTCGGCATCGGCGCCGGGTGGTTCGAGCGGGACTACGACGAGTACGGCTACCCCTTCGGCACGGCCGGCAGCCGGCTCACGACGCTCGCCGACGCGCTCGTGCGGATCGAGGCCCGCTGGTCGGCGCTCAACCCGGCCCCGACGCGGCGCATCCCCGTCATGGTCGGCGGGGGCGGGGAACGGAAGACGCTGCGCCTCACGGCCCGCCACGCCGACATCTGGCACGGCTTCGGCGACGCCGACGTCATCGCCCGCAAGCACCGCGTCCTCGACGAGTGGTGCGACGCGGAGGAGCGCGAGCCGTCGGCGATCGAGCGCTCCGCCGGGGTCGAGGGCGAGCCGGACGACGTCGGCGAGCGGCTGCGCGCCCTCGGCACGCGCCTGTTCACGATCGGGCTCGGCGGACCCGACTACGACCTGTCGCGGGTGTCGCGCTGGGTCGCCTGGCGCGACCGCGTCAACGGCGGGTGAGCCCCGGCCTCACCGGCGGGGGGCCGACGCTCCTGGTGACCGTCTCGGGTGAGGACCGCCCCGGCCTCACGACGGCGCTCTTCACGGCGGCGTCGCTGCCGGGCGTCGAGGTCCTCGACGTCGAGCAGGTCGTCGTCCGCTCCCGGCTCACCCTCGCCGTGCTCCTCGGTCTCGGTCCGGGCACGGACGCCGCCGGGGTCGAGCGGGCGCTCGCGACCAGCGCGGCCGAGCTCGGCCTCGCGTGCGCGACGACCCCGGGTCGCGGCGACACCACGGTCCGCCGCGGCGGGCACCTCCACGTCACGATGCTCGGCCGGCCGCTGCTGCCGGCGGCGGTGGCCGCCGTCGCCGGGGTCCTCGCCGAGGCGGGCGCGAACGTCGACCGCCTGCGCCGGCTGGCCTCCGAGCCCGTCACCGCCCTGGAGCTCGACGTGTCCGGGGTGTCCGACATGACGGCGCTGCGCCTGGCCCTCACGCGCAGCGCGAGCGAGGAGGGCGTCGACGTCGCCGTCTCGCCCGGCGGGATCGTGCGGCACGGCCGCCGCCTCGTCGTGATGGACGTCGACTCCACGCTCATCCAGGACGAGGTCATCGAGCTCCTCGCCGCCCACGCCGGCCGGGAGGCGGAGGTCGCCGCCGTCACCGAGCGCGCCATGCGCGGCGAGCTCGACTTCGCCGCGTCCCTCCACGAGCGTGTCGCCGCCCTGGCCGGGCTGCCCGTGTCGGTCTTCGACGACGTCCGCGACGCGGTCCGGCTCACGCCGGGCGCCGGGACGCTCGTGCGGACCCTCCACGAGCTCGGCTTCACCGTCGCCCTGGTGTCGGGCGGCTTCATGGAGGTCGTGGGCCCGCTCGCCCGGTCCCTCGGGATCCGGCGGGTGCGGGCGAACCGGCTCGAGGTCGCCGGGGGCCGGCTCACGGGGCGGGTGCTCGGCGGGGTCGTCGACCGCGCCGGCAAGGCCGAGGCGCTGCGCGCCTTCGCGCGGGAGGAGGACCTGCCGCTGTCGCGCACCGTCGCGATCGGCGACGGCGCCAACGACCTCGACATGCTCGCCGCGGCGGGCCTCGGGGTCGCCTTCAACGCGAAGCCGCTCGTGCGCGAGCAGGCCGACGCCGCCCTCACCGGCCCGTACCTCGACGCCGTCCTCTTCCTGCTCGGCCTCGACGCCGACGAGATCGCCGACGCCGCGTCCTGAGCCCGGCGGCCGCGCGCGACCGTCAGGACCGCGGCACGACCACCCGCGCGAGCACGAGCCCGCCGAGCGGCGTGTCGACCCACGCCGAGCGGGTCCGCATGACGACGACGCCCGCGGTGGGGAACCGGTCGCTGAGGCCCGCGAGCTCCTGCGGGTCCGACGTCTCCGGGTCCGCGAGCGTCCTCGCGAGCGTCGACAGGCCCGGCTCGTGGCCGAACACCGCCACGGTGTGGGCGTCCCCGCCGTGCGTGCGGACGAGGTCGAGGACCGTGTCGGCGTCGGCGTTGTAGAGCCGCCGCTCCACGTGCACCTCCGGCTCCACGCCGAGCTCCGGCGCGACGAGCTCCCACGTGCCGAGCGCCCTGACCGCATCGGAGGTGAGGACGACGTCCGGCACGAAGCGCTCCGTCGCCATCCACCGCCCGACCGCGGCCGCGTCCCGCTCGCCGCGCTCGGTGAGCGGGCGGTCGTGGTCGACGACACCGTCAGGGTAGGCCGCCTTCGCGTGGCGGACGACGAGGAGCCGCCGCGAGCCGCGGCGGGTGCGGGACTCGCCGGCCGCCGTCGCGGCGATGCCTCCGGCCGCGTCGCTCACCTCAGGCCCCCATCGCGTGGAAGCCGCCGTCGACGTGGACGATCTCCGCCGTCGTCGCCGGGAACCAGTCCGACAGCAGCGCGCACACCGCGCGCGCCGTCGGCTCCGGGTCGCGGACGTCCCAGCCGAGCGGGGCGCGCTCCTGCCACGTCTCCTCGAACTGCTCGAAGCCCGGGATCGAGCTCGCCGCCGTCGTGCGGACCGGGCCCGCGGACACGAGGTTGACCCGGACGCCCTCCGGTCCGAGGTCGCGGGCGAGGTAGCGGGCCGTCGACTCGAAGGCGGCCTTCGCCACGCCCATCCAGTCGTACACCGGCCACGCGTAGGAGGCGTCGAACGTCAGGCCGACGACGGCGGAGCCCGGGTGCAGCAGCTCGCGGCACGCGACGGTGAGCGACTTCAGCGAGTACGACGACACGTGCAGCGCCGTCGCGACGTCGTCCCACCCGGCGTGGAGGAAGTCGAAGGCGCCCTGGGGGGCGAAGCCGATGGAGTGGACGACGCCGTCGAGGCGCCCGTCCTCCCCGAGGTGCGCCCGCAGCGCCGTCGGCAGCCCCTCGAGGTGGGTGGGGTCGGTGACGTCGAGCTCCACGACGGGGGCGGGGGCGGGCAGCCGCCGCGCGATCGCCTGCGTGATCTTCATGGTGCGCCCGAAGGACGACAGCACGACGTCCGCGCCCTCCTGCTGGGCGAGGCGTGCGACGTGGAACGCGATCGAGGTGTCCTTGAGCACACCGGTCACGAGCAGGCGCTTGCCGTCGAGCAGTCCCATGTGCGTCCCGTCCTCTCAGGTGGCTGTGTCTCAGTGGCCCATGCCGAGGCCGCCGTCGACGGGGACCACGGCCCCGCTGATGTACCCGGCCGCGTCGTCGAGCAGGAACGACACCGCCGCGGCGACGTCGTCGACGGCGCCGAAGCGACCCGCCGGGATCGCCCCGAGGTACGACTGCTTCCGCTCGTCGTCGAGCGCCGCCGTCATGTCGGTGTCGATGAAGCCCGGCGCGACGACGTTGCACGTGATGCCGCGCCCGCCGAGCTCGCGCGTGACGGAGCGGGCGAGGCCGACGAGGCCCGCCTTGCTCGCGGCGTAGTTCGTCTGCCCGGGCGAGCCGTAGAGCCCGACGACGGAGCCGACGAGCACGACCCGGCCCGTCCGGGCGCGGATCATCGACTTGCTCGCGCGCTTGAGCAGGCGCCAGGCGCCGCCGAGGTTGGTGTCGACGACGCCGGAGAACTCCTCCTCGCTCATGCGGAGCAGCAGCTGGTCGGCGGTGACGCCCGCGTTCGCGACGACGCGCGTGAGCGGCCCCCGGGCCTGCTCGGCGGCGGTGACGGCAGCGTCGACGGACGCCGCGTCCGTCACGTCGCACGCGACGACGCCCAGGCCCGCGGGCGCGCCGTCCGGCAGGGCGCCGCTGCGGGAGGTGGCGGTGACGGCGTACCCGTCGGCGAGCAGCCGCGTGGCGATCCCCAGACCGATGCCGCGGTTGCCGCCGGTCACGAGGACGTGCGCGTCAGGCATGGGGGCGAACCTAGCCGATGGACGCCTGTCGGCCCCTCCGGCGAGCGGGTGGTCCGCTCGCCTAGAGTGCGCGGGTGCGCGCCGTCGTCGTCCGCTCCTTCGGCGGCCCCGAGGTCCTCGTCCCGGAGGACGTGCCCGACCCGCGGCCGGGTCGCGCGGACCTCCTCGTCGAGGTGGAGGCGTGCGGGGTCAACTACGCCGACACCCACACCACCGAGAACACGTACCTCGCCCCGCAGCAGCTGCCCCTCGTGCCGGGCGCCGAGGTCGTCGGCCGCGTCGTCGAGGCGGGGCCGGACGCCGACGCGACGCTGGTCGGCCGGCGGGTCGTCGCGCTCGTGCCGAGCGGGGGCTACGCCGAGCTCGCGGCCGTGCCGCAGGCGACGAGCGTCGTCATCGACGAGGAGCTGCCCGCCGCGGACGCCTGCGCCCTCGTGCTCCAGGGCGTCACCGCGTGGCACCTGCTGCGCACGTGCACCCGCATGGCGCCGGGCGAGAGCGTCGTCGTCCACTCCGCGGCCGGCGGGGTCGGCACGGTCGCGGTGCAGCTCGCCCGGCAGTGGCGGGCCGGGCGGATCATCGCGTCGGCCTCGACGGTCGACAAGCGGGCCCTCGCCCACGACCTGGGCGCGGACGTCGTCGTCGACGTCAACGCCGCCGAGGCGGGCGGCGCCGCGTCCGTGCGCGACCTCCTCATCTCCGCCAACGACGACCGTCCCGTCGACGTCGTCCTCGAGATGACCGGCGGCGACGTCTTCAACGGCTCCTACCTCGCCCTCGCGCCCATGGGCCGCATGGTCGTGTTCGGTCTGGCCTCCCGGCGGGCGGGACGCAGCGTCGCCCCCGTCGACCTCATGGCGACCTCGCGCACCGTCGGCGGGTTCTGGCTGCAGGCGGCGCTCGCCCGCGGCGGCCTCGTGCCGATCATGGACGAGCTGCTGTCGATGGTCCGGGCCGGGCTGCTCCGCGCCGTCGTCGGCGGCACGTACAAGCTCGACGAGGCCGCGGCCGCCCACGCCGACCTCCGGGCCCGCAGGAGTGCCGGGAAGCTCGTCCTCGTCCCCTAGCGTGGGGCGGGTGCCCGGCAGCCGCGGCGTCGACGCCGACTTCCTCGCCCTCCCGCTCGACGCCCTCGTCGACGCGGCGCTGCAGGAGGCGCGCGACGCGGGTGCGACGTACGCGGCCGTGCGCGTGCAGCGGTCCCGGGACCGGGTCGTCCGCGTCCGCGACCGCGCTGTCGAGGGCGTCCACGACACCGTGCGGGTCGGCGTGAGCGTGCGGGTCGTGCTCGACGGGGCGTGGGGCTTCGCCGCCACCGGCGACCTCACCCCGGAGGCGGCGCGCGCCGCCGCCACCGTGGCCGTGCGCGGCGCCCGGGTCGCCCGCCCGCTCGTGCACCGTCCCGTCGAGCTCGCCGACGCCCCGGTCGAGCAGGGCACGTGGGTGTCGCCGTACGACGTCGACCCCTTCGACGTGCCGGCGGCCGAGCAGGCCGCCGTGCTCGTCGGCTGGTGCGGCGACGTCCTCGCCACCGGCGGGACGCACGCCGACGCGCTCGTCCACAGCGTGAAGGAGCAGAAGCTGTACGCCGACCTCGCCGGCACCCGGACGGTGCAGCAGCGGGTCCGCGTCCAGCCGGAGGTCACCGCCGTCGTCGTCGCCGACGACGGCCGCGCCGACACGATGCGCAGCCTCACCGCGCCGTCCGCGCGGGGCTGGGAGCACGTCGTCGCCCCCGGCGGCTGCACCGCCGAGGCCCCGACCCTCGCGCCCCTCGCGGCGGAGAAGCTCGCCGCCCCGTCGGTGGAGCCAGGACGCTACGACCTCGTCATCGACCCCACCCAGCTGTGGCTGACCGTCCACGAGTCCGTCGCCCACGCCACGGAGCTCGACCGCGCCTTCGGCTACGAGGCGGCGTACGCGGGCACGTCGTTCGCGACGCCCGACGGGCTCGGCACCCGCCGCTACGGCAGCGACCTCATGACCGTCACGGGCGACCGGACCGAGCCGCACGGGCTGTCGAGCCTCGGCTGGGACGACGAGGGCGTGCCCGCCCAGCGCTGGGACATCGTCCGCGACGGCCGCCACGTCGGCTACCAGCTCGACCGGGCGATGGCGGCGGAGCGCGGGGAGCGCTCGAACGGGTGCGCGTACGCCGACGAGCCCCTCCACGCGCCGCTGCAGCGCATGCCGAACGTGTCCCTCGCCGCCGACCCCGCCGGTCCCGCGTCGCTCGAGGCGCTCGTCGCCGGCGTGGAGGACGGGATCCTCGTCGTCGGCGACCGGTCGTGGTCGATCGACATGCAGCGCTTCAACTTCCAGTTCACGGCCCAGCGCTTCCACCGGATCCGCTCCGGGCGGCTCGACGGGATGCTCCGTGACGTCGCGTACCAGGCGAGCACGCCGGACTTCTGGTCGCGGCTCGCCGCGGTCGGGGGCCCCGGCACGTGGTCGCTGCAGGGGGCGCTCAACTGCGGCAAGGGGCAGCCGGGCCAGGCGGCCCCGGTGAGCCACGGCTGCCCGGCGGTGGTCGTGACGGACGTGTCGGTGCTCAACACCGAGGAGGAGGGCCGGTGAGCGTGCACCCGGACCCGGGGGTCGAGCAGGTCGTGGACGTCGCGCTCGCCGCCGCCCGGCGGCTCGGCTGCGACGACGCGGTCGTCGTCGTCACCGACGAGGGCTCGACGAACCTCCGCTGGGCCGCGAACGAGCAGACGACGGGCGGCACGACGAGCGAGCGGTCGGCGTCGGTCGCGGTCGTGCGGGACGTCGCGGGTGGCCGGGCCGTCGGCTCCCTCACCCGCGCCGTCGCGTCCCGGGACGACGTCGAACGGCTCGTCGCGGACGCCGTCCGGGAGCTCGACGGCGCCGAGGCGGCCGAGGACGGGGCCGCGCTGGTGGTGGGCCCGGTCCACGACGACTTCGCCGAGGCCGCCCCGCCCGTCACGCCCGAGGCGCTCGCCGGGACCGCCCGGACCCTCGGGGAGCTGTTCGCCCGCGCCCGCGGGGAGGACCGGGAGCTGTTCGGCTTCGCCGAGCACACGGTGACGACGACGTGGACCGCGACGAGCGCGGGCACCCGGCACCGCGTCGTCGAGCCGTACGGGACCGTCGAGCTCAACGGCAAGTCGCACGCCCGCTCGCGGTCGGCGTGGGCGGGTGCCGGCGCCCGCGACGTCGGCGCGCACGTCGACCTCCACGCCCTCGACGCCGAGGTGCGGCAGGGCCTCACGTGGCAGGCACGACGTGTCGACGTGGCGCCGGGACGCCACGACGTCGTCCTGCCGCCGTCCGCGACCGCCGACCTGCTCGGGTACTGGCTGCTGTCGGCGGAGGCCCGGGCCGCCGCCGAGGGCCGCTCCGCGTTCTCCCGGCCGGGCGGTCGCACCCGGGTCGGCGAGCGGCTGACCCCGCAGCCCCTGACGGTGCGGGACGACCCGGCGCACCCCGTCCTCGCGACGTCCGACGTCGTGTCCGCCACGAGCACGGACGAGGTCGCGTCGGTGTTCGACAGCGGCCTCGCCGTGCCCGGCACCCGCTACCTCGACGAGGGTGTCCTGCGGGCGCTGCCCTCGACCCGGCACACCGCGGCCCTCGCGGACGTGCCGGTGGCGCCGTGGGCGGGCAACGTCCTCGTCGACGTCACCGGCGGCGCGGGCGGCACGACCGACCTGCTCGCGGGCCTCGGCGACGGTCTGCTCCTCACGTGCCTGTGGTACGTGAGGACCGTCGACGAGCAGACCCTCCTGCTGACGGGCCTCACGCGGGACGGGGTCTACGTGGTCCGCGGCGGTGAGGTCGTCGGCGCGACGACGAACTTCCGCTTCAACGACTCCCCCGCCGCGATGCTGTCCCGCGTCGCCGGCGCCGGGGCGTCCCAGGTGTGCCTCGCGCGGGAGCTCGGCGACTGGCTCCCGCGGACCGCGGCACCGGCGCTGCACGTCCGCGACTTCCACCTGTCGTCGGTGTCGGAGGCGTCCTGAGGCCACCTGCCCCGTGGCGCCACCGTCCGCGCGCTGACGTACCGTTGTGCGTGATGGACGGCGACGGTTCCGGCCGGCAGGACCCCCGGGTGATCCCGGCGGAGCCGGTGGTGAGGATCACGACGGCACGCTCCTCGCACTCCGAGGACGTGAGCCGTCGCATGCGCAACTACGCGATCTCCATGGGGCTGCGGACCCTGTGCGTCGTCGGCTTCGTCGTGGTGATGCCGCACTGGTCCGCGTGGCTGTTCGTGCCGGGCGCCGTCTTCCTGCCGTACATCGCGGTGCTGCTGGCGAACGCCGGCCGCGAGAAGACCCCGGTGCGGCCGGCGGGTCTCGGGCCCGTGGCCCCGCAGCGCGCGGCGCTGCCCCCCACCCGTGACGACGCCGCCTGAGGCGCCGGAGCCGCCGGACCCCACGGAGCCCGTGCTCTGCAGCGCGAAGGGGTGCCGGGCGGAGGCGGTGTGGGCGCTGCGGTGGAACAACCCGCGCCTCCACACCCCCGAGCGGCGCAAGGTGTGGGCCGCCTGCGACGAGCACCGGGACCACCTGAGCCAGTTCCTCGCGGCCCGCGGGTTCCTCCGCGACGTCGTGACCCTCGAGGAGCTGCCCGAGGACCCCCGGTGAGGCGGGCGCTGCGGCAGCCGCGGTGGCTCGCCGGGCTGGTCGTGGCCGTCCTGTTCGCGCTCGCGTGCGTGTGGCTCGCGCAGTGGCAGCTCGACCGCCGGGTGCAGCGCGCCGAGCGCAACGCCGCCGTGCTCGCGAACTACGACGCCGCCGCGACGGACCTCGCCGACCTTCGCGCCGTCGCCGACGACGGGGTGGCGCCCGACGAGGAGTGGCTGCCCGCACGCGTGCGCGGCAGCTACCGGCCCGCGGACACGGTCCTCGTGCGGAACCGGCCGCAGGGCGGCAGCAACGGCTACCTCGTCGCGGTGCCCTTCGACGTCGCGCCGTCCGACGGTGCGGTCGCGACCACGCTCCTCGTGGTCCGGGGCTGGGTGCCCGCCGGGACCGACGCGAGCCGCCCCGAGTCGGTCCCCGTGCCGCCCGCGGGGCAGGTCGAGCTGCTCGTGCGGCTGCGGGCGACGGAGTCCGCCGCGACGCGGGGCGCGCCGGAGGGCCAGACGTACCGGCTCGATGTGGGCGCGCTCCTGCCCGGCGACGCCGCCCTCGACACCGGGTACGCCGTGCTCGCGACCGAGGACGAGGCCGAGCCGGCGGGCCTCGCGACCCTGCCCCGGCCGGACGTCGACCCGGGCCCCCACCTGGCCTACGGCGTCCAGTGGTACCTGTTCGCGGCCGCTGGGCTCGTCATCTGGGTCGTCCTCGCGCGGCGTGCCGGCCGAGACGACACCGCGGCGGGCGCCGGCGGGGGCGACGACGCCGCGTCCCCGTGGGTGTACGAGCCGGGTCGCGGCTGAGACCGACCGCGCGTCCCGGCGCGGCGGAGGCGTGTCGTGCGCCACGATGACGCCCATGGACTGCGGACTGGACGGACGGGTCTACGTCGTCTCCGGCGGCTCGTCGGGGCTCGGCCTCGCGACCGCGCGCGAGCTCGTCACCGAGGGCGCGAAGGTCGTGCTGTGCGGGCGGGACGAGAACCGGCTCGAGGAGGCGGTGGCCTCCCTCGCCGCGGGCGACCGTGTGCTCGCCATGCCGGGGGACCTCGCGGACCCCTCGACGTCGGGTCGGCTGGTCGCGAGCGCCCACGCCCGCTTCGGCCGTCTCGACGGGGCGCTCGTCAGCGTCGGGGGCCCGCCCGCGGCCCGCGCGTTCGAGGCGAGCGACGAGCAGTGGCGCTCCGCGTTCGAGTCCGTGTTCCTCGGCGCCCTCCGCCTCACGACGGCCGTCGCGCGCAGCGCCGGCTTCGAGGGCGCCTCGGTCGTCCTCGTCCTGTCGACGTCCGCCCGGCAGCCCATCACGGGCCTCGGCATCAGCAACGGGCTCCGGCCGGGGCTCGCGATGGTGGCGAAGGAGCTCGCCGACGAGCTCGGCCCGTCCGGGGTGCGGGTCAACGCCCTCCTGCCCGGCCGCTTCGACACCGACCGGGTCCGCGAGATCGAGGAGGCCACCGGCGACCCCACCGCCGCGCGCCAGGCGTTCGAGGAGGGCGTGCCGCTGCGCCGGGTCGGCATGCCGGAGGAGTTCGCGAAGGTGGCGACCTTCCTGCTGTCCCCGGCGGCCTCGTACGTCACGGGCACCGCGGTCGCCGTGGACGGTGGTCTCACCCGCTCCCCGTGAGCCCGCTCGTGACGCCCGACGGCCGCTACCTCGTGGTGCGCGGCCGGCTGTGGCGGCGGGCCGACCCGCGGCTGCCCGAGGACGAGCGCGCGCGGCTCACCCGCGAGCTCATGGCCGCCCGGCGCGACAAAGGTGCCGCCGTCCGCCGCGGGGACGACGCCGCGCGGGAGGACGCCCGCCGACGCGTCGAGGCGGCCAAGCGCGCCCTCGGGGAACGCGGACCGGTGTGGTGGGACGACGGCGCGCCCGACCTCACGCGGCACCTCGCGAGGACCGGGCCGTACGCCGACTGGTACGCCTCCGTCGACGACCACAGCGGGCAGAACAGCTAGGCCCTCAGCGCGCCTCGGCGGCGAGCTCCTCCTCGGCCGCCGTCGCGCCCTCGAGGTCGGCGAGCAGCTGCGTGCGGTACAGCGTGGCGTAGAGGCCGTCGGTCCCGGCGAGGGTGGCGTGGGTGCCGCGCTCGACGATCCGCCCGTCCTGCACGACGAGCACGAGGTCGGCGTCGCGGACCGTCGACAGCCGGTGCGCGACGACGACGGCCGTCCGACCGGCGAGCGTGCGCTCGAGCGCCGCCTGGACGGCGGCCTCGGAGCCGGAGTCGAGGTGGGCGGTCGCCTCGTCGAGGACCACGACCCCCGGGTCGCGGAGCAGGAGCCGGGCGATCGCGAGGCGCTGCTTCTCCCCGCCGGACAGCCGGTGCCCGCGGTCGCCCACCACGGTGTCGAGGCCCTCCGGCAGCGAGCGGACGAGGGGTGCGACCTGCGCGTCCTCGAGCGCCTGCCACATCTGCTCCTCCGTCGCCCCGGGCGCGGCGTACGCCAGGTTCTCGCGGATGGTGTCGTGGAACAGGTGCGCGTCCTGCGTGACGACCCCGACCGCCTGGCGGAGCGAGGCGAACGAGGCGTCGCGCACGTCGACGCCGCCGAGGCGAACGGCTCCCCCGTCCACGTCGTACAGGCGCGCGACCAGCGCCGTCATCGTCGTCTTGCCGGCCCCGGACGGCCCGACGAGCGCGACCTTCGAGCCGGGCGCCGCGACGAACTCGACCCCCTGGAGGACCGGCCGCCCCTCCGGCGTGACGGGCGCACCGGTCTGCTCCAGCGACGACAGCGACACCTTCTCCGAGCCGGGGTAGGTGAAGGTGACGTCGTCGAAACGCACCTCGAGCGGCCCGTCCGGCAGCTCGACCGGGTCGTCCCGCTCCGTGACGAGGGGCGGCAGGTCGAGGACCTCGAAGACCCGCTCGAACGACACGACGGTCGTCATGACGTCGACGCGGACGTTCGACAGGCCCGTGAGCGGCCCGTAGAGGCGCCCGAGCAGGGCCGCGAGCGCGAGCAGGGTGCCGATCGTGAGCTCGCCGGAGATCGCGAGGAGGCCGCCGATGCCGTACGTGAGGGCGGTGGCGAGCGCCGCGACGAGGGCGAGGGCGGCGACGAAGAAGCGGTTCGCCATCGCGATGCGGATGCCGATGTCGCGGACCCGGCCGGCGCGCTCGCCGTACTGCCGGCTCTCCGTCGCGGGCTCCCCGAGGAGGCGGACGAGGAGGGCGCCGCCGACGTTGAACCGCTCCGTCATGCGGGTGCCGAGCTCGGCGTTGAGCGCGAACGACTCGCGGGTGAGGGACTGCAGGCGCCGCCCGACGTAGCGGGCGGGCACGAGGAACAGCGGGACCAGGGCGAGGGAGGCGAGCGTGATCTGCCACGACAGCGCGAACATCGTGACGACCACGACGACGACGCTCACGACGTTGCTGAGGACGCCGGACAGCACCGTGGTGAACGCGCGCTGGGCGCCGATGACGTCGTTGTTGAGCCGCGTGACGAGCGACCCCGTCTGCGTGCGGGTGAAAAAGGCGACGGGCTGGCGCTGGACGTGGTCGAAGACCTGGGTGCGCAGGTCGAAGATGAGGCCCTCGCCGATGCGGGCGGAGAGCCAGCGGGTCACGAGGGTGACGGCGGCCTCGACGAGCGCGACGACGACCGTGAGGCCCGCGAGGAACAGCACGACGCCCCGGTCGCCCTCGGTGACGCCGTCGTCGACGAGGCGCTGGAGGATGAGGGGCGTCACGACGACGAGCAGGGACGTCACGACGGTGAGGACGAGGAAGATCCCGATCCGCCACCGGTACGCCGCCGCGTAGCCGGCGACGCGCCGCCACGTGTCGCGTGCGACGTGGCGGCGCGCGACCTCGGGGTCGCGGCTGAAGCTGCGCATCACGCTGTGCGCGCCCATCCCTGACATGCCTGACATCAGCGGCGTCAACCCCGGGTGGACGTCCCGGCTTCCCGGGGGCCGCTCCGCTCCGCCGCCAGCGAACGCAGCCGCCTCGCCTGCGCGGCGCGCTCGAGACCCTGTTGGTGCGCGGCGTCGCGCTCGGCGGCGCCGCGGAGCAGGTCGAGGGTCTCGGCGGCGGCCCCGGCGGGGGTCGCGAGCACGGCCTCGACGAGGTCGTCGACGGCGGCGTCGAGCTCCGCCCGGGGCACGACGAGCTGGACGAGGCCGAGCCGCGCCGCCTCCGCGGCCCCGACCTCGCGGCCGGTGAGGCACAGCTCGACGGCACGGGCCTCGCCGACGGCACGGACGAGGGGCCCGGTGCCGGCGAGGTCGGGCACGAGGCCGAGCGAGGGCTCCGCCATGCGGAAGCGGGCGTCGTCCGCGGCCACGCGGAGGTCGCAGGCGAGGGCGAGCTGGAAACCGGCCCCCACGGCGTGACCGGCGACGGCCGCGACGCTCAGCACCCCCGGGCGCCGCCATACGGTGAACGCCTCCTGGTAGGAGGCGATCGTCGCGTCGAGGGCGGCGTCGTCGAGCGTCGCGAGGTGGGCGAGAGTGCCCATCGCCGCACGGTCGAGCCCGCTGCTGAACGCGCGGCCGCGCCCGGTGAGCACGACGACGCGGACCTCCGCCGGCAGGCCGCGCGCCGCGGTGGTGAGGGCCGCCCACGTCTCGGGGGTCTGCGGGTTGAGCCGGTCGGGGTCGTCGAGGACGACGCGGACGACCTCGGCGCGTGGTCGTTCGAGGGTGACGCCGCTCAGGTCTTCGCGCCCCGGGTGGCCCCGCCCCGCCCCCGCAGGGTGACGTCGGACTCGCTGAGGACGCGGTGGACGAAGCCGTAGGAGCGGCCCGTGCTCTCCGCGAGCGAGCGGATGCTCGCGCCCTTCTCGTACTCCTTCACCAGCTTCGCAGCCAGCTTGTCGCGATCGGCCCCCGTCACCCGGGCGCCCTTCTTGATCTCGGCCACGGCCCCTCCAGTCATCGATCGCCCCTCATCGTGGAGGTCCCGGCCGGGGCTCGCCACCTGAGCGCGGCGCCCGTCCTCACGCGAGGGCGACGAGGTCGCGGTACGTGGTGCTCCACAGGTCCTCGTCGCCGTCCGGCAGCAGGAGCACCCGCTCGGGCTCGAGGGCGTCGACGGCCCCCTCGTCGTGGGTGACGAGGACGACGGCCCCGGTGTAGCCCCGCAGCGCCCCGAGCACCTCCTCGCGGCTGGCGGGGTCGAGGTTGTTCGTCGGCTCGTCGAGCAGCAGGACGTTCGCCCCGGACACCACGAGCGTCGCGAGCGCGAGCCGGGTCTTCTCCCCGCCCGACAGCACCCGAGCGGGCTTGTCGACGTCGTCGCCGCTGAAGAGGAACGACCCGAGGACGGTCCGCACGCGGGTGTCGTCGAGGTCGGGGGCGGCGGTGCGCATGTTCTCCAGCACCGTGCGGTCGGGGTCGAGGGTGTCGTGCTCCTGGGCGTAGTAGCCCAGACGCAGCCCGTGACCCGGCACGACCTCGCCCGTGTCAGGCGCCTCCGTGCCCGACAGCAGCCGCAGCAGCGTCGTCTTGCCCGCGCCGTTGAGCCCGAGCACGACAACCCTGCTCCCGCGGTCGATCGCGAGCGAGACGTCGGTGAACACCTCGAGGGAGCCGTAGGAGCGGCTGAGCCCCTCGGCGGTCAGCGGCACCCGGCCGCACGGGACGGGGTCGGGGAAGCGCAGCGCGGCGACCTTGTCGGCGCGGCGGACCTCCTCCAGCCCGTCGAGGAGGCGCTCGGCCCGGCGGGCCATGTTCTGCGCGGCGACCGCCTTCGTCGCCTTCGCCCCCATCTTCGCCGCCTGCAGCTGGAGCGCGGAGGCCTTCTTCTCGGCGTTGGCGCGCTCGCGGCGCCGGCGCCGCTCGTCGAGCTCGCGCTGCTTGAGGTAGGCGCTCCAGCCCATCGAGTAGACGTCGAGGACGGCGCGCTGGGCGTCGAGGTGGACGACCGTCGTCACCGTCGCCTCGAGCAGGCCGGTGTCGTGGCTGATGACGACGAAGCCGCCGGGCCACGCCGCGAGCCGCTCCCGCAGCCACACGATGCTGTCGGCGTCGAGGTGGTTCGTCGGCTCGTCGAGGAGCAGGGTGTCGGCGCCGGAGAAGAGGATGCGGCTCAGCTCGACGCGGCGGCGCTGACCGCCGGACAGGGTGCCGATGGGCTGGTCGAGCTGGCGGGCGGTGAGCCCGAGGTTGCTCGCGATGCGCTCCGCCTCGCTCTCCGCGGCCCAGCCGCCGGCGGCGTCGAACTCCGCGTCGGCGCGGGCGTAGCGGTCCATGGCGCGCTGCCGCGTCGCGTCGTCGCCCTCGGCCATCTGCCGCTCGGCCTTGCGCAGGCGGGCCGCGAGCACGTCGAGCCCGCGCGCGGACAGGATCCGGGTGCGGGCCGACTGCTCGAGGTCGCCCGTGCGGGGGTCCTGCGGGAGGTAGCCGATGGTGCCGCTGCGGGTGACGGTCCCGGCGGCGGGAGCGGCCTCCCCCGCGATCACCTTCGTCAACGTGGTCTTCCCGGCGCCGTTGCGACCGACGAGGCCGACACGGTCGCCCGCGCCCACACGGAAGCCGGCCCCGGACACGAGCAGGCGCGCGCCCGCCCGGAGCTCGACGTCGTCGACGGAGATCACGAGGGGGCGCCGGACGGGGAAGAGGTCAGCGTGGCCACGGCTACTTCATCGTAACGGCGCCCGACGGGTACCTTCGCCGCCGTGACCACCCCTGCTCCGGTCGAACCCGCCGCGACGTCGCGGACCGCGGGACGCGACGTCGCGCTCGTGTCCGTCTTCGCGGCGCTCATCATCGTGCTCGCCCTCGTCCCCGCCGTCCCGGTCGGCGCCGCGGGCGTGCCCATCACGCTGCAGAGCCTCGGCGTGCTGCTCGCGGGGCTCGTGCTGGGGCCGTGGCGCGGGGTCGCCGCCGTCGCGGTCTACGTCGCGCTCGGGCTCGCCGGGCTGCCTGTGTTCGCCGGTGGGGTCGGCGGTCTCGCGGTGCTCGCCGGGCCGACGGTCGGCTACATCATCGGGTGGCTGCCGGCGACCTTCGTCACCGGGGTGGGGGCCGCGCTCGTGCTGCGTCGGCGGCGAGGACGCCTGCCGGGCCTCATCCTCGCCGGCGCCGCGGGCGGGGTCCTCGTCACGTACCTCGGGGGCTGGCTCGGGCTCCAGCTCGTCGCGGGGCTCGACCCGCTCGCGGCCTTCCTCGGCGGGGTGCTGCCCTTCCTGCCGGGCGACGGGCTCAAGCTCGTCGTCGCCGCCTTCGTCGCCGCGAGCGTCCACCGGGCGTTCCCGGACGTCCTCGCCCGCCGGGCGGCAGGGCCCCTGCCGGCGGAGGCGTCCTGACCGTCCCCGCTCCCGTGCACCGGCCGGGCGTCGCCGGGCAGGGGCAGGTGTACGCCCGCTTCGACGGCGTCCGGCTCGTCGTGGACGGGTACGTCGTGCTCGACCGGATCGACCTCGCGCTCCACGAGCGCAGGGTCGCGCTCGTCGGGGCCAACGGCTCGGGCAAGTCGACGCTGCTGCGCTGCTTCAACGCGCTCGTCGTCCCGTCGTCGGGGGGCGTGGTCCTCGACCTGCCCGGGACGGGCGCGCTCGACCCCGCCCGCTCCCCCGCCGCCGCCCGGACCGCCGTGGGCTTCGTCTTCACCGACCCCGACGCGCAGGTCGTCATGCCGACGCCCGCCGAGGACGTCGCCCTGTCGCTGCGTCGGCTCCGCCTGCCTCGGCACGAGCGGGACCGCCGGGTCCGGCAGGCCCTCGCCGACGTCGGGCTCGCCGACCGCGCCGACGTGCCCGTCGGGGAGCTGTCGAGCGGGCAGCGACAGCTCCTCGCCGTGGCCGCCGTGCTCGCGACGGGGCCGCGACTCCTCGTCCTCGACGAGCCCACGACGCTGCTCGACCGCCGCAACACGCGCCTGGTCCGCCGGACGGTGGAGGCGCTCGACATCCCGGTCGTCCTCGCGACCCACGACCTCGGTCTGGCCGCAGGCTGCGACCGGGTCGTCGTCGTCGACGCCGGTCGTGTCGTCGCCGACGGGGCCCCGGACCCGGTGCTCGACGTGTACCGCCGGCTCATGGACGGGGACTAGCGCGGTGCGCCGCCCCGCCCTCGTGCCCGCCCACCGTCCGGGGACCACGTGGCTGCACCGCGCACCGGCGGGCGCGAAGCTCGCGGTCCTCGCCGTCGTCGCGGTCGTCGTGGTCGTCGTGGTGACGGCCCGGTCGGGCGACGTCGCACTGCTCCTCGGGGCGGCCGTGCTCGTCATGGCCGTGCTCGGCCACGTCGCGGTCCGCACCCCTCGCCGGGTGTGGGGCGGCCTCGTCGTGCGGCTGGCGCCCGTCCTCGTGGTCCTGGGGGTCTACCAGGTCGTGCTCGGCTCGCCGTGGCGAGGGGCCGAGGTCGTGCTCGACCTCCTCGGTCTGGTGCTGCTCGCCGGCCTCGTGACGGTGACGACGCCGACGGACCGGCTCCTCGACACGATCACCTCTCTCGTGGCCCCGTTGCAGCACCTGCCCCGGCTGGGCCCCCACCTCCACCCCGACCGGGTCGCCCTCACCCTCGCCCTCGCCGTCCGCAGCGTCGACGTGCTGTGGGACGTCGCCGTCCAGGCGCGCGACGCCGCCCGCGCCCGCGGCCGGAGCCGCGACGTCCGCGCCCTCGTCACCCCCACGGTCGTCCGGGCGGTGGGCCACGCCCGGGCCACCGGCGACGCCCTCGCCGCGCGTGGCCTCGTGGACTGACCTGCCCCACCCCCGACTGGGACGTCCTCCCGCCGACTGGGACGTTGTCCCGCCGAGTGGGACGTTGTCGGGGATCTGCCCCGCCGGACAGCCCGAAGTCGTCCCAGTCGAGGAGCGCCGACGCGTGGGACGCCGTGGCCGCGGTCGTGTCCACACGGCAGAGAGAGGCGCGTCGTCCACAGGCGGGCGTCCACGCACCACGGGAGTCCGCGCCAAGACGGCGACCCTCGGGCCGTGGACGCACGCCAGCTGAGCAGCGAGCCCTTCCGGACCAGCGCCGCAGCCGGCCTCGAGACACCGGACGCGCTCCGGGGACCCCGCTACCGCCAGGTGCTCCACGGGGCGGTGCAGTCGTCGGCGCTGCCCCTCACGCACGGCGCCAGGGTCCGCGCCTTCCGCGCCGTCGACGGCGACGACCACGTGCTGCTCGGCCCGAGCGCGGCGTGGGCGCTGGGGGCACGCTTCGCCGAGCCGAGCGAGCCTGTCGTCGTCGGGATGGACCGTCCGCACCGCATCCGCCGGCGCGCCGAGGTGGTCCCGCACCTCGCCACCCTGCGTCCGGAGGAGGTCGTGAGCACCGCCTGGGGGCTCGCGACGGGCGCGTCCCGCACAGCCTTCGACCTCGCGCGGGCGACGGGGACGCCCGAGGTGCCGCACGACCTCCGCGTCGCCCGGGTGGACGCGGTGCTACGGGCGACGGGGCTCCCGCTGCACGAGGTCCGTGACGACCTCGTCCGCTGGCGCAGCCTGCGGGGCCTGCGGTCCGCGCGCGACGTGCTCGCCGACGCCGCGGACGGGGTCGACTCCTTCCGGGAGACCCGGCTGCGCCTGCTCGTCGTCCGCGCAGGGCTGCCTCGTCCCCGTACGCAGTGCCCGGTCGTCCTCGACGGGCGTCGGATCGCCCGGCTCGACCTCGGCTGGGAGGAGCTGCGGGTGGGGTGCGAGTACGACGGCGCGGTCCACGACGAGCCTCGCCAGTACGCCGTCGACCGCGCCCGCCACAACGAGATCCGGCTGGCCGGGTGGCGGGTGCTCCAGGTGGACCGCGTCATGATGCGGAGACCGAGCAGGGTCGTCGACGCCCTCGTCACCCTCATGCGTCAGCAGGTGGCCGCCGGACTGGGACCTCCGCACGGCGACTGGGACGTCCTCGGGCTCAGCAGTGCCCGCTGAGCCCGAAGACGTCCCACTCGACGACAGGACGTCCCGGTCCGGGCGACGTTACGTCCCGAGTCACGCCTCAGGCGTCGTGGACCGTGACGCGGACCGCGAGCACGCGCTCGGCGAGCTCGTCGAGGTCGGCGCGGCGGGGCTCCCCCACCTCGAGCGGGCCGAGCCTCGGCAGCGCGGCGGCGGGCGAGCCGTCGAGCACGCCCTCCACCAGGGCCCGGTCGCCGGCGACGGCGACCGCCACGGGCCCCACCGGCAGCGCCGCCCCGAGCACCTGCCGCAGCACGGCACCGGCGTCGCGGGCGAGCTTGTCGGTCTGGTTGCCGCGGCGCCGGGCGAAGCGCTGCTGCGACCAGCCACCGGCCGCGGTGGTTCCCTGCACGTACCGTCGGCCGACCTTCCCCGCGAGCACGCGCCCGTCGCGGACGACCGCGACCCCGTACCCACCGCGTCGAGCGGCCACCACGAGCAGGGGCACCGACGCGGCCGCGTGGGCGGCGAGGTGGGCGGAGACGACCGACGGGTCAACCGGGTCCGCCGCCGACGACCAGCCCTCCGGACGCAGGAGACGCAGGTGCGCCTGCCCGCCCTCGTCGGGGACGAGCAGCAGCCCGTCGGCGACCGCGCGGGCGACGACGCGCCCGTCGCGCGCCGCGACGTACCGGTCGACCCAGCCGGTCACCCGGCCGGGTGCGACCTCGAGGAACCGGCTCCCGCTCAGCCGCTGGTCAGACGTTGAACGAGAGCGCGCGCAGCTGCTCGCGGCCCTCGTCGGTGATCTTCTCCGGGCCCCACGGCGGCATCCACACCCAGTTGATGGTCGCCGAGGCCGCGAGCGGCGCCAGGGCGTTGCGCGTCTGGTCCTCGATGACGTCGGTGAGCGGGCACGCCGCGCTCGTCAGCGTCATGTCGAGGACGACGTTGCGCTGCGGGTCGACGTGGATGCCGTAGACGAGGCCGAGGTCGACGACGTTGATGCCGAGCTCGGGGTCGACGACGTCCCGCATCGCCTCCTCGACGTCGGCGACGTCGACGGGGGTGTCCGGGGTCTCGCTCATGGTCGCCTCCTCAGGCGCTGGCGGTGACGAAGCGGTCGTAGCCCTCGTTCTCGAGGCGCTCGGCGAGCTCGGGCCCGCCCTCCTCCGCGATGCGGCCGTCGACGAAGACGTGGACGAAGTCCGGCTGCACGTAGCGGAGGATCCGCGTGTAGTGGGTGATGAGGAGGACGCCGAGGCCGAGCTCGGAGCGGACGTCGTTGACGCCCTCGCTCACGACGCGGAGCGCGTCGACGTCGAGCCCGGAGTCGGTCTCGTCGAGGATGGCGATCCTCGGCTTGAGGAGCTTCATCTGGAGGATCTCGTGGCGCTTCTTCTCGCCGCCGGAGAACCCCTCGTTGACGTTGCGCGCGGCGAAGGAGGAGTCCATCTTCAGCCCCTCCATGGCCTCGCGGACCTCCTTCACCCAGTGCCGGAGCACGGGCGCCTCGCCGGTGACCTCGGTCTTGGCGGTGCGGAGGAAGTTCGACACCGACACGCCTGGGACCTCGACCGGGTACTGCATGGCGAGGAAGAGCCCGGCGCGGGCCCGCTCGTCGACGGTCATCTCGAGGACGTCCTCGCCGTCGAGCAGGACGCTGCCGCCCGTCACCTCGTACTTCGGGTGCCCGGCGACGGAGTAGGCGAGCGTCGACTTGCCGGAGCCGTTGGGGCCCATGATCGCGTGGGTCTCCCCCGAGCGGACCGTGAGGTCGACGCCCTTGAGGATCTCCTTCGCCTCGCCGTCGGCGGTGACGCTGACGTGCAGGTCGCGGATCTCGAGTGTGGTCATCGTGGTGGTGTGGTCCTCTGCGTGTCGGGCCGGGCTCGGGTGGCTCAGGCCGGGGTGGTGGGGAAGGTGTCGGGCGTCACGGCGAGGGCCTCGTCGGACAGCCGGCGCTCGACGACGTCGAGCAGACGGGTCTCGACGGCCTCGATGCCGATCTTCTGGAGGATCTCGGCGAAGAAGCCGCGGACGACGAGCCGGCGCGCCTGGAGGGGCCGCATGCCGCGGGCCATGAGGTAGAAGAGCTGCTCGTCGTCGAAGCGACCGGTCGCCGACGCGTGGCCCGCGCCCTCGATCTGCCCCGTCTCGATCTCGAGGTTCGGCACCGAGTCGGCGCGGGCCCCGTCGGTGAGCACGAGGTTGCGGTTGAGCTCGTACGTGTCGATGCCCGTCGCCTCGGCCCGGATGAGGACGTCGCCGACCCACACCGTGTGCGCGCCGTCGCCCTGGAGGGCCCCCTTGTACTGCACGTCCGACGTGCACGTCGGCTGGCTGTGGTCGACGAAGAGCCGGTGCTCGAGGTGCTGCCCGGCGTCGGCGAAGTACAGCCCGAGGCACTGCGAGCTCGCGCCGGGCCCGGTGAAGTCGACGTTGACGTCGAGGCGCACCGCGCTACCGCCGAGGCTGACGGCGATGTGGCGGAACGTCGCGTCGCGACCGAGGACGGCGTCGTGCTGCCCGACGTGGACGGCGGTGTCGTCCCACGACTGCAGGGAGACGACCGTGACGTCGGCGCTGTCGCCGACGCGGATGCCGACGGTCCCGCCGAAGGTGGCGTCGCCGGTGTGGTCGAGGACGACGGTGGCCCTGGAGAACGCGCCGACGTCGACCACGAGGTCGACCGCCCCGCGCCCGCCCGCGCCGACGAGGTCGACGAGCACGGGCGCCGTCAGCGCCGTCTCGGCCGGCACCTCGACGGTCGTGCGGACCGCGGCGCCGGCCGCGGCGACCGCCGCCGCCCGGTCGCCCGGGCGCACGAGGCTCTCCTCGGCGGAGTGCTCGCGGACGACGACCGAGGAGTCCTCGCTGCGGACGTCGACGCGCACCGCGTCGGGCCGGCCGTCGGCGACGGGCTCGAACAGCGGGCGCACCCGGCTGAGCGGCGTGAAGCGCCACTCCTCCTCGCGACCGGTCGGGACGGGGAACGCCTCGACGTCGCGCGAGCGCGTGCGGTCGGCCCGGCTGACGTCGGGGACCTTCGCGTCGAGGACGGAGCGGACGCTGTCGCGCGTGACCTCCGGAGCGGCGCCGCCGAGGGCCTCGGCGACCTGGGGTGCTCCTGACATGACCTCCGTCGTCACCCGACGGCCCCTTCCATCTGCAGCTCGATGAGCTTGTTCAGCTCGAGGGCGTACTCCATGGGCAGCTCCCGCGCCACGGGCTCGATGAACCCGCGGACGATCATCGCCATCGCCTCGCTCTCCGGCATGCCGCGCGACATGAGGTAGAAGAGCTGGTCCTCGCTCACCTTCGAGACCGTCGCCTCGTGGCCCATCCGCACGTCGTCCTCGCGGACGTCGACGTACGGGTAGGTGTCGGAGCGGCTGATCTGGTCGACGAGGAGGGCGTCGCACAGCACGGTGCTCGCGCTGTGGTGGGCGCCCTCGAGCACCTGCACGAGGCCGCGGTAGGACGTGCGCCCGCCGCCGCGCGCGATCGACTTCGACACGATCGAGCTCGACGTGTGGGGCGCGGCGTGCACCATCTTGGCGCCGGCGTCCTGGTGCTGGCCCTCGCCCGCCATCGCGATCGACAGGGTCTCGCCGCGGGCGTGCTCGCCCATGAGGAAGACCGCCGGGTACTTCATCGTGACCTTGGAGCCGATGTTGCCGTCGATCCACTCCATGGTGGCGCCGGCCTCGGCGACCGCGCGCTTGGTCACGAGGTTGTAGACGTTGTTCGACCAGTTCTGGATGGTCGTGTAGCGGACGCGGGCGTTCTTCTTCACGACGATCTCGACGACCGCGGAGTGCAGGGAGTCCGACTGGTAGATCGGCGCCGTGCAGCCCTCGACGTAGTGAACGTAGGAGCCCTCGTCGGCGATGATGAGCGTGCGCTCGAACTGACCCATGTTCTCGGTGTTGATCCGGAAGTAGGCCTGGAGCGGGATCTCGACGTGGACGCCCGGCGGCACGTAGATGAACGACCCGCCCGACCACACGGCGGAGTTGAGCGCGGCGAACTTGTTGTCGCCGACGGGGATGACGGAGCCGAAGTACTCCTTGAAGAGCTCCGGGTGCTCCTTGAGGCCCGTGTCGGTGTCGAGGAAGATGACGCCCTGGCGCTCGAGCTCCTCGTTGATCTTGTGGTAGACGACCTCGGACTCGTACTGCGCGGCGACCCCGGCGACGAGGCGCTGCTTCTCGGCCTCGGGGATGCCGAGGCGGTCGTACGTCGCCTTGATGTCCTCGGGCAGGTCGTCCCACGTGGCGGCCTGCTTCTCCGTCGACTTCACGAAGTACTTGATGTTGTCGAAGTCGATGCCGGACAGGTCCGAGCCCCACGCGGGCATCGGCTTGCGCCCGAACATGGTGTGGCCCTTGAGGCGCAGCTTGAGCATCCACTCGGGCTCGCCCTTGCGGGCGGAGATGTCGCGGACGACCTCCTCCGACAGGCCACGACGCGCGCTCGCGCCCGCGGTGTCGGGGTCCGCCCAGCCGAACTGGTAGCGACCGATGGTCTCGAGCTCGGCCTGCGTGGCCTCCGGGACCGGCGAGCCGGTCGGCTGCGAGGTCTCGGGGTGCGTGGTCATCGGGTGTCCTTCCTGAGGGCAGGCGTGGGGACGAACGTGGTGCAGACGTGCTCGCCGTGGGCGATGGTGGCCAGTCGCTGGACGTGGACCCCGAGGAGCTCGGAGAACACGCGCGTCTCGGCCTCGCACAGTTGGGGGAAGCGCGCGGCGACCGCGTGCACGGGACAGTGTCCCTGGCACAGCTGGACACCGCCCACCGGGGACGCCCCGCCCGGTCGGGCGAGCGGGGACACGGCGACGGTACGGGCGCTGGCGGCGAAGCCGTCCTCCGACAACGCCCGGGCCAGGGCCCGGGCGCGCTCGCGGGGGTCGGGTCCGGCGGCCTCGACGAGGGGGCGGTAGCGGGCGGCGAGGTCGCCGAAGCGGTGCTCGGCGAAAGCCCGCACCGCGGGCTCCCCCAGCTGCTCCGCGAGGTACTCCAGGGCCGACACGGCGAGCTCGTCGTACAGCCCGGGCGCCTGCGCCTGGCCCCGCTCCGTGGCGACGTAGACCCGGGCCGGTCGACCCCGGCGACCGGTGGCGCGCGCGGAGCGGGCCTCGATGAGCCCGTCGTCGGTGAGCGCCTCGAGGTGCCGCCGGACGGCCGCGGGCGTGACGCCGAGCCGCGAGGCGAGCGCCGCCGCCGAGACCGGGCCGTGCTCGAGGACGGCCGCGAACACTCGCTCGCGCGGGGTCTCGGCATCACGCACGGCCGCGTGGGCCTCGTGCACGCCGGGACCGTCCTGCGTCATTTGCACACAGCGATTGTGACGTAATTCCGGTGGGATCTCCAATCGCGCGGGACTGCAGCGTGTCCGCACCGGCGGGCGCGTCCGCCCGGGTGGCCGCCAAGTCCACCCGGACGGGCGCGGGCAGGGCGGACCGTACGATCGTGACGTGCCCGACACCGCCGCCGCCGTCGTCGTCGACGGCGTCGGGCGACGCTTCCGCGGCCGGCGCGGCAGCGGCCCGGTCGTGGCGCTCGACGGGGTCGACCTGCGGGTCCACGCCGGCGAGGTGGTCGCGCTGTGCGGCCCGAACGGGGCCGGCAAGACCTCGCTCCTCGACTGCGTCACCGGCATGCGGCGCCCCGATCTCGGCCGGGTCCGGGTGCTCGGCCACGACCCGTGGTCCGCGGACGCCGCCGGCCGCGCCAGGACGGGCGTGGTGCTGCCCGACCTCGGCCTGCCCGCCGCGGCCCGTGCGGCGGAGGTGCTGCGCCACCACGCGGCGCTGCACCTGCACCCGCGCCCCGTCCCGGAGCTGCTCGGGCTCCTCGGCCTCGACGAGGTCCGCGACCGCGGCATCCGCCGGCTGTCGACGGGACAGCGGCAGCGGCTCGCCGTCGCGTGCGCCCTCGTCGGCCGTCCGGACGTCCTCGTCATGGACGAGCCGACCGCCGCCCTCGACCCGGAGGGCCGCCGCGCCGTGCTCGACGTCGTGGCGGCGGCCGCCGCCGGCGGGACGGCCGTCCTGTGGTCGTCGCACACCCTCGCCGACGTCGAGCGCGCCGCCGACCGGGTCGTCGTGCTCCACCGCGGTCGCGTCCTCGCCGACGGACCCCCCTCGGAGGTGACCGGGGAGGAGGTCGTCCGCTTCGAGGCCCCGCCGGGCAGCCCGACCGCCGGCCTGCTCGCCGCCCTCGGGCCCGGCGCGCGGCTGGAGGAGGTCGTCCCCGGTCGGTTCGAGCTGCGGGGCGCGGGTGCCGCGGAGGAGCTCGTGAGCATCGCGGCGTGGCAGGCCGGTCACGGGGCGCGCGGCGGCATCACGGTCGGACGGCCGTCGCTGGAGGACCTCGTGCTGCGGCTCGCCGACGACCCCGGCGCCGTCCCCGGCGCCACCCCGGTCGCACGGCCACGGACCACCGCCAGGGAGCCCGCGTGAGCACGACGACACAGGCGCCGGCCACGGGGCCCGCGCCGCTGCGACGCCGTGTGCTCGCGCAGGCGGGCTGGGACCTGCGGGCCGTGCTCCGCAACGGCGAGCAGCTCCTCGTGACGTTCGTGCTCCCGCTCGGGGTGCTCCTCGGGGTCGCCCGCACCGGGGTGCCCGACCTGTCTCCCCTGCCGCAGGGGCAGGCCGCCTGGGCGGGGGCGCTCGCGGTCGCGGTCGTGTCGTCCGCCTTCACGGGGCAGGCGATCGCGTTCGGCTTCGACCGGCGCGCCGGCGTCCTGCGCCTGCTCGCGACGACGCCGCTCGGGCGGGGCGGTCTCCTGGCGTCACGCTCCCTCGGGGTGCTCGCCGTCGTCGCGCTCCAGCTCCTCGTGCTCACGACGGCTGCCGCCGTCCTCGGCGTCCCGCCGGGCCCCGCGGCGGTCGCGGCGGCGCTGCCGGCCCTCGTCCTCGGCACGGTGGCCTCCCTCGCCGCCGGCCTGCTCCTCGCCTCCCTCGTGCGCGCCGAGGCCGTCCTCGCCCTCGCGAACCTCGCGTGGGTTCTCGTCCTCGTCGGCGGGGGGCTCGTGCTGCCCGTCGCCGGGGTCCTGCCGGACCCGCTCGCGACGCTCGTCGCGTGGTCGCCCACCGGCGCGCTCGGGGAGGCGCTGCGCACGGCGGCCGTCGACGCACGGGTGGCGTGGGGCCCGCTCGCGGCGCTCGCGGCGTGGTCGCTCGTCCTCGCCTGGGCGGCGCGGCGCCTCCTGCGCTGGGACTGACGCGGCCTGCGGACGACCGTCCGGCGATCGGGCGGCGGGTGCATCCACCTCGCGGTGTGCGCCGGAAGAGGGGGTGTCAGTGACCGACGAGGTCACCGGCGGGTGCCCTCGGGGACACCTCGCCGGCCGACACCGACCGAAGGGACCCACATGCGGACCATCCTCGCTGCCACCGGTGCAGCGCTGCTGCCCCTCGCCTTCGCCGCGCCCGCCGCGGCGTCCGGCTCCGGCGACGCCCAGGTCGCCGTCTTCCACGGCGTGCCCGGCCTGACCGTCGACGTCTACGCCAACGGCGACGTGCTGCTCGAGGACTTCGAGCCCGGCACCATCACCGA
Organism: Aquipuribacter nitratireducens; assembly: GCF_037860835.1. Classification (NCBI taxonomy): domain Bacteria; kingdom Bacillati; phylum Actinomycetota; class Actinomycetes; order Micrococcales; family Intrasporangiaceae; genus Aquipuribacter; species Aquipuribacter nitratireducens. The sequence continues at coordinate 146,562 of NZ_JBBEOG010000003.1, read as the reverse complement.
CCCCCTGACGCTTCCCGCCGGTTCCTACGACCTCGCGGTGTACCCGGCCGGGGCCGACCCCGAGGCCGACGACGCCGCGATCGAGCAGACCGCCGAGGTGCCGGCCGGAGCCAACGTCACGGTCGCCGCGCACCTCGACGAATCCGGCGCCCCGGTCCTCACCCCGTTCGTCAACGACACCTCCGAGGTGGCCGCGGGCGAGGGCCGCCTGACGGTCCGCCACACCGCGGCGGCGCCCGCCGTCGACGTCCTCGCCGGAGGCGACCCGGTCTTCACCGGGCTGACCAACCCGAACGAGGAGACCGCGGACCTGCCCGCCGGCACGGTCGAGGCGGCCGTCGCGCTCGCCGGCACGACCGACCCGGTGCTCGGGCCGGCCGACGTCGACGTCGCCGAGGGCGTCAACACCATCGTCTACGCCTACGGCTCCGCCGAGGAGGGCACCCTCGACCTCGCCATCCAGACGATCAGCGGCCTCGGGAGCAGCCCGTCCGGTGTCCCGTCCGGCACCGGCGGCCTCGTGTCCGACGCCTTCCCGTGGCAGCTCGCCGTCGTCGGCGCCCTCGGCGCCGGTGCCGTCGTGCTCCTCGGCGGGCGCGCGGTCGCCGCTCGCTCGGCCCGCGACTGACGGGTCCTACCCTCGTGCCGCCCGTCCCACCGGGGCGGGCGGCACGTCCCCCCTGACGTCTCCCTCACGTCCCCCTCAGTTTTGCCACCGTCCGGAGGACGACCGTGACCGGCTCCACCGACCGCCCGGACGGGCGGACCGACCGCCCGCTGCCGACGGCTGCCGGCGCCTCCCGCGCGACGGGGCTCCGCTGGGCCGCCGTCGTCGTCGTGGCGCTCGCCGTCGGGCTCGCCGGGCCCGTCGGGTGGTGGGTCACCCGCCCCGACCCCCAGGCCGGGGCGACGCTGGCCGAGGTCCGTGCGGGTGGGGGCACGGCCGCGGACCCGGTCCCCACCGGGGAGCCGGTCCCGTCGGCGTCGCCGGCCCCGGCCGCGCCGTCCGCGCCCGTCCCGGACCGCACCCCGGCCTTCGGCGAGGTCACCGTCCGCGACGCCGGGCTCGCGGCGGCCCGGGCGGAACGCGACCCCGATCCCGTGCACCTCACGATCCCCGCGCTCGACGTCGACGCCGCGGTGGAGGCCGTGGGGGTCGAGGACGACGGTTCCATGACGATCCCCGCCGAGATCGCGTCCGTCGGCTGGTACCGCTGGGGCGCCGCGCCGGGCGCCGACTCGGGCAACGCGGTCCTCGCCGGTCACGTCGACGCCGCCGGCGAGGGCCCGGGCGCGCTGTTCCCCCTCCGCGAGGTCGCCGTCGGCACCGTCGTCACCGTCACCGACGAGGCCGGGGAGCAGCACGCGTACGAGGTCGTCGGCCGGGAGACCATCACGAAGTCGGTGCTCCCCGTCGACGAGATCTTCGCCCGCGACGGCGACCACGTCCTCGTCCTGGTGACGTGCGGCGGCCCCTTCCAGCCGGAGCTGCGCAGCTACCGCGACAACGTCGTCGTGACCGCCGTGCCCGTCGGGGACGGCGCGTGACCGCCGTGGCGACGCGGCGGTCGGCGGGGCGGTCGGCGGGTCGGCCGCCGTGCGGCTCCGGGATGTCCCACCGCCCCGCCCCGCCTAGCCTCGTGCTCGTGGAACCCGTGCCCTCGCACCGCCGCGACGCCGGGCACCGGGGGAACGCGGCCGACCGTCCCGTGGCTCCCGGACCCGACCACCCCGAGACCTGCGACGACGAGACCCTCGCGCTCGCGTTCGCCGCAGGGCACGAGTGGGCGCTCGCGGAGGCCTACAGCCGGTGGGCCGGCCTCGTGCACGGCATCAGCCTGCGCGCGCTCGCCGACCGGCAGGACGCCGAGGACGCCACCCAGCAGGTCTTCGTCCGCGCGTGGCGTGGTCGCGAGACGTTCGACGCCCGCCGGGGCACCATCGCGGGCTGGCTCATCGGCATCGCGCGGCACGTCTGCGCCGACACGTGGCAGCAGCGAGCCCGTCTCGCCCGGCAGCACGAGGCCGCCCGCGCCGCGGTGGGGCCCGAGACCGTCCCCGCGTCCTCGCTGCCCGAGCAGGCGGTCGAGCGCCTCACGGTCCTCGAGGCTCTCGACGGCGTCGACCAGCCGGCGCGCGGCATCGTCGAGCTCGCGTTCTTCCACGACCTCACGCACAAGCAGATCGCGGACCGCCTCGGCATGCCGCTGGGCACCGTGAAGAGCCACATCCGGCGCACCCTGCTGCGGCTGCGCGACTCGCTGGAGGTGGCGCGTGCGGCCACACCCTGACGAGGGGACCCTCGCGCTGCACGCTCTCGGCGAGCCCGCCCTCACGGCGGAGGACGCCGAGCACGTCCGCACGTGCGCGACCTGCCGCGTGACGGTCGAGGAGCTGGCCCGCACCGTCGACGTCGTCCGCGGCCCGCGGGCCCGCGACCTCGACCCCGTCCCCGTCCCCCCTCACGTGTGGCAGGGCGTCGCCGCCGAGCTCGGGCTCGGCGCCGGCACGGTGCCCCGACCCGACCACGGACCCGACCCCTCCCCCGTTCCCGACGCGGGCGCGAGCGCCCCGGCCGTGCCCCCGGCGCCGCGACGCGACGACGAGCTCGCGGTCCGGCGGCGCACGGGCGGCCGCGGCCGGCGGGTCGGCCCGTGGGCGGTCGCAGCCGCCGCGGCCGTCGGTGTCGTGGTGGGCGCGGTCGGTGTCGTGGCCGCGCGGGGGCTGCCGGGCGGAGCCGGTGCGCCGGGACCGGGCGGCGACGCCGCCGTCCTCGCGGCCGCCGACCTGGAGGAGTTCGGCGCGGGCGCGGGCTCGGGAGCCGCGGGCCTCGCCCGCCTCGTCCAGCCCACCGGGGCGCCCGGGCCCGTCCTCCAGGTGTGGCTCGACGGCCTGCCCGACACCGGTGACGACTTCCTCGAGGCGTGGCTCATCGACCCCGACACCGGGGCGATGGTGTCGCTCGGACCGGTGGTCCCCCAGCAGCCAGGGGACGCGACGGCGGACCTCACGGTGCCGAGCGGGCTCGACGTGGGCCGGTTCGCCCTCGTCGACGTGTCGGCGGAGCCGACGGACGGCGACCCGACGCACTCGGGCGCGAGCCTGCTGCGCGGCGCCCTCGAGCTCTGAGCGCGCCGGGGCCGGAGCAGCCGGGGCGGTCGGGGCGCTCCGACGGGTCCGACCCGCAGGCGCCTATCCTTGGGCGCATGCCAGCCGCCACCGGCCGGGTCCCCCGGTTCGTCACCGCCGTGGTGGTCGTCAACCTCGTGTGCCAGGTCGGCATCGTGGTCACCGGCGGCCTGGTCCGGCTCACCGCCTCGGGCCTCGGCTGCCCGACGTGGCCGGAGTGCGTGCCCGGCTCCGTCGTGCCGGTCGAGGAGCAGGCGCTGGGGCTGCGGCCCTACATCGAGTTCGGGAACCGGCTCCTCACCTTCGTCGTCGGCCTCGCCGCGCTCGCCACCCTCGCGCTGCTCGTGCGGTACCGCCGCCGGCTGTGGGGGTACGGGGCGGCCGTGCTCGCCGGCACCGCCGGGCAGGCCGTGCTCGGCGGCATCACCGTCCTCACCGGGCTGCACCCGACGACCGTCGCGGCGCACTTCCTGCTCTCCGGCCTCCTCGTCGCCGTGAGCGCCGTGCTCCTGCTGCGCCTGCACGAGCACGACGGACCGCGCCGACCCGTCGTGCCGCGCGCGCTCCTCGTGCTCTGCGGGGGCCTCGTCGTGGTCGCGGCGGCCACGCTCGTGCTCGGCACCGTCGTGACGGGGACCGGACCGCACTCCGGGGACAGCGAGGTCCCGGTCCGCTTCGACCTCGACTACCGCACCGTCGCCGTGCTCCACGCCGAGGCCGTCGTCCTGTTCGTCGGCCTGCTGCTCGGCCTGCTCGCCGGTCTCCACGCCGTCGGAGCGCCCCGCCGCGCGACCGGGCGGGCGTGGCTGCTGCTCGGGGTGACCCTCGCCCAGGGCGGCACCGGGTGGGTCCAGTACTGGCTCGGTCTCCCGCGCGCCCTCGTGAGCCTCCACATGCTCGGCGCCTGCCTCCTCGTCGTCGCGGTGGCGGCGCTCGTCGTCGGGCTCCGCGTCCGCGCCCCGGCCGCGCAGGCGGCGGAGGTGCCGCAGGCCCGGGCCCGGGGCGAGCTGGTCGGATCGTGACCCCGCCGTCCCGTCTCACCGTCCCCGAGGCGCCCCCCGCCCTCGCCGCGGCGGCGCCCGCACCGGCGCGCAGCCGGCTCGCGGCGTACGTCGCGCTCACGAAGCCGCGCATCATCGAGCTGCTCCTCGTCACGACCGTGCCGACGATGGTGCTCGCCGCCGGCGGCCTCCCCGACTGGCGGGTCGTGCTCGCCACCCTGGTCGGCGGCACCCTCGCCGCCGGCAGCGCGAACACCCTCAACCAGGTCGCCGACCGCGACATCGACGCGGTCATGGAGCGCACCCGGCACCGCCCCATCGTCACCGGCGAGGTCTCGCCCCGGGCCGCCCTCGGCTTCGGACTCGCGCTCGGCGTCGCGGCCGTCGCGCTGCTGTGGTGGGGCACCACGCCGCTCGCGGCCCTCCTCGCGGTCGCCGCCGTCGTCTTCTACGCCGTCGTGTACACGCTCGTCCTCAAGCGACGCACCTCGCAGAACATCGTGTGGGGCGGCGCCGCCGGGTTCATGCCCGTGCTCATCGGCTGGGCCGCCGTCACGGGCTCGCTGGCGTGGGCGCCCGTCGTGCTGTCGGCCGTCATCTTCTTCTGGACGCCGCCGCACTACTGGCCGCTGTCGATGCGCTACCGCGACGACTACGCCCGCGCGCAGGTGCCGATGCTGCCGGTCGTCGGGTCCGCGCGGTCGCTGGCGTGGCAGACCGTCGCCCACACCCTCGCGATGGTCGCCTGCACCCTCCTGCTGGTGCCCGTCGCAGGGATGGGCGTCGTGTACACGGTGACGGTCGTCGTCGCGGGCGCAGTCTTCACCGCGGCGGTGCTCGGGCTCGCGCGACAGCTGCGCACCGCCGGCGAGGTGTCGACCGTGGTGCGCCCCATGCGCGTGTTCCACCTGTCGATCACGTACCTGTCGGTCGTCTTCCTCGCCGTCGCCGTCGACCCGTTCCTCGTCTGAGGCCGGCCCCGCCGCCGAGCGGACCGGTCCTCGTCTCGCCCGCTCGACGTCCGCGAGGCGAGTGTCCGCCGGGTCACTAGGGTGGTCGCGACGAGGCTGGAACGAGGGGTCCTGCGGACCCGGACGGAGCACGCCGTGAGCGACAGCACCACCACCGACCTCCCCGCCCTGCAGTGGGACGCACTCGACTCCCGGGCCGTCGACACGGCCCGCGCACTCGCCATGGACGCCGTGGAGAAGGTCGGCAACGGCCACCCCGGCACCGCCATGAGCCTCGCCCCCGCGGCGTACCTGCTGTACCAGCACGTGATGCGGCACGACCCGGCCGACCCGGCGTGGACGGGCCGGGACCGGTTCGTCCTCAGCGCCGGCCACTCGAGCCTCACGCAGTACGTCCAGCTGTACCTCGCCGGGTACGGCCTCGAGCTCGCCGACCTCCAGGCGCTGCGCACGTGGGGCTCACGCACGCCCGGGCACCCCGAGTACCGGCACACCCCCGGCATCGAGACGACCACCGGGCCCCTCGGGCAGGGCCTCGCGACGGCCGTCGGCATGGCGACCGCCGCGCGCCGCGAGCGCGGCCTCCTCGACCCCGACGCAGCGCCGGGCACGTCCCCCTTCGACCACACGATCTGGGTGATCGCCTCCGACGGTGACATCGAGGAGGGCGTCACGAGCGAGGCGTCGTCGTTCGCCGGCCACCAGGAGCTCGGCAACCTCGTCGTCGTCTACGACGCGAACCAGATCTCCATCGAGGACGACACCGACATCGCCCTCAGCGAGGACACCGCCGCCCGCTACGAGTCGTACGGCTGGCACGTCACGACGGTCGACTGGCGCTCCAGCCGCGAGTCCGAGGACGGCTACACCGAGGACGTGCCCGCCCTCCACCGGGCCCTCCTCGAGGCGAAGGCCGACCCCCGGCCCTCCCTCGTCGTGCTCCGGACCGTCATCGCGTGGCCGGCTCCCAACGCGCAGGACACCGGCGCCTCGCACGGCTCCGCGCTCGGCGACGACGAGATCCGCGCGACGAAGCAGCTCATGGGCATGGACCCGGACGCCACCTTCGCGGTCGCCGACGACGTGCTTCAGCACGCCCGTCAGGTCGGGCGCCGCGGCGCCGACGTCCACGCCGAGTGGAGCGAGCAGTTCACGGCGTGGCGGGCCGCGAACCCCGAGCGCGCCGCCCTCCTCGACCGCATGCAGGGCCGGCAGCTGCCCGACGGGTGGACCGACGCCGTCCCGACCTTCGAGGCGGGCACGAAGCTCGCGACGCGGGCGGCGTCCGGTGAGGTCCTCACGGCGCTCGCCGGCGTGCTGCCGGAGCTGTGGGGCGGCTCGGCCGACCTCGCCGGCAGCAACAACACGACGATGAAGGGCGAGCCGAGCTTCGTGCCCGAGTCGAAGGCGACGAAGAAGTTCCCCGGCGACCGCTACGGCCGCACCCTCCACTTCGGCATCCGCGAGCACGCGATGGGCGCCATCCTCAACGGGATCGCCCTCCACGGCGGCACCCGCCCCTACGGCGGCACGTTCCTCGTCTTCAGCGACTACATGCGGCCGGCCGTGCGCCTCACCGCGCTCATGGGCCTGCCCGTCACGTACGTGTGGACCCACGACTCCGTCGGCCTCGGCGAGGACGGCCCCACCCACCAGCCCGTCGAGCACCTGGCGGCGCTGCGGGCGATCCCGGGGCTCGCGGTCGTCCGACCCGCCGACGCGAACGAGACCGCCGTCGCGTGGCGGTCCACGCTGGAGCGGGCCGAGCCCGTGGGCCTCGCGCTGTCCCGGCAGGGCCTGCCCGTCCTCGACCGCGACGACGAGCGCACGGCCTCCGCCGAGGGGGCCGCCCGCGGCGGGTACGTCCTGCGAGAGGCCTCGGGCCTCGGTGAGGGCGAGCTGCCGGACGTGCTGCTGCTCGCGACCGGCTCCGAGGTGCACGTCGCCCTCGCCGCGCAGGACGCGCTCGGCGAGGAGGGCGTCCGCGCCCGCGTGGTGAGCCTGCCGAGCCTCGAGTGGTTCGCCGAGCAGGACGCCGCCTACCGCGACTCCGTCCTCCCCCCGGCGGTCCGCGCCCGCGTCTCCGTCGAGGCCGGGGTCTCGATGCCGTGGCACGCCCTGGTCGGGGACGCCGGTCGGTGCGTGAGCCTCGAGCACTTCGGCGCGTCCGCCGACGCCGCCACCCTCTTCCGCGAGTTCGGCTTCACCCCGGACAACGTCGCGGCGGCCGCGAGGGAGAGCATCGCCGCCGCACGCGCCTGACCGCCCGACCCGCCTGCACGAACCGTCGCACCGCCAGGAGGTCCCATGAGCACCGCACCCACCGTCTCCGAGCCCGTGGCCGCGCTCAGCCGGCACGGCGTCTCCGTCTGGCTCGACGACCTGTCGCGCGACCTCGTGCGCAGCGGCGACCTCGAGCGTCTCGTCGCCCGCGGGGTCGTCGGCGTCACGAGCAACCCGACGATCTTCGCCTCCGCGCTGGCGAAGGGGACGGCCTACGAGGACCAGGTGCGCGAGCTCGTCGCGTCCGGGGCGACGGTCGAGGAGGCCGTCACCGCCGTCACGACGACCGACGTCCGCGAGGCGTGCGACGTCCTCGCGCCCGTGTACGAGGCGACCGGCGGGCAGGACGGGCGGGTGAGCCTCGAGGTCGACCCCCGCCTCGCGCACGACACGGCGCGGACGATCGAGCAGGCGAAGGCCCTCGCCGCGACCGTCGACCGCCCGAACGTCATGATCAAGATCCCGGCCACGGTCGAGGGCCTGCCCGCGATCACGGCGGTGCTCGCGGAGGGCATCAGCGTCAACGTCACCCTGATCTTCAGCCTCGACCGGTACCGGGCCGTGCTCAACGCGTGGCTCGACGGTCTCGAGCGGGCGCAGGAGGCGGGTACGGACGTCACGGGCATCCGTTCCGTCGCGTCGTTCTTCGTCAGCCGGGTCGACTCCGCGGTCGACGCCCGCCTCGACGAGGTGGGCGGCGACGCCGCGGCATCGCTGCGCGGGACCGCGGCCGTCGCCAACGCCCGGCTCGCCTACCAGGCGTACGAGGAGGTGCTCGCGTCCACGCGCTGGGCGGACCTCGAGGCGGCCGGCGCGCACCCGCAGCGGCCGCTGTGGGCGAGCACGGGCGTCAAGGACCCCGCCTACCCGGACACCAAGTACGTCGTCGACCTCGTGGCGCCCGACACCGTCAACACGATGCCCGGCTCCACGCTGGCCGCCACGGAGGACCACGCGGAGATCGCGGGCGACACCGTCCGGGACACCTACACCCAGGCCGCCGAGCAGCTCGACGCGGTCGAGCGGCTCGGCATCGGGTACGTCGACGTCGTCACGCAGCTGGAGAAGGAGGGCGTGGCGAAGTTCGAGGCGAGCTGGGAGGAGCTGCTCGGCACGGTCGAGCAGGCGATGGCCGAGGTCCGTGAGAGCGGCGGCCAGGCGGAGCACCGGTGAGCCCGGGCGGGGAGCAGGAGCCCGTGGTGCGCGTCGAGGTGTCGGAGGCCGTGGCCGCCGGTCGCGGCGAGGCCCTCGAGCGGCTCGTCGCCGAGCGGGTGGCGAGCCGTACCGCGTCCGGCGACGCCACCGTGTGGGGCCCGGAGGCGGAGGCGGAGGCGTCGAAGCGGCTCGGCTGGACCCGCCTCCACGAGACGTCCCGGGGCCTGCCCGCCGAGATCGCGGCCCTCCGTGGGGAGCTGCTCGCCGAGGGGGTCGACCGGGTGGTCCTCGCGGGAATGGGCGGGTCCTCGCTCGCCCCCGAGGTCGTGTGCGCGGCGCACGGCGTCCCGCTCGTCACGCTCGATGCCACCGACCCCGGTCAGGTCCGCGACGCGCTCGTCGAGCTCGAGCGGACGGTGGTCGTCGTCTCGAGCAAGTCCGGCGGCACCGTCGAGACCGACAGCCAGCGCCGCGCGTTCGTCGAGGCCTTCGAGCAGGCCGGCATCGACCCCGCCCGGCGCGTCGTCGTCGTCACCGACCCCGGGTCGCCGCTGGAGACCGCCGCCCGCGAGGCGGGGTACCGGGCGGTCTTCCTCGCCGACCCCGAGGTCGGCGGACGCTACAGCGCGCTCACCGCGTTCGGCCTCGTGCCGTCCGGGCTCGCCGGGGCCGACGTCGACCGCCTCCTCGACGAGGCTGCCGCGGTCGCCGGCGACTGCGCCCGCGACGACGCCGCCAACCCCGCGCTCCAGCTCGCGGCGGCCATGGCGGCCGTCCCCTCGGCGGACGGGCAGGGTCCCCGTGACAAGCTCGTGCTCGTCGACGACCCCGCCGGTGCCCTGCCCGGACTGCCCGACTGGGCGGAGCAGCTCGTCGCGGAGTCGACCGGCAAGGAGGGCGTCGGGGTGCTGCCCGTCGTCGTGCCGCCCGGCGCCCCCGAGGTCACCGCCGGCCTGCCCGACGCCGTGGTGGTCCGCTGCGCGGCCACGCACGTGCCGCACGGCACGGCCGACGTCGAGGGTCCCGAGGACGCCCACGTCGTCGTCACCGGGCCCCTCGGCGCGCAGCTGCTCCTGTGGGAGCACGCCACGGCGGCCGCAGGGTTCCTCCTCGGGATCAACCCCTTCGACCAGCCCGACGTGGAGAGCGCGAAGCAGGCGGCCCGCGGGCTGCTCGAGAGCACACCCGCCCCCCGCGAGGCCCGCTCCACCCACCACGGCGTCGACGTCGTCGCCGACGACGCCACCCTGGGCTCCCGTGGTGCGGACGGCCTCGACGAGGCCGTCGAGGCCCTGCTCGGCCACCTCGGGCCGCACGGCTACCTCGCCGTCATGGTGTACCTCGACCGCCTCGCGCACGCCGACCTCGCCGGCGCCCGGGACGCCCTCGCCGCCCGGTCCGGCCGCCCGGTGACGTTCGGGTGGGGTCCGCGCTTCCTCCACTCGACCGGTCAGCTCCACAAGGGCGGCCCGCCCGTCGGGGTGTTCCTCCAGGTGGTCGGCGACCTCGCCGAGGACCTGCCCGTCCCCGGTCGCGACTTCACCTTCGGCCGGCTCAAGGCCGCGCAGGCCGACGGCGACGCCGGCGTGCTGCGCGACCACGACCGCCCGGTCCTCACGCTCCGGGTCCGTGACGCGGCGGGCCTCGCCGCGGTCGACGCGGCGCTGCGGGGGCGCGCGGGATGAGCGTCTCGACCACGGGGAGCGGGCCGGGTGGGTCCGGTGCCGGTGGGCTCAGCGGTCTCGCCGGCGGCGCCCCACGTGCGAACCCGCTGCGCGACCCCCGGGACCGGCGGCTGTCCCGCATCGCCGGACCCGGCGGGCTCATCATGTTCGGGGTCACCGGTGACCTCGCCCGCCGCAAGCTCATGCCCGCGGTGTACGACCTCATGCAGCGCGGTCTCCTGCCGCCAGGCTTCGCCCTCGTGGGGTTCGCCCGGCGGGACTGGGGACGGCAGGACTTCATGAAGGTCGTCCACGACGCGGTCAAGGAGAACGCGCGCACCCCGTTCACCGAGGAGACGTGGACGCAGCTGTCCGACGGGCTGCGCTTCGTCCAGGGCACCTTCGACGACGACGACGCCTTCGACGAGCTCGCGCGGACGGTCGCGGAGCTCGACGAGCACCGCGGCACCCGCGGCAACCACGCGTTCTACCTGTCGGTGCCGCCGGACTCCTTCCCCGTCGTCGTCAAGCAGCTCGCGCGCAGCGGCCTGTCGGACTCCGTCGACGACGCGTGGCGGCGGGTCGTCGTCGAGAAGCCGTTCGGACGCGACCTGCGGACCGCGCGGGAGCTCAACGACGTCGTCGAGCAGGTGTTCCCGCCCGACGCCGTCTTCCGCATCGACCACTACCTCGGCAAGGAGACCGTCCAGAACCTGCTGGCGCTCCGTTTCGCCAACCAGCTGTTCGAGCCGGTGTGGAACGCCCACTACGTCGACCACGTCCAGATCACGATGGCCGAGGACATCGGCATCGGCAGCCGCGCCGGCTACTACGACGGCATCGGTGCCGCCCGCGACGTCATCCAGAACCACCTGCTCCAGCTCTTCGCCCTCACGGCGATGGAGGAGCCGGTCTCGTTCGAGGCCCACGACCTGCGCACGGAGAAGGAGAAGATCCTCTCCGCCGTCCGCCTGCCGGCCGACCTGTCGACGGCGACGGCCCGGGGGCAGTACGCCGCGGGCTGGCAGGGCGGCGCACGGGTCCGGGGGTTCCTCGACGAGGACGGCATCCCGGCGGACTCGGAGACCGAGACGTACGCGGCGATCCGGCTCGACGTCGACACGCGGCGCTGGGCGGGTGTCCCGTTCTACCTGCGCACCGGCAAGCGCCTCGGGCGCCGGGTCACGGAGATCGCCGTCGTCATGAAGGAGGCCCCGCACCTGCCGTTCGAGGCGACCGCCGCGCGCGGGCTGGGGCAGAACGCCATCGTCATCCGCGTCCAGCCCGACGAAGGGGTCACCCTGCGGTTCGGCTCGAAGGTGCCGGGCACCGCCATGGAGGTCCGGGACGTCACCATGGACTTCGGGTACGGCCACGCCTTCACCGAGTCCTCCCCCGAGGCGTACGAGCGCCTCATCCTCGACGTCATGCTCGGCGACCCGCCGCTGTTCCCCCGCCACGAGGAGGTCGAGCTCTCGTGGCGCATCCTCGACCCCATCGAGGAGTTCTGGGCCGGTCAGGGCCAGCCCGAGCAGTACGCCTCGGGCGGCTGGGGGCCCGCCGGCGCGGACGAGATGATGGCCCGGGACGGACGCACCTGGAGGCTGCCGTGATCGTCGACCTGCCGGGCACCACGACCTCGGCCATCAACCGCCGGCTCGTCGACCTGCGCGCGGACGCCGGGGCGGTCGCGCTGGGCCGGGTCCTCACCCTCGCCGTGCTCGTCGACGCCGACCGGGCGGAGGACGCCATCCGTGCAGCCACCGACGCCAGCCGCGAGCACCCGAGCCGTGTGCTCGTCGTCGTGCGCGGTGACCGGTCCGGGGAGACCGGGCTCGACGCGCAGATCCGCGTCGGCGGTGACGCCGGCGCGGGCGAGGTCGTCGTCCTCGGGCTGCGCGGCGAGCTCGCCGACCAGGCCTCGGCCGTCGTCGTCCCCCTCCTGCTCCCGGACGCCCCGATCGTCGCGTGGTGGCCCGGTGACGCCCCGGAGCAGCCCGCCGAGGACGCCGTCGGCCGCCTCGCCCAGCGCCGCATCACCGACGCCGCCGCCTGCCGGGACCCGCTCGCGGCCCTCGCGACTCGGGCGGCCCGCTACTCCGACGGCGACACCGACATGGCGTGGACGAGGACCACGCGGTGGCGGGCCCTCCTCGCCGCCGCCCTCGACCTGCCCCCGCACGAGCAGGTCGAGCACGCCACGGTGCGCGGCGCCGCGGACAGCCCCTCCACGGACCTCCTCGCGGCGTGGCTCGGCCTCCGGCTGGACTGCCCGGTCGAGCGGCTGACCGCGGGCGACGCCGGCGCGGGGCTCCACAGCGTCGAGCTGGAGCGTGCGGCCGGCACGATCCGGCTCGCCCGGCCGAGCGGGAGCACCGCGGTGCTGAGCCAGCCCGGCGAGCCGGACCACCGCCTCGGGCTCCCCCGGCGGGGGCTCGCGGAGTGCCTCGCCGAGGAGCTGCGGCGCCTCGACCCCGACGTCGTCTACGGCGAGGTGGTACGGCGGCTCCGGGACGGCGCCGACGCGCCCGCGGGGGCCGCGTGACCTCGCCGACGCTCGTCGTCGTCCACCGCGACCAGCAGACGCTGGCCGCCGCGGCCGCGGCGCGCTTCCTCACGACCGTGACGGACCTGCAGTCCGCCGGTGCGGTGCCGCACGTCGTCCTCACCGGGGGCGGGCTCGGCACCCGCGTGCTCTCCGAGCTGCGCTCCTCGCCGGCGCGCGCCGCCGTCGACTGGTCGCGGCTGCACGTGTGGTGGGGCGACGAGCGCCACCTGCCCACCGGTCACCCCGACCGGAACGAGACGCAGGCCCGCGAGGCGCTGCTCGACCACGTCGATGTCGCGCCCGACCACGTCCACCCCGTCCCGGCACCGGACTCCCCCGGGGACCCCAGCCCGGAGGAGGCGGCGGCGGCGTACGCGGCCGAGCTCGCGGCCCACCGACGGCCCGGGGATGCGGTGGACGTCCCCCGCTTCGACGTCCTCCTGCTCGGGATGGGACCGGACGGTCACGTCGCGTCGCTGTTCCCCGAGCACCCCGCGCTCCACGCCGACGGCACCGTGACGGGGGTCCGCGGGTCGCCGAAGCCGCCCCCGGAGCGCGTGAGCATGACGTTCGGGGCGATCCGCGCCGCCGTCGAGGTGTGGTTCGTCGTCGCGGGCGACGACAAGGCCGCCCCCGCCGCCATGGCCCTGCAGGGTGCCGGTGAGCGGCAGGTGCCCGCCGCGGGCGCGCACGGCACCCGGCGGACGCTGTGGCTGCTCGACCGGGGGGCCGCGACGCGGGTGCCCGCGGCCGTCACCCGGATCGCGAGCCCCTGAGGGCCGCTCGCTGCGGCGGCGCCGTCGAGCCCGTGCCGCAGCCGGTCAGACGATGATGCGCCGCTCGCGGAGCTTGGCGAGCGCCTCGTCGAGGATCGCGGCGCCGTCGGCGTCGCTGCGCCGCTCCTTCACGTAGGCCAGGTGCGTCTTGTACGGCTCCACCTTCGGCGGGGCCGGCGGGTTCTCCGGGTCGCGGCCCGCGGGGAAGCCGCAGCGGGGGCAGTCCCACTGCTCGGGGACCTCGGAGCCGGACTCCTCCGCGAAGGAGGGCCGGACGGTGTGCCCGTTGGCGCAGTAGTACGTGATGTTGACCCGCGGGGCGGCCTCGCCCCGCTCGGCCTCGCCCATGGGGCCCGCCCCGACCCTGCTCCCCCGGATCGCGCTGCCGCCTGCCATGTGGGTCTCCTGTGTGCTCGTTCTCGTGCCGGCTCGTGCCGGCGGGTCACCGGGTGCCGTCGTGGCACCCCGACCAGGTCAGATGTCGAAGCGCGTGAGCAGGTTGAGCAGGACGATGACGACCGCCCACACGAGCCCGACCGAGATGGTGAGCCGGTCGAGGTTCTTCTCCGCGATGCTCTGCTGCCCCATGCCCGACGACGCGCCGCCCCCGAACATGTCGGAGAGCCCGCCACCGCGCCCCTTGTGGAGGAGCACGAGCAGGATCAGCACGACGCTGGTGATCACGAGGAGCACCTGGAGCACGATCGAGAGGACGTCGGTCACGGCTGGGTCGGTCTCCGTCGGAAGCGGCGGCCGGCCCGGTGGGCCGCCGCCTGGGTGGCTGGTGCGTGCGGCGCTCGGCGCCCTGCGTGCGGGACGGACGGTGATCCGTCCCGCACGCGAGGATACGTCACGCCGTGGGGTGCTCCCGGAATCTCACGATCCCGGCGAAGTCCTCGGCCTTCAGCGAGGCCCCGCCGACCAGGGCGCCGTCGATGTCGGCCTGCGCCATGATCCCGGCGACGTTCGAGGGCTTGACCGAACCGCCGTAGAGGACCCGGACCCGCCCGGCGACGTCGTCGCCGTGGGTCGCGGCGAGCCTGGCCCGGATCGCCGCGCACACCTCCTGGGCGTCGTCGGCGTCGCACGTGCGACCCGTCCCGATCGCCCAGACGGGCTCGTAGGCGACGACCGTCGCCGCGACCTGGTCGGCGCTCAGCCCGGCGAGGGACCCGTCGAGCTGCGCGAGGGTGTACGACACGTGGTCGCCCGCCTCGCGGACCTCGAGCGGCTCGCCGACGCAGACGATGGGCACGAGGCCGTGGCGGTGGGCGGCCTGCGCCTTCGCCGCGACGGTCGCGTCGTCCTCGCCGTGGTGCTCGCGCCGCTCGCTGTGCCCGACGCACGCGTACGTGCAGCCGAGCCGCGCGAGCATCGCCCCGCTCACCTCGCCCGTGTAGGCGCCGGAGTCGTGCGCCGACAGGTCCTGCCCGCCCGTGCGGACGGGGAGGTCGTCGGCCTCGACGAGCGTCTGCACGCTGCGCAGGGACGTGGCGGCCGGGAGCACCGCGACCTCGACGGCCGTGTGGTCGTGCCCGGCGTCGCGCAGGAGCCACGCGAGCTTCTGCACGAGGTGGGTCGCCTCGAGGTGGTCGAGGTTCATCTTCCAGTTGCCCGCCATGAGCGGGGTGCGTGTCGCCATGGGTGTCAGTCCTCCAGGACGGTGAGACCGGGCAGCGTGCGACCCTCGAGGTACTCCAGGCTCGCCCCCCCACCGGTCGAGACGTGGCCGAAGTCGTCGTCGGAGAAGCCCAGCGCGCGCACGGCGGCGGCGGTGTCACCGCCGCCGACGACACCGAGGGCGCCGAGGCCCTCGAGCGCGGCGAGCGACGTCGCGACGGCCCGTGTGCCCTCGCTGTACGGCGCCATCTCGAAGACCCCCATGGGGCCGTTCCAGAAGACGGTCCGGCAGTCGGCGAGCCACGTGCCGAAGGTCGCCGCCGACTCGGGGCCGATGTCGAGCCCGAGCCGGTCGGCGGGGATCGCGTCGACCGGGTACACGTCGTGGTCGGCGTCGGCGGAGAACGCGGTCGCGGCGACGACGTCCGTGGGCAGGACGACCTCGACCCCGCGCTCGTGGGCCTGCTCGAGGTAGCCCCGGACGGTGTCGACCTGGTCCTCCTCGAGGAGGCTCTTCCCCACCTCGTGGCCCTGGGCCTTGAGGAAGGTGAAGACCATGCCCCCGCCGACGAGGATCCGGTCGGCGGTCTGCAGCAGGCTCTCGATGACCTTGAGCTTGTCCGACACCTTCGCGCCACCGAGCACGACGGCGTAGGGCCGCTCGACGTCCTCGGTGAGCCGCTTCAGCACCTCGACCTCCGCGAGGACGAGACCACCGACCGCGTGCGGCAGCCGCCGCGCGACGTCGTAGACGCTCGCCTGCTTCCGGTGGACGACCCCGAACCCGTCGGAGACGAACGCGTCGGCGAGGTGGGCGAGCTCGTCGGCGAAGGCGCCGCGCTCCCCGTCGTCCTTGCTGGTCTCGCCCGGGTTGAACCGGAGGTTCTCCAGCAGGAGCACGTCGCCCGGCCCGGCCTCGGCGACCGCCGCCTCGGCGACCGCCCCCACCGTCTCCGGGACGAAGCGCACCGGCCGCTCGAGGAGCTCCGACAGCCGCTCGGCCACCGGGGCGAGGGAGTACTTCTGCTCGGGCGCGCCCTTGGGGCGGCCCAGGTGCGCGCACACCACGACGACGGCGCCCGCGTCGGCGAGCTGCCGGATGGTCGGCACGGAGGCCCGGACCCGGCCGTCGTCGGTGATGCGCGGGGACCCGCCGCTGCCTTCGGCGGGCTGCTCGAGGGGGACGTTGAGGTCGCTGCGGACGAGCACCCGGCGGGATCCGAACCCGCCGAGCGCCTGCCCGAGGGCGTCGACGTCCTGCACGGTCAGAGACCGCGCCCGACGAGAGCGCTGATGTCGACGAGGCGGTTGGAGTAGCCCCACTCGTTGTCGTACCAGCCGAGGACCTTGACCTGGTCGCCGAACACCTTGGTGACCCCGGCGTCGAAGATGCACGACGCGGGGTCCGTGACGATGTCGGTCGAGACGATGGGGTCCTCGGTGTAGCTGAGGTACGGGGCCAGCGGGCCGGACTCCGCCGCGGCCTTCACCGCGGCGTTCACCTCCTCGACGCTGACCTCCCGGCCCACCTGGACGGTGAGGTCGGTCGCCGAGCCCGTCGGGACCGGCACGCGCATGGCGTAGCCGTCGAGCTTGCCCTTGAGCTGCGGGAGGACGAGCCCGATCGCCTTCGCGGCGCCCGTGGACGTCGGCACCATGTTGAGGGCGGCGGCGCGGGAGCGGCGCAGGTCCTTGTGGGGGCCGTCCTGCAGGTTCTGGTCCTGCGTGTAGGCGTGGATCGTCGTCATGAGCCCCTTGACGATGCCGAACGCGTCGTCGAGGGCCTTCGCCATCGGCGCGAGGCAGTTCGTCGTGCACGACGCGTTCGAGATGATGTGGTGGTTCGCGGGGTCGTAGTCGCCGTCGTTGACGCCCATCACGACCGTGATGTCCTCGTTCTTCGCCGGCGCGGAGATGATGACCTTCTTCGCCCCGGCGTCGATGTGCGCCTTCGCCTTGGTCGCGTCGACGAAGATGCCGGTGGACTCGATGACGACGTCCGCACCCAGCTCGCCCCAGGGCAGCGCGGCCGGGTCCCGCTCCGCGGACGCGCGGAAGGTGTGCCCGCCCACGGTGATCGAGTCCTCGGAGTGCGAGACCTCGGCGTCGAGCCGGCCGAGGATGCTGTCGTACTTGAGCAGGTGGGCGAGCGTCGCGTTGTCGGTGAGGTCGTTGACCCCCACGACCTCGATGTCCGCGCCGGCGGCGAGCGCCGCCCTGAAGAAGTTGCGGCCGATCCGCCCGAACCCGTTGATGCCGACCCGTACGGTCACGTCGGTTCCTCCTGTGCTGGTCGCTGGTGCCTGGTGCGCTGGGGTGCGCCGTTCACTGCGAGCTGGAGTGTCGTCCTCGTCACACCTCGGTCGACCCTACAAGCGCCCGTCGCGGGCGGGAAATGGCGTCCCGGTGGTGGACGCCGCACGCCGGGGCGCCGGGCGCCGGCCTCAGACCTCGAGCATGTCGGGCGTGAGGTTCGCGTCCGTGCCGGGGACGCCGAGCTCGCTCGCGCGCTTGTCCGCGAGCGCGAGCAGGCGGCGGATGCGGCCGGCGACGGCGTCCTTCGTCATGGGCGGGTCGGCGAGCTGGCCGAGCTCCTCGAGGCTCGCCTGCTTGTGCTCCAGGCGCAGCCGCCCGGCCTGCCGCAGGTGGTCGGGGATCTCGTCGCCGAGGATCTCCATCGCCCGCTCCACCCGGGCGCCCGCGGCGACGGCCGCGCGCGCGGAGCGACGTAGGTTCGCGTCGTCGAAGTTCGCGAGCCGGTTGGCGGTGGCGCGGACCTCGCGGCGCATGCGCCGCTCCTCCCACACCATGACGGCGTCGTGCGCACCGAGCCGGGTGAGGAGCGCGCTGATCGCCTCGGCGTCGCGGACGACGACCCGGTCGACGCCGCGGACCTCGCGGGCCTTGGCCTGGATGCCGAGGCGGCGCCCGGCGCCGACGAGGGCGAGGGCGGCCTCGGGGCCGGGCGCGGTGACCTCGAGCGCGCTGGAGCGGCCGGGCTCGGTGAGCGAGCCGTGGGCGAGGAAGGCCCCGCGCCACGCGGCCTCGGCGTCGCACACGGCCCCGCCGACGACCTGGGGCGGCATGCCGCGGACGGGGCGGCTCCGGGCGTCGAGCAGCCCGGTCTGGCGGGCGAGGGTCTCCCCCTCGCGGCTCACGCGGACGACGTACCGGGTGGCACGACGCAGCCCGCCGGGCTGGAGCACGAGCAGCTCGCTGGGGTGGCCGTACACCTCGCCGATCTCGCGGCGGAGTCGGCGCGCGGCCTGGGCGGTGTCGAGCTCGGCCTCGATGACGACGCGGCCGGCGACGATGTGGAGCGCGTTCGAGAAGCGCAGCATCGCCGTAACCTCGGCCTTGCGGCAGCACACCCGCGTGACGGGCAAGCGGCTCAGCTCGTCCTTGACCGATGCCGTGAGCGCCATCCCGTCATCCTGCCATCCGCACCCGGGCGGGCTGTCCGGTTCGCGAGGCCCGCCCGCACGCTGCAGGTCTGCGTTCGTGCCGACGCCCGAGGTCAGCGGCGCAGGTCGGCGGTGACGCCGGCGAAGACGTCGGCGTACGCGGCGGCGAGGCGCAGCGGGTGGTGCCGGGCCGTGCCGTCGCTCCACGACACCTGACGCATGACGAGGTTCGCGCCGAGCTGACCGGCCGCGTGCGCGAGCGCGTCGACGTCGTCGACCGCGGCGGGGTCGGCGACGACGGCGTCGAGGGTGAGGCCGGGCGCGTAGGCGCCGAGCACCTCGAGCAGCTGCTCGGGGCGGTACCCGGCGGTCTCGTTGGTGCCGGGGTCGAGGTTGAGGGTGACGCAGCGGCGCGCGGTCGTGCGCTGCAGGGCGTCGGCGAGCTCCGGCACGAGCAGGTGCGGGCACACGGAGGTGAACCACGACCCCGGCCCCATGACGACCCAGTCGGCCTCGAGGACCGCTCGCACCGCCTCGGGGTTCGCGGGCGGGTCGGTCGGGTCCAACCGCACCCAGCCGACCCGGCCGGCGGTGGTCGCGACCTCCTTCTGCCCCCGCACCGTGCCGGTGACGCCGTTCGCGGGGTCACGGACGTCGGCCTCGATCGTGAGCGGGCGGTCGGACATCGGCAGCACGCGGCCCTGCGCGCCGAGGAGGTCCCCGATGACCCGCAGCCCGTCGACCGGGTCGTCGAGCAGCTGCCACAGGGCGACGATGAGGAGGTTGCCGACCGAGTGCCCGGCGAGCGGCCCGTCGCCGGAGAAGCGGTGCTGCAGGACGTCGCGCCACAGGTGGCCCCACTGCGAGTCGTGGCACAGGGCCGCCAGCGCCATGCGGAGGTCGCCCGGCGGCAGGACCCCGAACTCCTCGCGGAGCCGGCCCGAGGACCCGCCGTCGTCGGCGACGGTGACGACCGCGGTGACGTCCTCCGTGACGTGCCGCAGTGCCGCCAACGACGCGGCGAGGCCGTGCCCGCCGCCGAGGGCGACGACCCGCACCGGCGCGCGGGCGCCCCGGCGCGACCGGGCCGCGGCCGGCACCCGCCGCCTCAGTCCCGTGGGCGCGGGTCCGCTCACTCCCGCCCCAGGTCGCGGTGCACGGCGTGCGTGACGACCCCGTCACCGGAGAGCCGCTCCGCGAGCTGCTCGGCGACGGCGACGCTGCGGTGCTTGCCCCCGGTGCACCCGACGGCGACGACGGCGAACCGCTTCCCCTCGTCCCGGTAGCCCTTCGTCATGATGCGCAGGCAGCGGGAGTACGCGTCGACGAACTGCTCCGCCGCCGGGTCGCCGAACACGTGCTCGGCGACCGCCGGGTCCAGACCCGTCCGCGGCCGCAGCTCCGGCACCCAGTGCGGGTTGGGCAGGAAGCGGACGTCGGCGAGGTTCTCCGCGTCGACCGGCACACCGTGCTTGAACCCGAACGACAGGACGGTGAGGTGGAGGTCCGCCCCGCCCGCGCCCGCCGGTCGCATCGCCGCGCGCACCTTCGCCGCCAGCTGGTGGACGTTGGTGTCGCTCGTGTCGATGAAGATGTCCGCCATCTCGCGCACCGGCTCGAGGAGCTGCCGCTCCTCCGCGATGGCGTCGAGCACCGTCGCCCCCTGCGTCTGCAGCGGGTGCGGTCGGCGGACGGACTCGAAGCGGCGGACGATGACGGGGTCGGCCGCGTCGAGGAAGAGGACGACGGGCGACAGCCCCTTCGCGCGGACGTCGTCGAGGGCCCGGCTGAGGTCCGGGGTGACGGTGCGGCCGCGGGCGTCGATGGCGACCGCGAGCCGGGGCACGGCGCCGGCGGCGCGGATGGTGAGCTCCGCGAGCGGCGGCAGCATCTCCGGCGGCAGGTTGTCGACGACGAACCAGCCGTCGTCCTCGAGCACGTTGGACACCGTCGAGTGCCCGGCACCGGACATGCCGGTGACGATGAGGACCTCGGAGGCCTCGGGGGCGTCGCCGTCGAGCGGCTCGGTCACGGGTGCGTCTCCTCGGGCTGGGTGAGGCGGGGTCTCAGCCCACCACCTCGCCGGTGCTCGTGTCGACCGAGACACCCGCGCCGTCGCCCGGGCGCAGGGCGGCGACCACCGCGGCGGCGAGCGCCGGACCGATGCCCTTCACCTGCGCGACGGCGGCCTCGTCCGCCTCGCGGACGGCGCGGACGGAGCCGAACGCGTCGAGCAGCGCGCGACGCCGGGCCGGCCCGAGGCCGGGCACGGCGTCGAGCTCGCTGACGGTCATGCCCTTGCTGCGGCGGGCCCGGTGCTTGGTGATGGCGAAGCGGTGCGCCTCGTCGCGCAGCCGCTGCAGCAGGTAGAGCCCCTGGCTCGAGCGCGGGAGCACGACGGGGTGGTCGTCGTCCGGCACCCACACCTCCTCCAGGCGCTTGGCGAGGCCGACCACGGCGACGTCGGCGATGCCGAGGTCCGCGAGGGCCTGGCCCGCCGCCGCGACCTGAGGGGCGCCGCCGTCGACCACGACGAGCTGCGGCGGGTAGGCGAAGCGGCGCGGTCGTCCTGTCGTCGGGTCGATCGCGCCGGGCGCTCGCGCCCCCTCGTCGTCGCCCTCGTCCGGGTCGGGGCCCATCTCGAGGTCGCCGGCCTGCTCGCGGTCCTCGAGGTAGCGCCGGAACCGCCGGCCGAGGACCTCCCGCATGGCGGCGGTGTCGTCGTCCCCGAGGTCGCCCCGGACGTTGAACGTGCGGTACTCCGACTTGCGTGGCAGGCCGTCCTCGAAGACGACCATCGACGCCACCCGGTTGCTGCCCTGCAGGTGGGAGACGTCGTAGCACTCGATCCGCAGGGGTGCCTCGGGCAGGGCGAGCGCCTCCTGCAGCTCCTGCAGGGCGAGGCTGCGGGTCGTGAGGTCGCCGGCGCGGCGGGTCTTGTGCAGCGCGAGCGCCTGCGTGGCGTTGGTCCGGACGGTGTCGAGCAGCGCGCGCTTGTCGCCCCGCTGCGGCACCCGGACGTCCACGCGCGACCCCCGCAGGCCCGACAGCCACTCACGGACCTCGTCGGCGTCGGCCGGCTCCTCCGGGACCAGCACCTCGCGCGGCACCGCCCCGCTCGGGTCCCCGCTCGGGTCGTCGGCGCCGTACACCTGCTGGAGGAGCCGTTCGACGAGCTCGGCGGTGGTGACGTCCTCCACCTTCTCCACCACCCAGCCGCGCTGCCCGCGGATGCGGCCACCGCGGACGTGGAAGACCTGGACGGCGGCCTCGAGCTCGTCCTCGGCGAGGGCGAAGACGTCGGCGTCCGTCGCATCGGGCAGCACGACGACGTTGCGCTCGAGCGCCCGCTGCAGCGCCCCGATGTCGTCACGCAGCCGCGCGGCCCGCTCGTAGTCCAGGGCCGTGGCGGCCGCCTTCATCTCCCGCTCGATGCGCCGGACGAACTTCTGGGTGTCCCCCGCCATGAACTCGACGAAGTCGTCGACGAGCGCGCGGTGCTCCTCGGCGCTCACCCGGCCCACGCACGGGGCGGAGCACTTGTCGATGTAGCCGAGCAGGCACGGTCGACCGACCTGGCCCGCGCGCCTGAAGACGCCCGCGCTGCACGTGCGGACGGGGAACACGCGCAGGAGCTGGTCGACGGTCTCCCGGATCGCCCACGCGTGAGAGTAGGGACCGAAGTAGCGGGTGCCCTTCCGCTTGGCCCCTCGCAGCACCTGGACGCGCGGGAACTCCTCCCCCACGGTCACCGCGAGCCACGGGTAGGACTTGTCGTCGCGGTACTTGACGTTGAAGCGAGGGTCGAACTCCTTGATCCAGGAGTACTCGAGCTGGAGCGCCTCGACCTCGGTGCGCACGACCGTCCAATGGACCTTCGTCGCGGTGAACACCATCTGCTGGGTGCGCGGGTGGAGCCCGGCGGGGTCGGCGAAGTAGCTCGTGAGCCGCTGACGCAGGCTCTTGGCCTTGCCGACGTAGATGACGCGGTCGTGTCGGTCCGAGAAGCGGTAGACGCCGGGCTGGTCCGGGATCTCGCCGGTCCTCGGCCGGTACGTCGAGGGGTCCGCCACCGCTCCAGGGTAGGTGCGGGCCCCGACGGCTCAGGCGGGGGTGAGGACCACCTGGTCGCCCTCGACACGGGCCGGCACCGACGGCAGCGGCGTCGGGGCGGGGCCGGCGACGACCGCGGCGCCGTCGCCGGCGTCGAACCGGCTGCCGTGGTTGGGGCAGAAGAGCTCGAGCCCGCCGGCGGCCTCGACGGTCGTGCCCTGGTGGGTGCAGGCGGCGCTGAAGGCGACGACCTCGCCCGCCGTGGGCTGCGCGACCACGAGCCGGGTCCCGAGGGCGTCGACGACGACCGCCTCGCCCACCGGGACGTCGGCGAGCGGGACGGTGGCCTCGGCGGAGGCGTCCGTGCCGCCGGCGGTCGTCCCGGTCCCGGCCTGCGACCCCGTGTCCGTCCCGGCCTCCGTACCGGCCCCGGACCCGCCTGTCGCACCGGCGGCGGTCCCGTCGCCCGCGCCGGCCGCGTCCGTGGCGACGGCGTCCTCCTCGCCGTTTCCGCACGCCGCGAGCACGCCCGCGGCGATGGTCGTCACGCCGACCCCGGCGAGCGCCCGCAGCAGCGAGCGCCGTGACGAGCAGGGGAACGTGTCGTCGGCCATGTGTCCTCCTGGGGCGGGGATGTCGTCGAGGGGTACGGCACCGAGCCGGTCGGCGGATGCGTAGGGGGTCCTCAGCCGGCCTTGCGCCGGGCGGGCGCGTCGCCGTCGAGCATGGGGGCGAGGAAGCGGCCGGTGTGGCTCGCCTCTACGCACGCCACCTGCTCGGGCGTGCCCTGCGCCACCACGGTGCCGCCGCCGGACCCGCCCTCGGGGCCCATGTCGACGACCCAGTCGGCGCTCTTGATGACGTCGAGGTTGTGCTCGATGACGATGACGGTGTTCCCCTTGTCGACGAGACCCTGGAGCACGCCGAGCAGCTTGCGGATGTCCTCGAAGTGCAGGCCGGTCGTCGGCTCGTCGAGCACGTAGACCGTCCGCCCGCTCGAGCGCCGCTGGAGCTCGGTCGCGAGCTTGACGCGCTGCGCCTCGCCGCCGGACAGCGTCGGTGCGGGCTGACCGAGCCGGACGTAGCCGAGCCCGACGTCGTTGAGGGTCGTGAGGTGGCGTGCGATGGCCGGCACCGCGGCGAAGAACTCCGCCGCCTCCTCGATCGGGCTGTCGAGGACGTCGGCGACGGTCTTGCCCTTGAAGTGGACCTCGAGCGTCTCCCGGTTGTACCGGGCGCCGTGACACACCTCGCACGGGACGTAGACGTCCGGCAGGAAGTTCATCTCGATCTTGAGCGTGCCGTCGCCCTGGCAGTGCTCGCAGCGCCCGCCCTTGACGTTGAACGAGAACCGACCCGGCTGGTAGCCGCGGATCTTCGCCTCGGGCGACTGGGCGAACAGCTTGCGGACGTGGTCCCACACGCCGGTGTACGTCGCGGGGTTGGACCGCGGCGTGCGGCCGATCGGGCCCTGGTCGACGTGGACGACCTTGTCGAGGTGCTCGAGCCCCGTGACGGTGCGGTGCCGACCGGGCACCTGCCGGGCGCCGTTCAGCTTGTTGGCGAGCACCGTGTAGAGGATGTCGTTGACGAGCGTCGACTTGCCGGAGCCCGAGACACCGGTGACGGCGCAGAGGACACCGAGGGGGAAGTCGACGTCGATGCCGCGGAGGTTGTGCTCGCGGGCCCCCCGCACGCCCAGCATGCGCCCCCGGTCGACCGGGCGCCGCCGCGCCGGCATCGGGATCTCGCGGCGGCCGGCGAGGTAGGCGCCGGTGAGCGACGCCGTGTTGCCGAGCAGCTCGTCGAGCGGTCCGGAGTGGACGACCTGGCCGCCGTGCTCCCCCGCCCCCGGCCCGATGTCGACGACCCAGTCCGACGCCTTGATCGTGTCCTCGTCGTGCTCGACGACGATGAGGGTGTTGCCGAGGTCCCGCAGCCGGGTGAGGGTGCCGATGAGGCGCTGGTTGTCGCGCTGGTGCAGCCCGATGCTCGGCTCGTCGAGGACGTAGAGGACCCCGACGAGCCCGGCTCCGATCTGCGTGGCGAGCCGGATGCGCTGCGCCTCGCCACCCGACAGCGTGCCGGCGGCGCGGTCGAGGCTCAGGTAGTCGAGCCCGACGTCGAGGAGGAACCCGAGGCGGGCGTGGATCTCGCGCAGCACCCGGTCGGCGATCGTGTGCTCGCGCTCCGTGAGGTCGAGGTCGGCGAGGAACTCCGCCGCCTCACCGATCGTCAACGACGACACCTCCGCGATGTTGCGCCCCGACACCGTGACGGCGAGCACCTCCGGGCGCAGCCGCGCCCCGTGGCACACGGGGCACGGCACCTCGCGCATGTAGGCGCCGTAGCGGTCGCGCGCCCACTCGGAGTCGGTCTCGGCGTGGCGGCGGCGGATGAACGGGATGACGCCCTCGAAGCCCGCCCGGTACGCCCGCTGACGGCCGTGCCGGGTGCGGTAGCGGACGTCGAGCTGCCCGTCGAGGCCGTGGAGCACGGCCGTGCGGGCGCGCTCCGGGAGGGCCCGCCACGGCGTGTCCACGGAGAAGCCGAGTGCGTCGGCGAGGCTCGTGAGCAGCTTGTCGAAGTAGTCGACGCTCTGGGTGCCCTGCGACCACGGGGCCACGGCGCCCTGGGCGAGCGACAGCTCGTCGTCGGGGACCACGAGCTCGGGGTCGACCTCGAGCCGGGTGCCGAGACCGCTGCACTCCTGGCACGCGCCGTACGGCCCGTTGAAGGAGAACGTGCGGGGCTCGATCTCCTCCAGCGCCACGGGGTGGTCGTTGGGGCACGCGAGCCGCTCGCTGAAGCGGCGCTCGCGCGGGGCGAGCTCGTGGTCGGCCGTGCTCGCCCCGGCGGGCACGTCGACGAGCTCGACGACGACGATGCCGTCGGCGAGCCGCAGCGCGGTCTCGACGGAGTCGGTGAGGCGCCGCTTCGTGGCGCGCTGCCGCTCCTCGTCGCCCTCGGAGCGGGAGACGAGCCGGTCGACGACGACGTCGACGTCGTGCTTCTTCCGCTTGTCGAGCGCCGGTGGCTCGGCGAGGCTCACGACCTCGCCGTCGACCCGGGCGCGGGAGTAGCCCGTGGACTGCAGCTCGCGGAACAGCTCGAGGTTCTCGCCCTTTCGCCCGCGGACGACCGGCGCGAGCACCTGGAACCTCGTGCCGTCCGGCAGCTGGAGGAGCCGGTCGACGATCTGCTGCGGCGTCTGGCGGCCGATGGGCTCGCCGCAGACCGGGCAGTGCGGACGCCCGGCCCGCGCGTAGAGCAGGCGGAGGTAGTCGTGGATCTCCGTGATCGTGCCGACCGTGGAGCGCGGGTTCCGGTTCGTCGACTTCTGGTCGATCGACACCGCGGGCGACAGGCCCTCGATGAAGTCGACGTCCGGCTTGTCCATCTGCCCGAGGAACTGGCGGGCGTACGCGCTGAGGGACTCGACGTAGCGCCGCTGCCCCTCCGCGAAGATCGTGTCGAAGGCGAGGGACGACTTGCCGGAGCCCGACAGGCCCGTGAAGACGACGAGGGAGTCCCGGGGGATGTCGACGCCGATGTCCTTGAGGTTGTGCTCGCGGGCACCGCGGACGACGAGACGTTCTGCCACGCCTCAAGGGTAGGTCGCTCCTCGGACACCGCCGTCCGGGACGGCGTGCCCCCGAACGGTTGACGTCGAAACCACAGCCTGCGAGCACGGGCCGGTCCTGCCGATCCCCTGGCCGTGACGACGACCCGAGAATCGCACCCGCGGGGCGGGTCGCGCGAGGAACGCTGGGCGTCGCGACCGGTCCTGGCGGCCACGCTGCGGATCTCGATGCTGTGCCTGCCCGCGGTCGCGGCCGCGGCCGCCGGACTCGCCGCGGGACGGCTGCTCGAGGCCGCGGCCGCTCCCACCCGCGTCCTCGCCGTCATGGTCGCCTCGTTGGCCGTCGCCGTCCTCGCCGAGGTCGCGACGCGCAGGTTCCTCCCGCTGCACGCCCTGCTGCGCATGTCGATGCTCTTCCCCGGCCGCGCCCCGTCCCGGCTGGCCGTCGCCCGCCTCGGCCGCGACCGCGGCAGGGTCGAGGCGGTGCTCCGTTCGAGCGCGCCCGCCGAGGAGGTGGCCGCCGCGATGCTCGCCCTCGTCACGGCCCTCGGACGCCACGACCGACGCACCCGCGGTCACAGCGAACGCGTCCGCATGCTCACCGACCTTCTCGCCGAGCAGCTGCGGCTCCCGCAGCAGGACCGGGACCGGCTGCGCTGGGCGGCCCTCCTCCACGACATCGGCAAGCTCGACATCGCGGCGTCGGTCCTGTCGAAGCCGTCGCGCCTCGACGCCGACGAGTGGGCTCTCATGCGGGAGCACCCCACGAGCGGCCTCCGGCTCGCCGGCCCCTTCGCGACGTGGCTCGGCGAGTGGGCCGGCGGCATCGGCCACCACCACGAGCGCTGGGACGGCGCCGGCTACCCCGACGGTCTCGCCGGCACGCACATCAGCCGCGCCGGGCGCCTGGTCGGTGTCGTCGACGCCTTCGAGACGATGACCGCCGCCCGGTCGTACAAGCGGGCGGGCAGCACCCGCGCCGCCCTCGCCGAGCTCACCCGGTGCGCCGGCACGCAGTTCGACCCGGCCGCCGTCCGCGCCTTCATCGGCATCCCCCTCCCCCGGCTCTGGTGGGCGACCGGACCGCTCGGTCTCGTCCTGCAGGTGCCGGTGGTCGGCAGCGCGCAGCAGGCCGTCGTCCAGGTCTCGGGATCCGTCGTCGCGGCGTCCGGTGCCGGCGCCGCCGCCGCCGGCACCGCTGCTGTCGCGGCGGGCACGGCGGCGGTCGTCGGCGTGGGTGGCGCGCTCGCCCTGGCCCCCCTCGCCGCCACGGCGGCGGAGCACCTGCCCGCACTGAGCCTGCTGGTCGGTGGGACGTCGTCCACGGCGGACGCGATCGGCACCGGGGGGACGAGCGGGACGAGCGGGACGGTGGGCCCGACGGGCGCGTCACCCTCGACGGGACCCGGCGCCGGCCCCGCGGTCGTGAACACGGCGCGGGCGACCGGGGGACCACCGCCGGGACCCGCCCCCCAGAGGCCCGAGAGCACCGGACGGGCGGCGTCCGGTGCCGCACCCACCGGTCGAGGAGCCCCGACCGGCACGTCGGGTCCGGGGGCGGGACCCGTCGCCCCCGGGGCGTCGGCACCGACCGACGCCGGCCGGGAGCCCTCCGCCGACGTCCCGGGTGCGGACCGCAGCCCGACTCCGGCCCCGCCGACCCCTGCCCCGACGACCCCGCCGGTCCCCGCGGCGCCGGTGGACACCCACACGACGGTGCCCGCCAACCGCACCAGCACCACCCCACCCGCCGCCCGCACCACTCCTCCTGCACCCCGCACCACCCCTCCTGCACCCCGACCCACCGCCCCCACCGCTCCCGCCGCTCCCACCACGCCCACCGCTCCCACCACGCCTGCCGCTCCGGGTGCACCCGACCAGCCGGGCGGCGCACCCGCCGCTCCGGAGCCCGCGACAGCCTCGGCGAAGGCGGGTCCCGGCGCCGCACCCGGCGCCGC
Source organism: Aquipuribacter nitratireducens (assembly GCF_037860835.1). Lineage (NCBI taxonomy): Bacteria > Bacillati > Actinomycetota > Actinomycetes > Micrococcales > Intrasporangiaceae > Aquipuribacter > Aquipuribacter nitratireducens. The sequence continues at coordinate 118,417 of NZ_JBBEOG010000003.1, read as the reverse complement.
GCCGGCCCCCTCGACGGGCTGAGACCCGCACGCCCGCCGGGGGGCGACGCACGGGCGTCCCGCCGCGTGCCGAAGTCCCGCGCCCGCGGGGCGGCGGGGGTAGCGTCGAGGTCGTGGGACCGACCCTGCCCTCGGGCTCCCTGCCGCAGCCCATCGGGAGCTATGCCCTCCTCGGCGACCTGCACTGCGCCGCGCTGGTGTCGGAGGAGGGCAGCGTCGACTGGCTCTGCCTGCCGCGCTTCGACTCCCCCGCGTGCTTCGCCGCCCTCCTCGGCACGCCGGACGACGGGCGGTGGCTGCTGCGACCGGCCGACGACGACGCCGAGCTCCTCGAGCGGGGCTACCGCGCCGACACCCTCACCCTCGAGACCGTGTGGCGGACCGGCACGGGGACCGTCCGGGTCACGGAGACGATGCCGGTCGGCGGGCGCCGTGCCGACCTCGTCCGCCGCGTCGAGGGGGTCGAGGGCACCGTGCGCATGCGGCAGGAGCTCGTCCTCCGCTTCGGCTACGGCGCGGACATCCCGTGGGTGCGACGCATCCGGGACGACGGCTCCGCCGTCGACGCCGCGTTCGCGCTGCCCGCACCGCGCCAGACGAGGCTCCGGGGCGTCGGCTCGGGCCCGAACGCCGCGACCTCCGCCAGCGACGACGGCGGCGCGCAGGCGCTCCTCGCCGTCGCGGGCCCCGACGCCGTCCTGCTGCGCTGCGACCCGCTGCCCGTGCCGGTCGACCACCGCCACGCCGGGGAGTTCGACGTCGCCGCGGGCCGCCGGCACGACCTCGTCCTCACGTGGTACCCGTCGCACCGGCCGCCGCCGGAGCCCGTGTACGTCACCGCGGCCATCGACCGGACGGACGCGTGGTGGAAGGACTGGGCGTCCCGCTGCGCGCACGAGGGCCGCTACTCAGGGCCGGTCAAGCGGTCCCTCCTCACCCTCCGGGCGCTCACCCACGAGGACACCGGGGGGATCGTCGCCGCGGCGACGACATCGCTGCCGGAGGACATCGGCGGGGAGCGGAACTGGGACTACCGCTACGTCTGGCTGCGCGACGCCGCGCTCACCCTCGAGGCCCTGCTCGCGCACGGCTACCTCGACATCGCCGACTCCTGGCGGCAGTGGCTGCTGCGCGCCGTGGCCGGCGCCCCCGAGGACGTGCAGATCATGTACGGCATCGCCGGCGAGCGCCGCCTCGAGGAGTACGAGCTCGACCACCTCGCGGGCTACGCGGGGTCGCGGCCCGTGCGCGTGGGCAACGCCGCGGTCGCCCAGCTCCAGGTCGACGTCATCGGCGAGGTCATGGTCGCCCTCCACGCCGCGCGGTGCGCCGGCCTGCCGACGGACGTCTTCAGCTGGTCGCTCCAGGCGGCGCTGCTCGACCACCTCGCCGAGATCTGGGACCGCTACGACAACGGCATCTGGGAGATCCGGGGTGAGCTCCGCGCGTTCACCCACTCGCGGATCATGGCGTGGGCGGCCTTCGACCGGGGGGTGCGGGCCGTCGAGGACTTCGGCCGACCGGGTCACGTCGAGGTGTGGCAGCGGACGGCCGACGAGATCCGCGAGCAGGTCCTGCGGGACGGCGTCGACCCGGAGCGCGGCAACCTCGTGCAGTACCTCGGCGGGACCACCGTCGACGCCGCCCTGCTGCAGGCGGCCCAGGTCGGGTTCCTCGACTGGGACGACCCCGTCATGCTCGCGACCGTCCAGGCGGTCGAGAGCGACCTCGTGCGCGACGGCCTCGTGCTCCGCTACCGCGCCGAGACCGGCGTCGACGGGCTCGCGGGCGACGAGCACCCGTTCCTCGCGTGCTCGTTCTGGCTCGTCGAGCACTGGGCGCGGACGGGTCGGGAGAAGGAGGCGACCTCCCTGATGGACCGCCTCGTCTCGCTCTCGACCCCCGGCTTGGGGCTCCTCGCCGAGGAGTACGACCCCGCGGCAGGCATCTTCACCGGCAACTACCCGCAGGCGTTCAGCCACCTCGCCCTCGTCCGCGCCGCCGAGGCGCTCGACCACGTCGACCAGCGGGACGAGTGGTGACCTCCCCCCGGGTGGTGCGACCGAGCGAGCCGGACACGCCACGCCTCACGACGCGCCGCGGCGGGCCCGCGGTCCACCTCGACCTGGGACCGGTCGTCGTGTCGAAGGCCTCGGTCAGCGAGCAGGACAACTGCTGCTACGTCGTCACCGCCCGCGACGGCGGGGTCCAGCTGCTCGTGGACGCCGCCGACGACGCCCCGGCCGTCCTCGCGCTCGCGGACGAGGCCGCGACGGTGACCGCCGGTGGCCGCGCGGCGCGGGACGTCCGCGTCGTCGTCACGACCCACGGGCACTGGGACCACCACCGGGCGCTGCCGGACGTCCTGGCGGCGACCGGGGCCTCGAGCGCGGTGGGAGCCGACGACGCGGCCGACCTCCCCCGACCGGCGGACCGCGAGCTCCACCACGGCGACGTCGTGGACCTGCCCGGGCTCCGCCTCGACGTCGTCCACCTGCGCGGCCACACCCCCGGCTCGGTCGCCCTCGTGCTGCCGGGCACGGCCGAGCACCCGCCGGTCGCGTTCACAGGCGACTCGCTGTTCCCCGGCGGGGTGGGCAACACGTGGCAGGACCCGGGACGCTTCGCCTCGCTCCTCGACGACGTCGAGGCCCGGCTGTTCGACGTGCTCCCTGATGCGACGCTCGTCCTGCCCGGTCACGGCGACGGCACGACGCTCGGGACGGAGCGACCGCAGCTGCCCGGGTGGCGGGCGCGGGGCTGGTAACGGTGCGCACGTACGACGGCTGGGAGGAGCTGCTGGCGCGTGCGGCGGCCCACGCGGCCCGCTGGGCGGACGGGCTGCCCGGACGCCGCGTCGTGCCCGCGGTGCGACCGGAGGACCTCACCGCCCTCGGCGGTCCCCTGCCGGAGGCGCCCGAGGCGCCGGCGGACGTCCTCGAGCGGCTCGCCGCGGGCGCGGAGCCCGGGCTGACCGCCACCGGCAGCGGACGGTTCTTCGGCTTCGTCATCGGAGGTGCGCTCCCGGCCGCGCTCGCCGCCGACGTGCTGGGCGTCGCGTGGGACCAGAACACCGGCCTGCGCGCCGCCTCGCCCGCGCACGCCGCAGTCGAGGACTGCGTCGAGCGGTGGGTCGTCGACGTGCTCGGGCTGCCCCGGCAGACCGTGCTCGGGCTCGTCCCCGGCGGGCAGTCGGCGAACTTCACGTGCCTGGCGGCGGCCCGGGACGCGGTCCTGCGCCGCGCCGGTCACGACGTCGGCACGGACGGTCTGACCGGCGCGCCGAGGGTCCACGTCCTCGTGGGCGCCGAGCGGCACGAGACGGTGGACCGCGCCCTGCGCTTCCTCGGCCTCGGGGCGCCGACACCGGTCGCCGTCGACGGCCAGGGCCGCGTCGTCCCGGCCGCGCTCGCCGACGCGCTGTCGGAGGTACCGGAGGGCGCGCCGCTCGTCGTGTGCCTGCAGGCGGGGCACATCCACTCCGGCGCGTACGACCCGTTCCCCGAGCTGGTCCCGCTCGCGCGCGAGCGGGACGGCTGGGTGCACGTCGACGGCGCCATCGGCCTGTGGTCCGCGGCGGCACCGCGGCTCCGCCACCTCACGACCGGCATGGCGGAGGCGGACTCGTGGTCCACCGACGCCCACAAGACCCTCAACGCGCCGTACGACTGCGGCATGGCCCTCGTCCGCGAGCCGGCCGCGGTCGCCGCCGCCATGGGCATGCAGGCCGCCTACATGGTGATGAACGCCGAGCACGTCCTCGAGCCGATCGAGCGCACCCCGGAGTGGTCCCGGCGGGGCCGCGCATTCGGCACATGGGCGGCGCTGCGCAGCCTCGGTCGCAGCGGCCTCGCCGCCCTCGTCGAGGGGCTGCACGACAACGCGGTCCGGGTGGCCGACGGGCTTCGCACGATTCCCGGGGTGAGCGTCCTCAACGACGTCGTGTCGACACAGGTGACCGCCGCACTCCACGACGACGAGACGACTCGCGCGACCGTCGCCCGCGTCCTCGCCGACGGGCGCGTGTGGATCTCGGGGTCACGCTGGCACGACCGCGACGTGATGCGCGTGTCGGTCGCGAACTGGTCGACGGACGCCGACGACGTCGACCTCGCGGTCGAGGTGGTGCGCGAGGCGGTCGCGGACCTCAGACCCCCGCGGCCTGCATCCCCCGCAGCTCCTTCTTGAGGTCCCCGATCTCGTCGCGCAGCCGCGCCGCCACCTCGAACTGCAGCTCCGCCGCCGCAGCGTGCATCTGGTCCGTGAGCTGCTGGATGAGGTCGGCGAGCTCCGCCTGCGGCATACCCTCGTGCCGGGACACGGGCAGGGGCGCGACCGCACCGCCGCGGGCCTTGCCCGTCGACTGGCGCCGGCCCGACCCGCCGAGCAGGGCGCGGGTGTCCTCGTCCTCCCGGGCGATGAGGTCGGTGATGTCGGCGATCCGCTTGCGCAGCGGCGTCGGGTCGATGCCGTGGGCGCGGTTGTGCGCGAGCTGGATCTCCCGGCGCCGGTTCGTCTCGTCGATCGCCTGCTCCATCGACGGCGTGATCCGGTCCGCGTACATGTGGACCTCGCCCGACACGTTGCGGGCGGCGCGTCCGATCGTCTGGATGAGCGAGGTGGCGGAGCGGAGGAAGCCCTCCTTGTCGGCGTCGAGGATCGCGACGAGCGACACCTCCGGCAGGTCGAGGCCCTCGCGGAGCAGGTTGATGCCGACGAGGACGTCGTAGTCGCCCTGCCGCAGCTCCCGGAGCAGCTCGACGCGGCGCAGCGTGTCGACCTCCGAGTGGAGGTACCGCACCCGCTCCCCCTGGTCGAGGAGGTAGTCGGTGAGGTCCTCCGCCATCTTCTTCGTCAGCGTCGTGACGAGGACCCGCTCGTCGCGGCTCGTGCGCTCCCGGATCTCCGCGAGGAGGTCGTCGATCTGACCCCTCGTCGGCTTCACGACGACCTTGGGGTCGACCAGCCCCGTCGGGCGGATGATCTGCTGGACGACGTCGCCGCGGACCCGGCCCATCTCGTAGGGGCCAGGCGTCGCGGACAGGTACACGGTCTGCCCGATCCGCTCGACGAACTCCTCCCACCGCAGCGGCCGGTTGTCCATGGCGCTCGGCAGCCGGAAGCCGTGGTCGACGAGCGTCCGCTTGCGGGACATGTCGCCCTCGTACATCCCGCCGATCTGCGGGACGGTGACATGGGACTCGTCGATGACGAGGAGGAAGTCCTCCGGGAAGTAGTCGAGGAGGGTGTTGGGCGGGCTGCCGGGCGAGCGGCCGTCGAAGTGGCGGGAGTAGTTCTCGACGCCGGCGCACGTGCCGACCTGACGGAGCATCTCGACGTCGTACGTGGTCCGCATGCGCAGCCGCTGCGCCTCGAGGAGCTTGTTCTGCCGCTCGAGCTCGGCGAGCCGGTCCGTGAGCTCGGCCTCGATCGTGCCGACGGCGCGTTCGAGCCGCTCGGGCCCGGCGACGTAGTGGGAGGCCGGGAAGACGTACATCTCGTCCTCCTCGCGCACGACCTCACCGGTGAGCGGGTGGAGGGTGTAGAGCCGCTCGACCTCGTCGCCGAACAGCTCGATGCGGACGGCGAGCTCCTCGTAGACCGGGATGATCTCGATGGTGTCGCCGCGGACGCGGAACGTGCCGCGCGTGAAGGACAGGTCGTTGCGGGTGTACTGCATGGTGACGAAGCGCCGGAGCAGCTCGTCGCGGTCGATGCTGTCGCCCACCCGCAGCCGGGTCATGCGGTCGACGTACTCCTGCGGCGTGCCGAGGCCGTAGATGCACGACACGGTCGCGACGACGACGACGTCCCGTCGGGTGAGGAGGGAGTTCGTCGCCGAGTGCCGCAGCCTCTCGACCTCCTCGTTGATCGAGGAGTCCTTCTCGATGTACGTGTCCGACTGCGGGACGTACGCCTCGGGCTGGTAGTAGTCGTAGTAGCTGACGAAGTACTCGACGGCGTTGTGCGGCAGCAGCTCGCGGAACTCGTTCGCCAGCTGCGCGGCGAGCGTCTTGTTCTGGACGAGGACGAGCGTCGGGCGCTGGACCCGCTCGACGAGCCACGCCGTCGTCGCCGACTTGCCCGTGCCGGTGGCCCCGAGGAGGACGACGTCCTTGTCGCCGCGGTCGACCCGCCGGGCGAGCTCCTCGATCGCCTGCGGCTGGTCGCCGGACGGGTTGTACTCGCTGACGACCTGGAACGGCGCGACCGAGCGCTGGATGTCGGTGACGGGACGCACGGTCCCTACGGTAAGCCGGGCCACCGACAGCGCCGCTCGGGCGGGGCGCTACCCGGGTACCTCCGTCGCGGCCCGTCGCTGACCGGGGACGCGGGGACCGGGGAGCCGGTCCCCCGCCCACCGGACGTCGGCGGGCAGGAGCTCGTGGACCGTCACCGCCCGCACGCGCGCCTCGGCGTCGAGGGACACCTCGGCCACCCGGGCCAGGCGCAGGTCGCACCCGGCGACCCGGTCGGTCGCGAGGAGGGCCGCGCCCTCCTCCACCGTGACGTCCGAGGGCCGGGTGCGTCGCTCGACGTCACGGAAGCGGTGCAGCTGCCACGCCGCCCACAGCAGGAGCGCGAGGCACAGCCCGAGCCCGACGGCGGCGAGCGCGACGACGAGGAGGAGCTGCGTGCGCCCGGTCGGGAGGCTCGCGAGACCCACGAGGCCGGGGAGGTCGAACGCGGACACCGCGAGCAGGGTGAGGACCCCCCACGCCAGGACGGTCGTCGCGCCCTCGACGAGGCGCCGACGCCGCGAGCGCGCCCGGGACAGGTCGACGACGTGGTCGAGGACCCTCACGACGCACCACCGGTCGCGGCGAGGCCCCGGTCCGGGCTCGACCACGTCGCGCGGCCCGGCGCCGTGCGCCAGCCGAGCGTGAGGACCGCGGCGACAGCCGCGAGCATGCTGATGAGCCAGTACGCGAGCGGGTACCACACCAGCCACACGAGGCTGCGGTCACCGGCCGGCTCGTACGCGGCCTCGATGCGGCGGCTGACGGCGAACTGCAGCAGGCACACCAGCGCGACCACGACACCCGTCCAGCGGACGACCGCGCTCCCGAGGTCGACGCCCAGCTCCGCGGCCGTGCTGCCGGCTGCGAGCGCGCCGACGACGACGCCGGTGGTGGTGGCGATCACGACGGCCAGCGCCGCCAGCGCCCACAGCAGGCTCACGACGGACTCCACGAGGACGGGCCACATCCGCCGGCGCCGCCACGACAGCAGCGACGGCGCGTGCCGCACGAGCGCCTGCAGGCCGCCGCGCGCCCACCGGCGGCGCTGCCGCCACAGCCCGAGGACGGACTCGGGGGTGAGGATCGCGCACAGCGCCCGGGGCTCGTAGCGGATGTCCCAGTGGTCGCGCTGCAGCCGCCACGAGATGTCGATGTCCTCCGTCACCGCCGTGTCCGACCAGTAGCCGACCCGGTGGAGGGCGGCGCGACGGAAGGCGCACACCGCCCCCGACACGGTGAAGACGCGGCCGTACGTCCGCTGGGCACGGCGGGTGAGGCCGACGATGGCGCTGAACTCGCCGACCTGGAGCCGCCCGAGCAGGCTCGACCGGTTGCGGATGCGGGGGTTGCCCGCGACGGCGCCGACCCGGGCGGTGGACGTCAGGTGGGACGCGAGCCACGCGACGGCGTGGGTGTCGAGGAGGGAGTCGCCGTCGACGCACACCAGCACGTCGGAGCGTGCCGCGAGCGCGGCCGTGCGCAGCGCGACCGCCTTGCCCTCGTTCGAGGTGAGCCGCAGCACGCGGAGGCGTTCGTCGGTGGCGGCGACGGCGAGCATCTGCTCCCACGTGTCGTCGCTGCTGCCGTCGTCGACGGCGACGACCTCGAGCGCGGGCCACGACTGGTCGAGGGCGGCGCGCAGGGTCTCCGCGACGTTCGGTCCCTCGTCGTGGCACGGCACGAGCACGCTCACCAGTGGCGCCGCCGCCGGGTCCGCGGGCAGCGGGGGGTCGTCGACGGGGCGCTGTCCTCGTTCACGCCGCCACCAGAACCACACGCCGCCGGTCATCCACACGAGCGCCATGACCACCGGGTAGGCCATGACGAGGAGACCGAGCGTGTCCACGACCTCCGTGATCGGCCGGTCGGCACCCCGGCCGGATCCCCCGATCGGACGGTTCGGTGACGGTTCAGCCGTCCGGGTGCGTCGTCGGGTCGCGCCAGGCCGTCGCCTCCGCCCACCGCTGCATGCGCGGCCACGCGTGCTCGACGAACCACGGCTCCTTCGCTGCGGCGTACCCCTCGCGCCACGGGTGCTCCTCGGCGAGGCGCCGCTTGAGCGCTTCGTACCCCCGTCGCTCCGCGGGCTCGGCCCGCAACCAGTCCCGGAACAGCAGCGCGTACCGGGCCCCGGGGGAGCCTGCGGCCCGGACGTGGAGGTGGACCGGCCGTGCCGGGTCGGCGGCACCGTGGAAACGCTTCTGCCACAGTGCAGGGTCCTCGGCCTCCCCCGGCTTCGGGGTGTCCGACCAGGCGCCGGCCGCCCGCGGGAAGCCGGCGTCGGCGAGGGCGGTCGCCACGTCGTCGGCATCGGTGAGGTCCACCACGACGAGCTGGAGGTCGATGACGTCCTTCGCAGCCAGACCGGGTACGGCCGTCGACCCGATGTGGTCCACCCGCACCGCCCTGCCACCGCCCGCGCGTCGCACGCGCGCCGCCAGCCGTCGAGCCGTCGTCGGCCAGGTGGGGTCCGGCTCGTGCAGCGACACCCGTTGGGCCGGGGGAATCCACGGGCGGGAGCGGATGCCGGCCTCGAACGGGACGAGCCGGTCGGTCCACAGCCGGTCGACCGCCGTCAGGACGTCGTCGGGGGCACCGGTGTTGTCGAGCCACACGTCCGCGGCGGCGTGCCGCTGCGCGTCCGTCGCCTGCGCCGCGACGCGGCGGCGGGCGTCCTCCTCGGTGCTGCCCCGTTCGTCGACGAGCCGGCGGACCCGCTCGTCGGCGTCGGCGTGGACGACGACGACGAGGTGGTAGCGGTCCTCGTAGCCGAGCTCGACGAGGAGGGGCACGTCGTGGACGACGACGGCGTCGGCCGGCGCGGAGCGCCACCGCTCCGCGGTGAGCATGCGGATCCGCGGGTGGGTGATGTCCTCCAGCCGCCGACGCGCGTCAGGGTCGGCGAACACGATCCGGCCCAGCGCCGCCCGGTCGAGGGCGCCGGTGGGGTCGAGGACCGAGGGACCGAAGGCGGCGACGACCGCGGCGAGCCCGTCCGTGCCGGGGGCCACGACCTCACGGGCCATGGCGTCCGCGTCGAGGACGAGTGCCCCGTGCTCGGCCAGGCGGCGCGCGACGGTCGACTTCCCCGCCCCGATCCCGCCCGTCAACCCGACCCGCAGCACGAGGACATCGTGCCAGCACGACGACGGCCCGCCCCCTGCGCGGGGACGGGCCGTCGGGTGGTGCGAAGGGCCTCAGCGGCCGGTGAGCTTCTCCCGCAGCGCGGCGAGGGCCTCGTCGGAGGCGAGGGTGCCGCCGCCGCTGGTGTCCTCCTCGGAGCCGTAGGAGGAGCTGCTGACCGACGTCGCCGCGCCGGCCTCGAGCTCGGCCTTCTGCGCGGACTCGACCTGCTCCTTGTGGGCCTCCCAGCGCTTCTGCGCCTCGGCGTACTGCTTCTCCCACTCCGCCTGCTGGGTCTCGTAGCCCGGCAGCCACTCGCCCGTCTCGGGGTCGAAGCCCTCGGGGTACTTGTAGTTGCCCTGCTCGTCGTACTCCGCGGCCATGCCGTACAGCGTCGGGTCGAACTCCTCGACCGCGTCCGCGACGGAGGAGTCGTTGGCCTGCTTGAGCGACAGCGAGATCCGGCGGCGCTCGAGGTCGACGTCGATGACCTTGACGAAGATGTCGTCACCGACCTGGACGACCTGCTCCGGGATCTCGACGTGGCGCTCGGCGAGCTCGGAGATGTGGACGAGGCCCTCGATGCCGTCCTCGACGCGGACGAACGCGCCGAAGGGCACGAGCTTCGTGACCTTGCCCGGCACGACCTGGCCGAGACCGTGGGTGCGGGCGAAGTGCTGCCACGGGTCCTCCTGCGTCGCCTTCAGCGACAGCGAGACCCGCTCGCGCTCCATGTCGATGTCGAGGACCTCGACCGTGACCTCCTGGCCGATCTCGACGACCTCGGTCGGGTGGTCGATGTGCTTCCACGACAGCTCGGAGACGTGGACGAGGCCGTCGACGCCACCGAGGTCGACGAAGGCGCCGAAGTTGACGGTCGAGGAGACGACACCCGTGCGGATCTGGCCGCGGGCGAGCTGCTTGAGGAACGAGGTGCGGACCTCGGACTGGGTCTGCTCGAGCCAGGCCCGGCGGGACAGCACGACGTTGTTGCGGTTCTTGTCCAGCTCGATGATCTTGGCCTCGAGCTCCTTGCCGACGTACGGCTGGAGGTCGCGGACGCGGCGCATCTCCACGAGGGAGGCGGGGAGGAAGCCACGCAGGCCGATGTCGAGGATGAGCCCACCCTTGACGACCTCGATGACGGTGCCGGAGACGACGCCGTCCTCCTCCTTGATCTGCTCGATCTTGCCCCAGGCGCGCTCGTACTGGGCGCGCTTCTTCGACAGGATGAGCCGACCCTCCTTGTCCTCCTTCTGGAGGACCAGGGCCTCGACCTCGTCGCCGACGGTGACGACCTCGTTGGGGTCGACGTCGTGCTTGATCGACAGCTCGCGGGAGGGGATGACACCCTCGGTCTTGTAGCCGATGTCGAGGAGGACCTCGTCACGGTCGACCTTGACGATGGTGCCGGAGACGAGGTCGCCGTCCCCGAAGTACTTGATGGTCTCGTCGACCGCTGCGAGGAAGTCCTCCGAGCTGCCGATGTCGTTGACGGCGACGCTCGCGACGGACGTACGGGTGCTCGCGGGCTCGGTCGTGTGGGTGGTCATGAAGTAGTGGGCTCCGGATAGGTTGATGACCTGGGGTCAGGTCGCACACGGGCGTGCGCGCCGAAAGGGTATCGACGGCGGTGACGCAGGGTCAACGCGGCTGGTGGGACGGGCATTTCGTCGGCTGGGCCTGCCCACGGTCGGGTCGTGACACGCTCGCCGGGTGGCGGACACGACGGCGGGCATGGGCGACGGGGGGCCGGCGGAGGAGGCCGTGCGTGCGAATCGGTCCTGGTGGGACCGCGAGGCCGCCGCGTACCAGGCCGAGCACGCCCCGTTCCTGGCGGGGCTGCGCGGCGCCGCGGCCACGGCGCGGGCGGGGACGGCTCCCGCCGACCTGCCCGGCCGGCTCGTCTGGGGCCCGGAAGGGCTGGACGAGGCCGACGCCCGGCTCCTCGGGCCGCCGGGAGCGCTGGCGGGCCGCCGGGTGCTCGAGGTCGGCGCGGGCGCCGCTCAGGGGAGCCGGTGGGTGCAGGAGCAGGGCGGCGAGCCGGTCGCCCTCGACCTGTCGGCGGGCATGCTCCGCCGGCGCGGTCCCGGTGTCCCCGCCGTGCAGGCCGACGCGAGCCGGCTGCCGTTCGCCGCCGACAGCGTCGACCTCGCGTTCTCCGCGTACGGGGCGCTGCCGTTCGTCGCCGACGCGGGCGCCGTGCTCCGCGAGGTCACACGGGTGCTCCGACCCGGCGGCCGGTTCGTCGCGAGCGTCACCCACCCGTTCCGGTGGGCGCTGCCGGACGACCCGGGCTGGGAGGGGCTCCGGGTGTCGCTGCCGTACTTCGACCGGCGCCCGTACGTCGAGCGGGACCGGACGGGGTCGGTGGTATACGCCGAGTACCACCGCACCGTGGGCGACTGGGTACGGCTCGTGCGGGGGGCGGGGCTCCGGCTGGACGACCTCGTCGAGCCGGAGTGGCCGGAGGACCTCGAGGACACGTGGGGCGGCTGGTCACCGCTGCGCGGGCGGTACGTGCCCGGCACCCTCGTGCTCGTCATTTCCTGCCCTGACGGCGGCTAGTGCGCGGCGTCGAACCAGGACCGCCCGACCCCCACCGACACGTCGAGCGGAACGGCGAGGTCGGCCGCACCGGCCATCTCCCGCACGACGAGCTCCCGGACGTCGTCGAGCTCGTCCGGGGCCACCTCGAGGACGAGCTCGTCGTGGACCTGCAGCAGCATCCGTGAGCGGGCGCCGGCGGCGTCGAGACCGGCCTGTACGCCGAGCATGGCGACCTTGACGAGGTCGGCGGCCGAGCCCTGGATCGGGGCGTTGAGCGCCATCCGCTCCGCGGCCTCGCGCCGCTGGCGGTTGTCGCTCGTGAGGTCCGGCAGGTAGCGGCGGCGACCGAGGATGGTCGCGGTCCAGCCGTCCCGCCGGGCCTGGTCGACGACCCCACGCAGGTAGTCGCGCACGCCGCCGAAGCGCTCGAAGTACTCGTCCATGAGCGCGCGGGACTCCTCGACGGGCGTCCGGAGCTGGCGGGACAGCCCGAAGGCGCTGAGCCCGTACGCGAGCCCGTACGACATCGCCTTGACCTTGGCCCGCATCTCCGGCGTCACCGCGGCCGGTTCGACCTCGAACACCCGCGAGCCGACGAAGCGGTGGAGGTCCTCCCCGGAGCGGAACGCCTCGATGAGCCCGGCGTCTCCCGACAGGTGCGCCATGATCCGCATCTCGACCTGGGAGTAGTCCGCCGACATGAGGCAGCCCATGTCACCGGCGGAGTCCCGACCGACGACGAAGGCGGCCCGGATGCGCCGGCCCTCCTCGGTCCGGATCGGGATGTTCTGCAGGTTCGGGTCGGTCGAGGACAGCCGCCCGGTCGCGGCGATCGTCTGCTGGAAGGTCGTGCGGATCCGCCGGTCCGGACCGACCGTCGCGAGCAGGCCCTCGACCGTCTGCCGCAGGCGGATGGCGTCGCGGTGCTCGAGCAGGTGGAGCAGGAACGGGTGCTCGGTGCGCTCGTAGAGGTCCTGCAGGGCCTCGGCGTCCGTCGTGTAGCCCGTCTTGGTGCGCTTCGTCTTCGGCATGGCGAGCTGCTCGAAGAGCACCCGCTGCAGCTGCTTCGGCGAGCCGAGGTTGATCTCCTCCCCCACCTCGGCCCACGCCAGCCGGGCCGCCTCGGACACCCGCACGTCGTAGTGCTCCCGCAGCTGCTGGAGCTGCTCGACGTCGACGGCGATGCCGGCGTCCTCCATCCGCGCGAGCACCCGCAGGAGCGGCAGCTCGAGGTCGCGGAGCAGGGCGGAACCCTCCCGCTCCTCGAGCTCGGCGCGGAGCACGGCGTCGAGCTCGGCGACGGCCGCCGCCCGGATGCCGGCCCGGACCGCCCGGACCTGGCGGGCCGCCTCGAGGAGCGCCGAGGGGTCGTCGCCGCCGCCGCTCCCCCCGTCGAGGTCGAGACCGAGCTGGTCCTCGACCGGTGCACCGCCCTCGACCTCCTCGCCCTCGACGAGCGTGCGCCCGAGGTGCCGCACCGACAGGTCGGCGAGGTCGTAGGAGCGCTGGTCGGGCCGGCACAGGTACGCGGCGAGGGCGGTGTCGCTGACGACGAGGCCCTCGGGCAGCGAGGCGGTGCTCGACGACGGCGGTCGACCCGCGAGCAGGTGGAGCTGCGGCTTCGCGTCGTGCAGGACGAGACCGGGACCGCCGCCGCGCGCGAGGTCCAGGAGCGTGCCGGGCGGGACCGTGACGACCTCGCTCACCGACTCGCCCGCCGCGGGGGACGCCGCGAGCGCGACGGCCTCGACCACGCCGTCACCCGGTCCGGTGCCCGTGTCGGCGGTGTCGTCGAGGACGACCTCCGCGCCGAGCCGGGCACTCGTCGGCAGCGCGTCCCACCACGCGCGGGCGGCGGCGTCGTCGAGGCGTCGGACCTCGACGGCGAACCCGCCGGTCGCCTCCGGCTCGTCGTTGTCGAACGTCGCGAAGAGCCGCTCGCGCAGCACGCGGAACTCCAGGCCGTCGAAGACGGTGTGGATGGCGTCGCGGTCCCACGGTCGGCGCTCGAGGTCGGCTGGGCCGAGCGGGAGGTCGAGGTCGCCGACGAGGCGGTTGAGCCGGCGGTTGCGCTCGACGTCGTGCAGGTGGGTCCGCAGGTTCTCCCCCGCCTTTCCCTTGATGTCGCCCGCTGCGCCGATGACCCCGGCGAGACCGCCGTGTGCGAGCAGCCACTTCGCCGCGGTCTTGGGACCGACACCCGGCACGCCGGGCAGGTTGTCGCTGTCCTCGCCGACGAGGGCCGCGAGGTCCGGGTACAGCCCGGGCGGCACGCCGTAGCGGGCCTCGACCGCGGCCGGGTCCATCCGCGACAGCTCGGAGACGCCGCGGACGGGGTACAGCACGGTGACGTGGTCGTCGACGAGCTGGAAGCTGTCGCGGTCGCCGGTGACGACGAGGACGTCGTGGCCCGCCTCGCGCGCCCGGCGGGTGAGGGTGCAGATGACGTCGTCGGCCTCGTAGCCCTCCGCCGTCACCTGCGGGACGCCCATCGCGTCGAGCACCTCGCGGATGAGCGGCACCTGCCCGGAGAACTCCGTCGGTGTCGTCGCGCGGTTCGCCTTGTACTCCGCGTACTCCTCGGTGCGGAAGGTCTGGCGGCCGAGGTCGAAGGCGACGGCGAGGTGGGTCGGCTGCTCGTCGCGGAGCACGTTGATGAGCATCGACGTGAAGCCGTAGACGGCGTTCGTGGTCTGGCCGGTGCTGGTGGAGAAGTTCTCGGCGGGGAGCGCGTAGAAGGCCCGGTACGCGAGCGAGTGACCGTCGACGAGCATGAGGCGTCCCACCCGCGCCACCCTAGAGTCCCGGTGTGACACACGACGGGACCGCCCGGACGGGGGCGGACGAGGCGATGCGGCTGGTCCTCGACTCGGTGCCGGGCACGCTCATCGAGCGCCTCGGCATCGAGTTCGTCGAGGTGTCCGCGGAGCGGCTCGTGGCGACGATGCCCGTCGCGGGCAACACCCAGCCGTACGGCCTGCTGCACGGCGGCGCGAGCGTCGCGCTCGCGGAGACGCTCGGGTCGTTCGGGGCCATGCTCGCGGCCGGTGAGGGGCGGGTCGCGGTCGGCGTCGACATCAACGCGACCCACCACCGGGGCGCCCGCGCCGGGCGCGTCACCGGCACCGCGACCGCGGTCTCGCTCGGGCGGACGCTCGCGAGCTACGAGGTCGTCGTCACCGACGACGCGGGACGGCGCCTGTGCACGGCCCGCATCACGTGCCTGCTCCGTGACGTGGTGCCCGGCGCCTCGGGCGGCGGCTCGGGCGGCTCGGCCGGGTGACGCTCTTCGTCGGCGCCGGCACGGTCCTCAACGTCCTCACCGTCCTCGTCGGCGGCTCGGTCGGCCTCCTCCTGGGCGCGCGCCTGCCGGACCGCGTCCGCGAGGTCGCCATGGACGCCCTCGGCCTCGGCACCCTCGCCATCGCCGTGCTGTCGGTCCTCGACGTCCACGATCCCGCCCTCGCCGACGCGGTCGGGGCGGGTGCAGCGCTCGTCGTCATCGGCGCCGCGCTCCTCGGTGCCGTCCTCGGCGGCCTGCTGCGGATCGAGGCGCGCCTGGAGCGGGTCGGTCACCACCTGCGCGCCCTGCTGCTGCGCGCCGGGCCCGGGCACCGGCGCCCCCGCGAGGACGAGCCGGGCGAGCACCGCTTCGTCGAGGGTTTCGTGACGGCGTCGCTGGTGTTCTGCGTCGGTCCGCTCACCGTGCTCGGCGCCGTCAACGACGGGCTCGGCCGCGGCATCGACGAGCTCGCGGTGAAGTCGCTGCTCGACGGCGTCGCCGCGGCCGCGTTCGCCTCGGCGCTGGGCTCCGGCGTGCTGCTGAGCGCCATGTCCGTCGCCGTCGTCCAGGGCTCGCTCACCGTCGTGGGGGCGCTGCTGGGGGACCTGCTCGACGCCGCGCAGGTGGCGGCGCTGTCCGCCACGGGCGGGCTGCTCCTGCTGGGGGTGGGGCTGCGGCTGCTCCGCGTCCGTGACGTGCCGGTCGGCGACCTGCTGCCCGCGCTCGTCGTCGCGCCCGTGATCGTCGCCGTCGTCCGTTCGGTCCTCGGGTGACCGGACGCGTCGAGTGTTCCGCGCACGTCACTTTCCGGTGACGTTTGGGCCCGGCGGGGTCCCCTCGGGCACCGAGTGTGGCTAGAGTCCGGCGACACCGCCCGCCGCGAACCGGTGGGTGGACCCCTGCCGTTCCACCCTGCCTGACCAACGGAGGACCAAGGGTGCGCCGACTCCTCGCGCTCGCCGGGTTGATCCTGGCCATGACCGCCGCCGGGCCGGCGGCCGCCGCTCACGCGGCGGGACCGCCCGCGACCGCCGGACCACCGACCGCGGCGGTGCTCGCCGGCGGCACCGACGAGGGAGGCGAGGGCGAGCTCATCAACGTCCGCGTCCGCATCGACGAGACCCGCGAGGACGTTCCTGGCGTCCCCGTCACCGTCCGTCAGGACGGGGAGGTCGTCGGCGAGGCGGAGACCGACGACGGCGGCCTCGCGAGCATCCCGGTCCCGGACCCCGGCGAGTACGAGATCGAGCTCGACCTGTCCGCCTTCGAGGGCGAGGACCTCGGCGTCGAGCAGAACCCCTTCACGACCCGCGTCGACCCCGGCACGCCGCGGACGGTCGCCTTCCGGCTCGTCGCCGGGGCCGGCGAGGGCGACGGAGGCGTCGCGGCCGCGACCGGGTTCTTCGCCGACATCCCGTGGCAGCGCACGCCGCAGCTCGTCGCGTCGGGCCTGCGGTTCGGCCTCATCCTCGCGCTCGCCGCGATCGGGCTGTCGCTCGTCTTCGGCACGACGGGCCTCACGAACTTCGCCCACGGCGAGCTCGTGACGTTCGGCGCGCTCGTGACGTACGCCGTGCACGTCATCGGCGGGGTCCCGCTGCTCCTCGCGATCCCCATCGTGCTCGTGCTGTCGGCGGCGTTCGGCTGGTTCCAGGACACCGCGATCTGGCGGCAGCTGCGGCGCAAGCAGATCGGGCTCATCGCGATGATGATCTTCTCGATCGGCCTCAGCTTCTTCATGCGCTACGGCTTCCTCTACCTCTTCGGCGGGCAGACGGTCTTCTACCGGGACTTCACCGCGCAGGGGCCGATCGAGATCGGCTCGATCCGGATCCCGCCCGCGCACCTCATCGTCATGGGGATCTCCGTCGTCGTCCTCATCGCGTTCGCGCTCGCGTTGCTCTACACGCGCATCGGCAAGGCGACGCGCGCTGTCAGCGACAACCCGGCGCTCGCGGCTGCGAGCGGCATCGACGTCGACAACGTCATCCGCGTCGTGTGGATCGTCGGGACGTCGTTGGCCGCCCTGTCCGGCATCTTCTTCGGCCTCACGCAGGGCATGGACTTCCAGCTCGGCTTCCAGATCCTGCTGCTGATCTTCGCCGCCGTCGTCCTCGGCGGCCTCGGGACGGCGTTCGGCGCGATGCTCGGCGCGGTCGTCGTGGGCCTGCTCATCGAGGTGAGCACCCTCGTGATCCCGCCGGAGCTGAAGAACGTCGGGGCCCTCGCCGTCCTCATCATCATCCTGCTCGTCAAGCCCTCGGGGCTGCTCGGGCGTCGCGAGCGGGTCGGCTGAGGAGACGACGACATGGACTTCGCCAGCATCATCGACCAGGGCCTCGGCAACATCCTCGGCATCGACACGCTCGTGTTCGTGCTCGCCGCGATCGGCCTCAACATGCACTTCGGGTACACGGGGCTGCTGAACTTCGGTCAGGCCGCGTTCGTCGCGATGGGCGCCTACGGCGTCGGCATCTCGGTGACGTACCTCGACGCCCCCCTGTGGGTCGGTTTCCTCGTCGGCATCGGCGCGGCCACCGTCCTCGCGCTGCTCCTCGGCATCCCGACGCTGCGCCTGCGCGCGGACTACCTCGCCATCGCGACCATCGCGACGGCCGAGATCTTCCGCTTCGTCGCGCGGTCGAGCACCGCCGACGAGATCACGGGCGGCTCGAACGGCATCAACGGCATGGCGCGCGAGTTCTACGCGCTCAACCCGTTCCCGCCGGACACGTACGGCTTCGGCCCGTGGACGTACAGCGAGCGGGGGCTGTGGATCCGGCTGTTCGCGCTGTTCCTCATCGCGCTGTCGCTCGTCGTCGTCACGCTGCTCGTGCGCAGCCCGTGGGGCCGCGTGCTCAAGGGCATCCGCGAGGACGAGGACGCCGTCCGCAGCCTCGGCAAGAACATCTTCGCGTACAAGATGCAGGCCCTCGTCCTGGGCGGTGTCATCGGAGCCTTCGCCGGGTTCGTGCTCAGCCTGTCGCGCGGGTCCGTGCAGCCGGACAACTACGCGACCCAGCTGACGTTCCTCGCCTACACCGCGCTCCTGCTCGGCGGCGCGGCGCGGATCTGGGGCCCGGTCCTCGGCGCCGTCATCCTGTGGGTGACGCTGTCGCTCACCGACACCATCCTCCGCGGGGCGGTGTCGGCGGAGATCATCCCCACGTGGCTCATGGACGGTGTCCAGGTCGGCCAGGTGCGGTTCATCCTGGTGGGGCTCGCCCTGATGCTCCTCATGGCCTTCCGACCACAGGGCATCCTCGGCGACCGGAGGGAGCTGGTTCTCGATGCACGCTGAGCACACCGACAACCCGGAGGCCCGCGAGCCCGCGGGCGGCGGTGCCGCCACGGCCACCGTCGGGCAGACGTACCGCGACCGGGCCACGGCCGCGCTCGCCGACGTCCCGCGCGTGCCAGGCGCGAAGAAGCCGGACCCGATCCTCGTCGCCGACAACGTCGTGCGCCGCTTCGGCGGGCTCACCGCCGTCGACGTCGAGCACGTCGAGATCCAGCGCAACGCCATCACCGCGCTCATCGGCCCCAACGGGGCCGGGAAGACGACGCTGTTCAACCTCCTCACGGGCTTCGACACGCCCGACGAGGGCGCGTGGACCTTCGACGGCGACCCCGTCTCGAAGCTCGCCGCCCACAAGGTCGCCCGCAAGGGCATGGTCCGCACGTTCCAGCTGACGAAGGCGCTGTCGCGGCTGACGGTCCTGGAGAACATGCGTCTCGGTGCGCAGGACCAGCGGGGGGAGCGGCTGCTGCCGGCCCTCCTGCCGTTCCTGTGGCGCTCGCAGGAGGCCGAGATCAGCACGCGGGCGCAGGAGCTGCTCGCGCGCTTCAAGCTCGACCGCAAGCAGGAGGACTTCGCCGGCTCCCTCTCCGGGGGCCAGCGCAAGCTGCTCGAGATGGCGCGGGCGCTCATGAGCGACCCGACGATGGTCATGCTCGACGAGCCGATGGCGGGCGTGAACCCGGCACTCACCCAGTCGCTGCTCGGTCACGTCAAGGACCTGCGCGAGCAGGGCATGACGGTGCTCTTCGTCGAGCACGACATGGACATGGTCCGCGACATCTCCGACTGGGTCATCGTCATGGCCCAGGGCCAGATCGTCTCCGAGGGCCCGCCGGACGCCGTCATGGCCGACCCGGCCGTCATCGACGCCTACCTCGGCGGGCACCACGACGAGTCGATCGGCGAGGACGACCCGCTCGAGCAGCCCGGCGGCGTCCACTACCAGCACACCGACCGTCCCGAGGACCACCCGGGCACGGCCGGCACCACGCGGACGGAGGACCCGCGAGCATGAGCGAGACCACGAGCACGAGCGGGTCGACGGTCACGAGCCGCGACGACCACCTGGCCGGCGCGCAGGACGCGCTCATCCGCGTCGACGAGCTCGTCGCGGGCTACCTGCCCGGCGTCAACATCCTCAACTCCACGGACCTGTACGTCGCCCCCGGCGAGCTCGTCGGCATCATCGGCCCCAACGGGGCCGGCAAGTCGACGCTGCTCAAGGCGATGTTCGGCCTCGTGAAGGTGCGCTCCGGCTCGATCACGCTGCGCGGGGAGGACATCACCGGGCTCAAGGCCAACCAGCTGGTGTCGAAGGGCGTCGGCTTCGTGCCGCAGACCAACAACGTGTTCCCCTCCCTCACGATCGAGGAGAACATGCTGATGGGCTGCTACCAGGACCCGAAGAAGTTCAAGGACCGCTTCGAGGTGGTCGTCGACCTCTTCCCCACTCTCGGCGAGCGGCGGGCCCAGCGGGCGGGCTCGCTGTCCGGCGGGGAGCGGCAGATGGTCGCGATGGGTCGGGCGCTCATGATGGACCCGAGCGTCCTGCTCCTCGACGAGCCGTCGGCCGGGCTCTCCCCCGCCAAGCAGGACGAGGTGTTCCTCCGGACCCGCGAGATCAACAAGACGGGCGTCTCGGTCGTCATGGTCGAGCAGAACGCCCGCCGGTGCCTCCAGATCTGCCACCGCGGGTACGTCCTCGACCAGGGCCGCAACGCCTACACCGGCACCGGCAAGGGCCTCGCCAACGACCCCAAGGTCATCGAGCTCTACCTCGGGACGCTCGCCAAGGTCGACTGACCTCGCCCCGTCCTCCCGACGCCCGGCCCCGCCCGCGGGGGCCGGGCGTCGTCGTGTGCTGTGGAGTCGTATGGGGCCGCCCCCGGGGTGCGCCCTCGCGCGTCGCCGCTCCGCCCCGCACCGCCCCCGCACCGCCGACGCACCGCCCCCGCACCGCCCCCGCACCGCCCCCGCACCGCCACGATCGCTGCGCCGCAGGGGGTGTGGACGCCCTCGGGCCCGAAAGGCGTCCGAAGTCCCAGTGGCACAGGCGTCGTGGTCGCCGACGAGCCCCTGACGCCCCGCCGGCGCCACGATCCCGGTGCCACAGCGGTTGTAGAGGCGGAGAGGCCCGAAACGCGTCCACGGCCCCTGCGGCCCAGCGGTCGTGGCGGCGCGGCCGTCAACAGCGGTCGTGGGCACCCACGACGACGAGGCCCCCCACCCTGTGCGGGTGGGGGGCCTCGTGCGGTGTCGCTCCGGCGGGCGCGTCCCTCAGGTCACGCTGCCGGGTGCGTCAGGCCTCGGGGGCTCAGATCGTGCCCGAGAGGCTGTCGACGCGGGTGTAGTTGTTGTCGGGGCCGTACTCGAAGATGCCGATCGTCGCCTGGGTGGGGTCACCCTGGTCGCTCAGCTCGATGGGGCCGGAGACGCCGTTGTAGTCGATGTCCTCACCGGAGTCGAGGAGCTCCTTGCACGAGGCGAAGTCCGTGCACTCCGTGCCCTCACGCGTGACGCCCGGGATCTCGGCGCCGATGGCGACACCGTCGTCGCTGCCCGCGGCGACGGCCGCGAGGGCGATGACGATGGCCGCGTCGTACGACTCCGCCGCGTAGGAGAAGTCGTTGAGGTCGGGGTCGACCTCGAGGAGACGGTTCTGGAACTCCTCGGGGGCCTCGGCGCCCGGCAGGGTGCCCTTGTTGCCCTCGAGGGTGCCCTCCGGCAGGTCCTCGCCGTAGTTGGAGAGGTTGCCGTCGACGAAGTACGTCGGGACGTCGGCGGGGCTGAGGCCCTGGGCGACCATCTCGGTGATGATCTGGGCGGTCTCGGCGAAGCCGATGAGGACGACGCACTCCGCGCCCGCGTCGGCGACCTGGGTCACCTGGGCGGAGAAGTTGTCGGTGCCCTCCGGGTAGAGGATCGGGTCGGTGACGAGCGAACCGCCACCGGCCTCGAGGGACGCCTGGACGTTCTCGATGAGGCCCGTGCCGTACGGGTCGTCGAGGACGATCGCGGCGGCGTCGAGGCAGCCGTCCTGCACGAGCAGGTCACCGAGCACGCGGCCCTGGAGTACGTCGGACGGCGCGGTACGGAAGTACAGCCCGTTGTCGTCGTAGTCGGTGAAGTCGGGGCTCGTGTTGGCGGGCGAGAAGTGGACGACGCCCGCACCGGTGATCTGGTCGATGACGGTGAACGAGACACCGGACGAGGCCGCACCGATGATCGCGTCGACGCCCTCGCCGAGGAGGCGGGTGACGGTCTGGGTCGCGATGTCGGTGGTGGTGTCACCCGAGTCGCCGTCGATCTTGACGACGTCGTTGTCGAGCACACCGCCGGCCTCGTTGATCTCCTGGACCGCGAGGTCGACGCCGGCGAACTCGGGCGGGCCGAGGAACGCGAGGCTGCCGGTCTCCGGCAGGAGGGTGCCGATGGTCAGCGTGCCGTCGCCGCCGCCCCCGCCGGCAGCGGTCTCGCCGCCGTCCGTGGGCTCCTCCATCGGCTCCTCGGTCGCGGCAGCGGTGTCGTCGCCACCGGCTGCAGCGGTGTCCTCGGGCTCGGCGTCGCCGCCGCCACAGGCGGCGAGCGTGAGACCGGCGATACCGAGGACGGCGACGGACTGCCATCCACGCATGCGTCGGGTCATGTGGTGTGCTCCTTCAGGCAAAGGACGTCCGCAGCGGACGCTGCGGCTGACGACGAAACGTAGTCGAACGATCGGTCGGCGTCAGTAGTCGCGGCCCGACGGTTACCCAGGCGTTGCAGGTTCGTGACCTGCGGCGCGGCGACAGGGGGCGCCGTGCACGCCCCCGCAGGCGCCCGGTCACCCGCAGTGAGCGCGGGAGCGGGCCCGGGGGCAGCCGGAAGGGCGGTCAGCGCCCGGACTTGCCCGCGTTGGCCGCCGCGGCCAGGACGCCGGAGGCGACCTCGCGCATCGACAGCCGCCGGTCCATCGACGTCTTCTGGATCCAGCGGAACGCCTCGGGCTCGCTCATGCCGTACGTCTGCTGCAGCGCCGCCTTCGCCCGCTCGACGAGCTTGCGGGTCTCGAGGCGGTCGGCGAGGTCGGCGACCTCGTCCTCCAGCTGCACGAGCTCCTGGTGCCGGCTGACGGCGATCTCGAGGGCCGGCAGCAGGTCGGCGGCCGTGAACGGCTTGACGACGTACGCCATCGCCCCGGCGTCCCGGGCGCGCTCGACGAGCTCGGTCTGGCTGAAGGCCGTGAGGAGCACGACGGGGGCGATGCGGGCCTGCGCGATGCGCTCGGCCGCCGACAGGCCGTCGAGCTTCGGCATCTTGATGTCGAGGACGACGACGTCCGGGCGCTGCTCCTCCGCGAGGCGCATGGCGGACTCGCCGTCGCCGGCCTCGCCCACGACGTCGTAGCCGGCCTCGGTGAGCATCTCGACGAGGTCGAGCCGGATGAGGGCCTCGTCCTCGGCGACGACGACGCGCCGGCGCGTGCCGGGCCCCGCCGACTGCGCGGCGGTCTCCTCCTCGGAGGAGGCGGTGCGGGTGGGCGGGAGGAACGGGTCGTCCACGCCCGTCGTCGCGTCGTCGCTGTCAGCCACGGCGGTAGCCTAGCGGCCGGTCGGAGCGGTCCTACCGCCCCGACCACGCCCCGGTAGCCCAATTGGCAGAGGCCGACGGCTCAAACCCGTCGTTGGTGTGGGTTCGAGTCCCACCCGGGGCACCAGCCGCCACGTGGGCCCGGCCGCGGGCTCTCAGGTCGCGTACGCGGGCGCCACCTGTGCCACGGCGTCACCGACCTGGTGCACGCGCAGGGCGTTCGTCGAGCCCGGGATGCCGGGGGGCGACCCGGCCACGATGACGACGAGGTCGCCGTCGGCACCGAGCCCGGTGTTCCGCATCGCCTCGTCGACCTGGCGGACCATGTCGTCGGTGTGGGTCACCATCGGGGTCTCGATGGCCTCGATCCCCCACGACACCGCGAGCTGGCGACGGGCCTCCGCCGACGGCGTGAACACGAGCAGCGGGATGGGGCTGCGCAGCCGGCTCATCCGCTTCGCGGAGTCCCCGGACTGGCTGAAGCACGCGAGGTAGCGGACGTTGAGCTGGGCACCGATCTCGGCGGCCGCGCGCGTGATGGCCCCGCCCTTCGTGCGCGGCTTCGTCCCGAGGGGGGCGATGCGGTCGAGCCCGTGCTCCTCCGTGTTGCGGATGATGTCCGCCATCGTCCGCACGGCCTCGAAGGGGAACTCCCCGACGCTCGTCTCGCCCGACAGCATGACGGCGTCGGCCCCGTCGAGGATCGCGTTGGCGACGTCGCTCGCCTCGGCCCGCGTCGGGCGCGGGCTCGAGATCATCGACTCGAGCATCTGGGTGGCGACGATGACGGGCTTGGCCTGGCGCCGGGCGAGCTCGACGGCCCGCTTCTGCACGAGGGGCACCTCGTACAGCGGGAGCTCGACCCCGAGGTCGCCGCGAGCCACCATGATCCCGTCGAAGGCGTCGATGACCTCCCGGAGGTGCTCGACGGCCTGCGGCTTCTCGACCTTGGCGATGACGGGACGCCGGACGCCCTCCTCCTCCATGACCCGCCGGACGCCGTCGACGTCGCTGCCGCGGCGGACGAAGGACAGGGCGACGATGTCGACACCCAGCCCGAGCCCGAACCGCAGGTCCTCGATGTCCTTCTCGGTGAGCGCGGGCACGCTGACGGCCACCCCGGGCAGGTTGATGCCCTTGTTGTTCGACACCCGGCCGCCGACCACGACCTCGGTCGTGACGCGCGGGCCGTCGACGCCGGTCGCCCGCAGCGCGAGGCGCCCGTCGTCGATGAGGATCGTGTCGCCGACGGAGACGTCGCCGGGCAGTCCCTTGTACGTCGTCGAGCACTGGTGGACGTCGCCCTCGACGTCCTCGGTCGTGATCACGAACTCCGCGCCCACCTCGAGCTCGACGGCGCCCTCGGCGAAGCGGCCGAGCCGGATCTTCGGGCCCTGGAGGTCGAGGAGCACCGCGACGTTGCGACCGGTGGCCTCGGCGGCGGCGCGCACGTCGGCGAAGTTCTGCTCGTGGTCGGCGTGGTCGCCGTGACTGAAGTTCATGCGGGCGACGTCCATGCCCGCCTCGACGAGCTGGCGGATGCGGTCGACCCCGGCGACGGCGGGGCCGAGGGTGCAGACGATCTTCGCGCGGCGCATGGGGACCACGCTAGTGGCCGCGGTCACACCCGGGCGCGTCCGGGTCCGAGGTCCGGACCCGGACGCGCCGGCAGCGCTCCTGCGCTCAGGCGGGGGCGACGATGCGGTGCCACACCTCGTCGCCGTCGACGTCGAGGCCTTCCTCGCGGGCCTGCGCGCGCACGGCCATGACGCGTCGGTACTCCCGCGGCACGACCTTGCTGAGCCTCGCCCGCAGGACGTCGGGCTCGAGGACGAGGTCCTCGGCGACGAGCGAGCCGGTCTCCTCGACGTGCCGACGCAGCAGCGGCAGGAGCACCTCGACGTCGGCGTCGTCGACGGGCTCGACGTCGACGAGCTCCCGGTTGACGCGGCCCTCCCGCAGGTCGAGGACGTACGCCACGCCGCCGGACATGCCCGCGGCGAAGTTGCGTCCCGTGCGCCCGAGCACGACGACCGTGCCGCCGGTCATGTACTCGCAGCCGTGGTCGCCCACGCCCTCGACGACGACCGTCGCGCCGGAGTTGCGCACGCAGCAGCGCTCGCCGACCTCGCCCTGGATGAGGATCTCCCCGCCCGTGGCGCCGTAGGCGATGACGTTGCCGCCGATGATGTTGCGCTGGGTGTTGAAGCGCGTGCCGCGGTGGGGCCGCACGACGATGCGGCCTCCCGAGAGGCCCTTGCCGACGTAGTCGTTGGCATCGCCCCACAGCCGCAGCGTGATGCCGCGCGGCAGGAACGCCCCGAGCGACTGCCCGGCGGAGCCCGTGAGGGTGATGTCGAGAGTGTCGTCGGGCAGGCCCTTCTCGCCGAACCGTTTCGTCACCTCGTGACCGAGCATGGTCCCGACGGTGCGGTTGATGTTGCGGACGGGCACGTCGATGCGGACCGGCTCGCCCCGTTCGAGCGCGTCGGCGGACATCTGGATGAGCGTCTGGTCGAGCGCCTTCTCCAGGCCGTGGTCCTGCGCGACGACCCGGTGCCGCGGCGCGTCGGCCGGGATACCCGCCGGCACGTGGAGGATCCCGGACAGGTCGAGTCCGTCGGCCTTCCAGTGCTCCTCGGCGCGGCGGGTGTCGAGCAGGTCCGCCCGACCGACCGCCTCCTCCACCGAGCGCAGCCCGAGGGAGGCGAGGAGCTCCCGGACCTCCTGGGCGACGAAGCGGAAGAACGTCTCGACGAACTCCGGCTTGCCCGTGAACTTCGCCCGCAGGCGCGGGTCCATCGTCGCGACGCCCACCGGGCACGTGTTGAGGTGGCAGACGCGCATCATGACGCAGCCGGACACGATGAGCGGGGCCGTGGAGAAGCCGAACTCCTCCGCGCCGAGCAGCGCCGCCACGACGACGTCCCGCCCGGTCTTCATCGCCCCGTCGACCTGGACGGTGATGCGGTCGCGGAGCCTGTTGAGCAGGAGCGTCTGCTGGGTCTCGGCGAGACCGAGCTCCCACGGGGCGCCCGCGTGCTTGAGGCTCGTGAGCGGCGACGCACCCGTCCCGCCGTCGTGTCCGGAGACGAGGACGACGTCCGCGTGGGCCTTGCTCACACCCGCCGCGACCGTGCCGACGCCGATCTCCGAGACGAGCTTGACGTGGATCCGCGCCTGCGGGTTGGCGTTCTTCAGGTCGTGGATGAGCTGGGCGAGGTCCTCGATGGAGTAGATGTCGTGGTGCGGCGGCGGGCTGATGAGGCCGACCCCGGGCGTGGAGTTCCGGATGCTCGCGATCAGCGGGTACACCTTGTGCCCGGGCAGCTGCCCGCCCTCGCCGGGCTTCGCGCCCTGCGCCATCTTGATCTGGATGTCGTCGGCGTGGGTGAGGTACATGCTCGTGACGCCGAAGCGGCCCGAGGCGACCTGCTTGACCGAGCTGCGGCGCACGGGGTCGAGCAGCCGGTCGACCGCCTCCCCGCCCTCGCCGGTGTTGGAGCGCCCGCCGATTCGGTTCATGCCGACCGCGATGGTCTCGTGGGCCTCGGGGCTGATCGAGCCGAAGCTCATGGCACCCGTCGCGAAGCGCTTCATGATCGACTCGACGCTCTCGACCTCGTCGAGCGGGACCGGCTGCGCCTCGTCGGCGCGGAGCCGGAAGAGCCCGCGGAGCGTGCCGAGGCGCTCGCTGCGCTCGTCGACGGCCTTCGTGTAGTCGCGGTAGACGTCCTCGCGCTGGGCGCGCGTGGCGTGCTGGAGCCGGAACACGGTCTCGGGGTCGAAGAGGTGGATCTCGCCGTCGCGGCGCCACTGGTACTCCCCGCCCTGGGCGAGCATCCGGGGGCCGTTGACGCCCTCCGCCGGGTAGGCGACGGCGTGCCGGCGGGCGACCTCCTCCGCGACGACGTCGATGCCGACGCCGCCGAGCTGCGTCGTGGTGCCGGTGAAGTACCGGTCGACGAGGTCCTGGCCGAGCCCGATGGCCTCGAAGACCTGCGCGCCCCGGTAGGACGCCACGGTCGAGATCCCCATCTTGCTCATGACCTTGAGGACGCCCTTGCCGAGCGCCTTGATGAGGTTGCGGACGGCCGTCGGGGCGTCGACGTCGCCCAGGGTGCCGCGGCGGACGAGGTCCTCGACGGACTCCATCGCGAGGTACGGGTTGATCGCCGCCGCGCCGTAGCCGATGAGCAGCGCGCAGTGGTGGACCTCGCGGACGTCACCGGCCTCCACGACGAGCCCGACGAGGGTCCGCGCCCGGGTGCGGATGAGGTGGTGGTGGACCGCGCCGGTCAGCAGCAGCGAGGGGATGGGGGCGAGCGTCGCGGTGGAGTCCCGGTCGGACAGGACGACGTACTGCGCCCCCGCGCCGATGGCCCGGTCGACCTCCGCGCAGATCTCCTCGATGCGCCGCGCGAGCGCGGCCCCGCCACCGGAGACCCGGTACAGCCCCTTGACGACGGCCGTGGCCGGGCGCCCGTCGTCGGTCTCGATGTGGACGATCTTCGCCAGCTCGTCGTTGTCGACGACGGGGAACGGCAGGACGACGTGCCGGCAGTGCTCGGGGCCGGCCTCGAGGATGTTGAGCTCGGGTCCGATCGCGCCGCGCAGGCTCGTGACGAGCTCCTCGCGGATCGCGTCGAGCGGCGGGTTCGTCACCTGCGCGAACAGCTGGGTGAAGTAGTCGAACAGCAGCCGCGGGCGCTGCGAGAGCACGGCGAGGGGCGTGTCGGTGCCCATCGAGCCGATGGGCTCGGCCCCGGCCGCCGCCATGGGCGCGAGGAGCACCCGCAGCTCCTCCTCCGTGTAGCCGAAGGTCTGCTGCCGGCGGGTGACGGACGCCGCCGGGTGGACGACGTGGACCCGCTCGGGCAGGTCGGCGAGGTGGACGCGGTTCTCCGCGAGCCACCGCTCGTACGGCTGCTCGGCCGCGAGCTGGGACTTGATCTCCGCGTCGTCGATGATCCGGCCCTGGCCCGTGTCGACGAGCAGCATGCGGCCCGGCTGCAGGCGGCCCTTGCGGACGACGTGGTCGGGCTCGATGTCGAGGACGCCCGTCTCGCTCGCCATGACGACGAGACCGTCGCTCGTCACCCAGTACCGCGCCGGACGCAGCCCGTTGCGGTCGAGGACGGCACCGATGAGGCTGCCGTCGGTGAAGGTGACGGACGCCGGGCCGTCCCAGGGCTCCATGATGTCGGAGTGGTAGTCGTAGAACGCGCGCCGGGCGGGGTCCATCTCGGCGTGGTTCTCCCACGCCTCGGGGATCATCATGAGGACGGCGTGCGGCAGTGACCGCCCGCCGAGGTGGAGGAGCTCGAGCACCTCGTCGAAGCTCGCGGAGTCGCTCGCGCCCACGGCGTTGATCGGGTAGAGCCGCTCGAGGTCGCCCGGGATGAGGTCGGAGCGCAGCGTCGACTCCCGCGCCCGCATCCAGTTGCGGTTGCCCCGCACCGTGTTGATCTCCCCGTTGTGGGCGATCATCCGGAAGGGGTGGGCGAGCGGCCACGACGGGAACGTGTTCGTGGAGAAGCGCGAGTGGACGAGCGCGAGCTCGGTGGTGAAGCGGCGGTCGGACAGGTCGGGGAAGAACGGCTCGAGCTGACCGGTCGTCAGCATCCCCTTGTAGACGATCGTCCGGCTCGACAGCGACGGGAAGTAGACCCCGTGGTCGTTCTCGAGGCGCTTGCGCACGCAGAACGCGTACCGGTCGAGCGCGACGCCCTCGAGGCCGTCGGCCGGGCCGCCGGGCACCGGGGCGAGGAACACCTGCCGGAAGACCGGCATGTGGGCCCGGGCGGTCGGGCCGACGAGGTCGGCGGCGACGGGGACGTCCCGCCAGCCGAGGACGCGCAGACCCTCCTGCTCCGCGACGGTCTCGACGGCGGTCTCCGCGACCAGGCGCTCGTCGGCCCCCTGCGGCAGGAAGGCGATGCCGACGGCGTAGCGGCCGCGGTCCGGGAGCGTGACCCCGAGGTCGCCCGCGACGGCGCGCAGCAGCTCGTCCGGGACCTGGGTGAGGATCCCGGCCCCGTCGCCGCTGTCCGGCTCGGCACCCACCGCGCCGCGGTGGTCGAGGTTGCGCAGGGCGGTGAGGGCGTGCTCGACGATGTCGTGACCGGGCGTGCCCCGGAGGGTCGCGACGAAGGCGACGCCGCACGCGTCGTGCTCCGCGGCCGGGTCGTAGAGACCCTCCGCGGGGCGCGGGGCGAAGCGCTCGAAGGCCGACAGGCTCATGTGCTCACCGTCCGGTCTGTCCAGGGGGCGTGCGGGCGGGACTCCAGCGTACGCGCGGGAGGCTCGTGCGCGGGCGGTCGCCCGGCACCGGTACTGCGGAGCAGCGTCTCAGATGGCGGCCCCGACGTCTCACGAGGTGGGCGCCGGGGCACGGCGCGGGGGGTCAGCCCGCCGCCCCGCCGCCGCGACGCACCCCGGCGGCGAGGCGGCCCGCCAGGGCGCCGGCCGCCGTGGCCCCGCCGGGACCGCCGTCGCTGCCGGCGAGGGCCCGGACGAGCGCGGACCCGACGATGACGCCGTCGGCGAAGGCGGCGACCTCGTGGGCCTGCTCGGGGGTCGAGACACCGAGTCCCACGCACACGCGGGCGGCGCCCGCCTCGCGGGTGCGCCGGACGAGGTCCGCGGCGCCCGCGCCGACGCTCGTCCGCTCGCCGGTCACGCCCATCGTGGAGGCGGCGTAGGTGAACCCGGTCGAGGCGGCCGCGGTGGAGCGCAGCCGCGCGGGCGAGCTCGACGGGGCGACGAGGAACACGCGCTCGAGCCCGTGCGCCTCGCTGGCGGCGAGCCACTCCCCCGCCTCGTCGGGCACGAGGTCGGGGGTGATGAGCCCCGCCCCGCCGGCGTCCGCGAGCCGGCGCGCGAACGCGTCGACGCCGGTCCGCGCGACCGGGTTCCAGTACGTCATGACGAGGACGGCGGTGTCCGGTGCCGCCTCGCGGACGGCGCGGACGGCCTCGAAGACGTGCGCGACGCGCGTGCCGCCGGCCAGGGCCTCGTGGGCGGCCGCGGCGATGACGGGCCCGTCCATGACGGGGTCGGAGTACGGCACCCCGACCTCGAGGACGTCGCAGCCGTTGCGCGCGAGCGCGACCATCGCCTCGACGGAGGTGTCGAGGTCGGGGAAGCCGACAGGCAGGTAGCCGACGAGCGCCGCGCGCCCGTCGGCGAGGGCGTCGTCGACGGCCTGGGCGGCGGTGCGCGTCCGCGCGTCGGTGCCGGGCCTGGTGCCGGTGGTCACAGGTCGAACCACTGCGCGGCGGTCGCGACGTCCTTGTCGCCGCGCCCGGACAGGTTGACGAGGACGATGCCGTCGGGGCCGAGGCGGCGACCCTCGCGCAGGGCCCCGGCGAGCGCGTGGGCGGTCTCGATGGCGGGGATGATCCCCTCGGTGCGGCACAGGAGGGCGAACGCCGCCATCGCGTCGGCGTCGGTGACCGGCTCGTAGCGGGCCCGCCCCGTGGCGTGCAGCCACGCGTGCTCGGGACCGACGCCGGGGTAGTCGAGCCCGGCGGAGATCGAGTGGCTGTCGATCGTCTGCCCGTCCTCGTCCTGCAGGAGGAAGCTGCGGGCGCCGTGGAGGACCCCGGGGGCCCCGCCGGTGATGGAGCTCGCGTGGCGGCCGGTGTCGACGCCGTCCCCACCCGCCTCGAGGCCGAGGAGCTCGACCTGCGGGTCGTCGAGGAACGCGTGGAAGATGCCGATGGCGTTGCTGCCGCCGCCGACGCACGCCGCGACGACGTCGGGCAGCCGGCCCCAGCCCGCGAGGACCTGCTCGCGCGCCTCGACCCCGATGACCCGGTGGAGGTCGCGGACGAGGGTCGGGAAGGGGTGCGGGCCGGCGACGGTGCCGAGGAGGTAGTGGGTGGTGTCGACGTTCGCGACCCAGTCGCGCATCGCGTCGTTGATGGCGTCCTTGAGGGTACGGGAGCCGGTGCGCACGGGGACGACCTCCGCGCCCAGCAGGCGCATGCGGGCGACGTTGAGGGCCTGGCGCTCGGTGTCCTTCTCGCCCATGTAGACGACGCACTCGAGGCCCATCAGCGCGGCAGCGGTGGCGGTGGCGACGCCGTGCTGGCCCGCGCCGGTCTCGGCGATGACCCGGGTCTTGCCCATGCGGCGGGTGAGGAGCGCCTGCCCGAGCACGTTGTTGATCTTGTGGGAGCCGGTGTGGTTGAGGTCCTCGCGCTTGAGCAGCACGGTCGCGCCGCCCGCCTCCGCGCCGAAGCGTCGCGCCTCGGTGACGGGGCTCGGGCGGCCGGTGTACGTGCGCTGCAGCTCGTCGAGCTCGCGGACGAAGTCGGGGTCGTGACGGGCCGAGGCCCAGGCGGCGTCGAGCTCCTCGAGGGCGGCGACGAGGGCCTCGGGGACGAACCGGCCCCCGAACTCCCCGAAGTACGGACCGACCGCGTCCTGCAGCCGCGGGCCGACGACGGCGCCCGGCACGGGCTCGGTACGGGTCACGGGCGCGCGACCCGCAGGCTCGGGTGGGACCCGGCCGCCACGAGGTCGGCGACCGCGCGGCGCGGGTCGGGCTCGCGGACGAGGGTCTCCCCGACGAGGACGGCGTCCGCGCCGGCGCGGGCGTAGTCCATGACGTCGTGCGGACCGCGCACGCCGGACTCGGCGATCCGGACGATGCCGTCGGGGATGCGGGGGGCGAGGCGGGCGAAGGTGGTGCGGTCGACCTCGAGGGTGCGCAGGTCGCGCGCGTTGACGCCGATGACCCTGGCGCCCGCGTCGACGGCGCGGCTGATCTCCTCCTCGTCGTGGACCTCGACGAGCGGGGTCATGCCGAGGGACTCCACGCGCTCGACGAGGGAGATGAGGGCCTGCTGCTCCAGTGCCATCGCGAGGAGGAGGACGAGGTCGGCGCCGGCGGCGCGGGCCTCCCACACCTGGTAGGGGGTGACGACGAAGTCCTTGCGGAGGACGGGCACGTCGACGGCGCACGAGACGCCGCGCAGGTCCTCGAGCGAGCCACCGAAGCGGCGGCCCTCGGTGAGGACGCTGATGACGCTGGCGCCGCCGGCCGCGTACTCCCCCGCGAGCGCCGCGGGGTCCGCGATCGGGGCGATGTCGCCCTTGCTCGGGCTCGCGCGCTTGACCTCGGCGATGACCTTGACGCCCTGGTGGGCGGTGAGGGCCGCGAGCCCGTTGCGGGCCGACGGCATGCGCCGGACCTGCTCCTTCACGTCGTCGAGAGGCACCTGGGCCTGCCGGATCGCGACGTCCTCCTTGACGCCGTCGAGGATGCTCTGGAGCACGCTCACCGTCCGCCCTCCCTCGTCCCGTGCGGTGCCCCGATCGTACTTGGGCGCCGGTACCGCTCCGGACCACGGGCCGCGGGGAGGGAACCCGGGCGCGCTCGAGCGCGTTGAGGCCGCCGCGCTCACGGGGCGAGGAGCTCGAGCCCGGGCAGGTTGCGCAGCACGGACCACACCGTGACGACGGCGAGGAACGCCCACACCCACGCCGCGTGGAGCGGGCGGCCGCGCGGGCGGCCCGTGACGGTGCGGACGGCCCAGGCCACCCAGTAGCCGACGAGGACGGGCAGGAGCAGCAGGGCGAGCGCGTTGAGGTCGAGCGCGGTGCGGAGGTCACCGCCGCCGAGGGCGTGGAGCATCCGGAGCGACCCGCAGCCCGGGCACCACAGCCCGGTGACGGCGAGGAAGGGGCACGTCGGGTAGTGACCGGGCTCGTTCGGGTCGAGGACCTGCAGCACGGTGAGGGCGCCGGCCGCGGCCGCGGCGACCGCGAGCGGCCCGAGCGGCGTCGCCGCGAGGGCGCGCGCCCGGCCCGCGAGACGCGGCAGCCCGCGCCCCGCTGCGGGGGGCGCGGGCTGCGCGGTGTCCATCACGTCAGGGTGCCACGCGGCGCCAGGGGTCAGAGCTGGCCCTCGGTGGGGACGGCCATGATCCCCGCGGAGAAGAGCCCGATCACGACGACGAGGTAGACGATCCCGGCCACGGCGGCGACGATCGCCCACAGCCGGGCCTTGCGGGAGGCGTCCTGGGCGCCGGAGAAGTCGCCCGTCGCCCACTTGGAGTTGACCTGGGCGGCGAACACGATGCTGACGATGCCGAAGGGCAGGCAGCAGAGGACGGTCGTGAGGATCGCCCACACGAGGTTGGACGGCGGCGGCTCGCTGGCGGGCGGCCCGGCGGGAGCGGGCTCGTACGGCGTGGACATCGGTGCTCTCCCGAGGTAGCGGAACGGTGGGGAGACCGTAGCGGCCGGGGGGCCCGTGTCAGCGGACGGCGCGCGGCCCGCCCGTGAACTCCCGGTTCGGGCTGTGCTCCCCGAGGCCGGCACGCGACAGGACGGGGCCGGCGAGCGCCGCCAGGACGGCGACGACGGCGCCGATGACGATGAACACCGGCGAGTAGAAGATCATCGCGAGGGCGACGACGAGGGAGCCGAGCATGACGCCGCCGGTGGCCGTCCACGCGGCCACCGACGTGCCGTGGCCGTACTCGTGGCCCTCGACGTAGGCCTCGTGCTCCTCGCCGGCACGCTCCTGCTGCGCCCGGGTGGGGGTGTCGCTCATGGTGGGCCGTCCTCCTGGGTCCTCGCGGTCGCGTCGCCGCCCCATCCTGCCAGCCCGTCGCTGCCGCGACCGGTCACGGGCGTGTCGACGGCGGCGCGGTCGGGTCCTCCCCCGCGTCGAGGGCATCCCACAGGGCGCGTTCGTCGGGTGCGGCCTCGGGTGCGTGACCGGGCGCGGCGGTGGGTGCGGCACGGGTCGGCGGCGCCGCCGGGACGACCGGACGCCACGCCGCCACGGCCGCCGCTCCGGCGAGGAGCACCACCAGCACGCAGGCCGCCACCGCGAGCCACGGCACGGGTGTCACCTCGACCCCGACCTCGGGTGCCCCCGTGCGGCCACCGTCCGCGGCCGCCGCCGCGACGGCGGCCCCGAGCCCGGCCCCGACCGCGGCGAGGCCCGCCGGGACCAGGCCGACGAGCCGCCAGCGGCCCGGCAGGAGCAGCGCGACGACGGCGAGACCGAGGACCGCGGGGACGAGCGCGGCCGTGAGCGGCGACACCTCGCGGCCGGTGAGGGACTCCGTGGTCGCGGCGCCCGCCTCGCCCAGCGGGCCGGCGGTGCTGCGGCGCACCCACGTGAGGCCGAGCGTGGCGAGTGCGAGCAGGGCCGCGACCGCCGCTGCCGCGGACAGCGGCGCGGGCCTCACAGCGCCCCCGGGCCCTGCCCCCCGTCGAGGGGACGCAGGTCCGCGGCGCGGCGGTGGGCGGCGAGCACGGCCGCCGACTTCGTCCGCGACTCCTCGTACTCCCCGTGCGGCGTGGAGTCGGCGACGATCCCGCCCCCGGCCTGGACGTGGAGCGTGCCGCCGGCGAGGACCCCGGTGCGGATGGCGATGGCGAGGTCGAGGTCGCCGGCGAGGTCGAGGTAGCCGACGACACCGCCGTACACGCCGCGGCGGGTCGGCTCGAGCTCGTCGATGAGCTCGACCGCCCGCACCTTGGGCGCCCCCGACAGGGTGCCGGCGGGGAACGTCGCCGTGAGGACGTCGACCTGGTCGGCGTCGGCGCGCAGCCGTCCCGTCACCGTCGAGACGATGTGGAGGACGTGGCTGAACCGCTCGATCTGCATGAACTCCACGACGTCGACGGTCCCCGGCTCGCACACC
Source organism: Aquipuribacter nitratireducens (assembly GCF_037860835.1). Lineage (NCBI taxonomy): Bacteria > Bacillati > Actinomycetota > Actinomycetes > Micrococcales > Intrasporangiaceae > Aquipuribacter > Aquipuribacter nitratireducens. Next base: position 83,674 of record NZ_JBBEOG010000003.1, on the reverse strand, counting down.
CGGCCGAGGTCGTTGCGCGCGAGGTCGACGAGCATGAGGTGCTCGGCCCGCTCCTTGGGGTCGGCGAGGAGGTCCTCGGCCCGCTCGGCGTCCGTGGTCGGGTCGCCGGAGCGCGGTCGCGTGCCCGCGATGGGGTGGGAGATCACCGTCCCGTCCTCGACGGTGACGAGCGCCTCCGGGGAGGACCCGACGACGTCGAACCGCTCCCCGTCCGGTCCCTCGAGCCGCACGAGGTACATGTACGGGCTCGGGTTCGTGAGCCGCAGCGCCCGGTACAGCGACAGGGCGTCGAGCTCCGTCGGCACGCTGAAGCGCTGGGAGAGGACGACCTGGAACACCTCGCCGTCGCGGATCGCCTCCTTGCCGGCGTCGACCATCGCGTGGAACTGCTCCTGCGTCGTCGTCGACCGGGGCTCCGCCGCCGTGACCGGGCCGGCTGCACCGTGCGTCCCGCCTCCGGCCTGGACCGTGACCGAGGTCGGGGCGGGACGGGCGAGGTCGGCCTCCATCGCGTCGAGGCGGCGGACGGCGTCCGCGTACGCCTCGTCGACGCGTTCGTCGCTGCCGTCGTGGTTGACGGCGTTGGCGACCAGCCACACCGTCGCGTCGCGGTGGTCGACGACGGCGAGGTCGGTGGCCAGGCACAGGACGAGCTCGGGCAGGTGGAGGTCGTCGACCGCGCGCCGCGGCAGGCGCTCCCACCGGTGCACGACGTCCCAGCCGAGCACCCCGACCATGCCGGAGGTGAGCGGCGGCATGCCGGGCACGCGCGGGGTCCGCAGCACCCGCAGCGTCTCGCGGAGCATGGCGAGCGGGTCGCCGGTCAGGGGCAGCCCGGCGGGCGGCTGCCCCACCCAGCAGCCGTCGTCGGGGCCCGGTCCCCGGCTCGTGAGGACGGCGGCGCTGCGCACCCCGATGATCGACCACCGCGACCACGACCCGTCGTGCTCGGCGGACTCCAGCAGGAAGCTGCCGGTCCGGTCCGCCGAGAGCCTGCGGTACAGGCCGACCGGGGTCTCGCCGTCGGCGAGGTAGCGGCGGACGACGGGCACGACGCGCCGGTCGGCGGCCATGGTCCGGAAGCCGTCGAGGTCCGGCCACGTCGCCCCGAGCGGGGTGTCGAGCGGCGTGCCGGGGGGCGCGCTCACGCCGCCCCCTCGTCGGACGCGGCGAGCAGGACGCGGTCGTCGAAGCACGTGCGGGTGCCCGTGTGGCAGGCCGCACCCACCTGGTCGACCTCGACGAGGAGCGTGTCCCCGTCGCAGTCCCGCGACACCCGGACGACGTGCTGGACGTGGCCGGAGGTGTCGCCCTTGCGCCAGCGCTCCTGCCGCGACCGGCTCCAGTACGTGCCGCGCCGGCTCGTGAGCGTCTCCCGCAGGGCGCCCTCGTCCATCCACGCCACCATGAGGACCTCCCGGGTGTCGTGCTGCTGCACGACGGCGGCCACGAGGCCGTCGGGGCCGAAGCGGACCTGCGCGAGGAGCTCGTCGGTGCTCATGCGTCCAGTCTCACGGGGTCGCCGTCGTCGCTCGTGCGCTGCCGCACCCAGCTCGCGTGCAGGCCGGCGTACACACCGCCCGCCGCGACCAGCTCGGTGTGCGGGCCGACCTCCACGACCTCGCCCTTGTCGACGACGACCACGACGTCGGCGGCCTCGGCCGTGGACAGCCGGTGCGCGATCGCGACGCTCGTGCGCCCGCGGGTGAGGCCGTCGAGCGCCCGCTGGAGCCGCACCTCCGTGGCGGGGTCGACCGCCGACGTCGCCTCGTCGAGGACGAGCAGGTCGGGGTCGGCGAGGTAGGCGCGGGCGACGGCGACGAGCTGCCGCTCCCCGGCCGACAGGCTCTCCCCGCGCTGGCCGACCCGGGTGTCGAGGCCGTGCGGCAGGGAGCGCACCCACGGCTCGAGACCGAGCTCGGTGACGGCGAGGTCGACGGCGTCGTCGTCGGCCTCCGGCCGCGACAGGCGGATGTTGTCCCGCAGGCTGACGTCGAAGAGGAAGCCCTCCTGCGGCACGAGCACGACCCGCCGGCGCAGCGAGGAGAACGGGACGTCGCGCAGGTCGACGCCGTTGAGCAGCACCCGGCCGTGGAGCGGGTCCTGCAGCCGCGTGAGGAGCTTCGCGAGCGTCGTCTTGCCGGACCCCGTCTCGCCGACGACGGCGACCCGTGTCTGCGCGGGCACCTCGAGGTCGACCCCGCGCAGCACGACCGGCCCGTCCGGGTAGGCGTAGGAGACGCCGTCGAAGCGCGCGGTCACCGGGCCGTGCGGGATCGGCGTCGCCTCGGGCGTCCCGTCGGGGTCGGCGACGTCGGCCGGGGTGTCGAGCACGGCGATGACCCGCCGCCAGCCCGCGATCGCGTTCTGCAGCTCGTTGAGCACCTCGGTGGCGATCTGCACGGGCTGGGTGAACAGCTGGACGAGGAAGAGGAACGCGAGGAGCTGCCCGAGGGTGAGGGCGCCGTCGTCACCGACGCCGAACCACAGCCCGACACCGACGACGAGGGCGACGGCCAGCCCGGACACGAGCGTGCCGGCGGCGAAGATGCTGGAGGCGAAGACGCCGGCACGCGTGGCGGAGCGCCGGTGCGCCTCGACGCTGCCGTCGATGCGCTCCTGCGTGCGCCGCTCGGCGCCGTAGGCGCGGATGGTGTCGGCGCCGACGACGGCCTCGCTGATGGCGCCGAGCATGAGGCCGACGTTCTCCCGGACCGTGCCGAACAGCACCGACAGCCACTTCTGGAGGGGCCGGAGGCTGAGGAACAGCGGGAGGAACGTCAGCCACACGAGCAGCGCGAGCCACCACGAGTACACGGCCATGAGGACCGTCGCCACGACGATCTGGCCGAGGGAGACGAACAGGATGATGCCGCCGAACTGGACGAACATCGAGATCGTGTCGACGTCGCTCGTCACGCGGGAGACCAGCGCCCCCCGGCGCTCCGTGCTCTGGGTGAGCGTCGACAGGTCGTGGATGCGACGGAACGCCTTGACCCGCAGGGTCGCGAGCCCGGCCTCCGTGGCACGGAACAGCCGGACGTTGACGAGGTAGGAGCAGGCGCCCGTGACCGCGACGGCGAGCGCGGCGAGCCCGACGAGCAGCGCGATGCGCTGGACGTCCGGGCCGCCCTCGGCGTTGATCCCGGTGTCGACCGTCTGCTGCACCCCGACGGGCACGATGATGCGCCCCACGGACGACACGGCGGCGAGCGCGAGGGTGACCCCGAGACCGGCCGTGATCTCCGGCGACAGGGCGAGGCCCCGCCGCACCGTCGCCCACGCGCCACCCTCCGAGGCGGTGGCGATGCTCCCGCTGGCGGGCCGCGCCGGCACCCGGTGGCCCGTGCCGCCCTGGCCGGCGGCCGGCTCCTGCGCGCTCACGCGCCGCTCCCCCGGCCGGCGAGCTGCTCGCGCTCGGCGGCGTCACGGGCGTACGCCTCGACGAGCGTGCGGTAGCCGGTGTCGCGGGACATGAGCTCCTCGTGGCTCCCGTGGTCGACGACGCGGCCGTGCTCGAGGTGGACGACGGTGTCGGCGAGGGCGATCGTCGAGCGCCGGTAGGCGACGACGAGGACGGTGACGCCGTCGGAGCCCCGCAGCGCGCCGAGGATCTGCTGCTCGACCGTCGGGTCGACCGCGCTGGTGGCGTCGTCGAGGACGAGCACGCTCGGGCGACGCACGAGGGCGCGCGCGATCGCGAGGCGCTGCCGCTGCCCGCCGGACAGGCTCGCGCCGCGCTCGCCGACCCGGGTGTCGAGGCCCTCGGGCAGGGCGCTGACGAAGCCGTCCGCACGGGCGGCGCGCAGCGCGTGCCACACCTGCTCGTCGGGGACGTCGTCGAGGCCGAGGGTGATGTTGCCGCGGACGGTGTCGTCGAAGACGAACGTGCCCTGCGGCACGTAGGCGACGGTCGAGGGCAGGCTGCCCGGCTCGCCGCCGGCGACGACGTCGCGCACGTCGAGGCCGTCGAGACGGACCCGACCCTCGGCCGGGTCGACGAGGCGGACGAGGACGGAGGCGAGGGTCGACTTGCCGCTGCCCGTGGACCCGACGACCGCGACCGTGGACCCGCGGGGGGCGACGAGGTCGACGCCGTGGAGGAGGCGCTGCCGGCTGCCGTCGGGGTCGACGACGTCGTGGACCACGCCCTCGGCGCTGACCGCGCGACCGAGCCGCGTGACCGGCAGCCGTTCGGCGCCGTGGCGCATGCGGCCCTCGGCCCGCAGCACCGCGTCGACGCGGCGCCAGCCGACGACGGAGCGGGGGAGCTCGGCGAGGACCCACCCGATGGCTCGCACGGGGAAGGCGAGGAGGGTGAGCTGGTAGGCGACCTGGACGACGACACCGGCGTCGACCGCGCCGGAGGCGACGCGCAGCGTGCCGACGGCGAGGACGACGAGGGTGCCGAGCGTCGGCAGCGCCTCGACGACGGGCTCGAAGGCGGCCCGGGCCCGCCCGACGGCGACGTTGGCCTCGCGCAGCTCCTGCGCCCGGCGACCGAACCGGTCGGTCTCCTCGCGCTCGCGGCCGAGGGTCTTGACGACGAGCGCGCCGTCGAAGGACTCGTGGGCGACGTCGGAGACGTCCGCCCGCAGCTGCTGGGCCCGGCTGACGCGCGGCGACATCACCTTCTGGTACAGCCCGTTGCTCACCGCGAGCAGCGGGAGAACGGTGAACGCGACGGCACCGAGGACGACGTCCTCGCCGAACATCGTGATGCCGGCGACGACGAGCATGACGGCGACGCCGAAGCTGAACGGCAGGGGGGCGAACACCGTCCAGGCGGCCTCGACGTCGGCGTTGGCGTTGCTCAGCAGCTGGCCCGTCGGGTGGCGTCGGTGCCATGCCAGGGGCAGGCGCAGGTACTGCCGGGAGACGCGCCGGCGGTAGCGGGCCTGGAGGCGGTACTGCGTGACGGTCGCGTACCCGCGCCGCACGATGACCCCGAGCGCGGTGAGGAGGCCGACGAGGGCCATGGCGCCGAACGCGAGCCAGGCGTCGCGCGCGCTCACGGTGCCGGCGTCGAAGGCGGGGACGAGCACGGCGTCGGTCACCCGGCCGAGGACCCAGCCGCTGCCGGCGAGCGCCGCCCCGAAGAGCGCGCTGCCGACGACCGCCACGGTGAACGTGCGCGGTTCGTCCCGGATCCCCCTGCCGATGACGCCGAGCCCCTCCCGGAAGGTGGGGGCGTCTGTCACGCGTCAAGCCTGCCACGTCCCCCGGACAGCACCGCCCGGCGCCCGGTGGCCGCCCCGCCGCACGGTGCCGCAGGATGGCGGGATGGTCACGAACGTCGTCAGCGCCGTCCGCACCGACCTCATCGAGCCGCTCGCCGCGCTGCGCGCGACGACGCAGCAGGAGCGCGAGGCGCTCTGCGACAGCCTCCTCTCGGCCGGCGCCCATGCCCCGACGCTGTGCGAGGGCTGGGACGTGCTCGGCCTCGCGGCGCACCTCGTCGTCCGCGAGCGCCGGCCCGACCTCGCGGTGGGGCTCGTGGTGCCGCCGCTGAGCGGGCTGCTGGAACGGGCGCGCGTCGCCGAGACCCGCCGCGGGCTGGACGAGGTCGTCGCACGGTTCCGCTCCGGCCCGCCGCCGTGGTCGCCGTTCGCCCTGCCGGGGGTCGACGTCGTGGCGAACCTCGCCGAGCTCGTCGTGCACCACGAGGACGTGCGGCGCGCGCAGGGGCTGGGTCCGCGGGAGGACGTCGAGGACCTGCAGGACACGGTGTGGCGGTACCTGCCCGGGGCGACGGCGCTCACCCTGCTCGGGTCGTCCCTCGGGGTCGTGGCCCTGCGGCCGGACGGGCGCCGCACGGTGCTGCGGCGGGGCGCCCACCCCGTCGTCCTCACCGGGGAGCCGATCGACCTGCTCCTGCGGCTGTTCGGACGCCGCGCCGCGCAGGTCGACGTCGGTGGTCCGTCCCTGTCGGTGCAGCGCTTCGAGCGCGCCCGCCTCGGGGTCTGACTACCTGTCGGCGACCCGGACGGGGTGGCCCGCCGCGGCGAGCGCGGCCTTGACGTCTCCGACGCCGAGCTGGCCGAAGTGGAAGACCGACGCCGCCAGGACGGCGTCGGCGCCCGCCGCCACCGCGGGCGCGAAGTGGGCGAGCTCGCCGGCGCCGCCGGAGGCCACGAGCGGCACGTCGACGACGGCCCGCACCGCCCGCAGCATGGCGACGTCGAAGCCGTCCTTCGTGCCGTCGGCGTCCATGGAGTTGAGGAGCACCTCGCCGGCCCCGAGCCCGGCGCCGCGAGCCGCCCACTCGACGGCGTCGATGCCGGTGCCGCGACGCCCGCCGTGCGTCGTCACCTCCCACCCACTGTCGGTGCTCGTGCCGGGCGGGCAGCGCCTCGCGTCGACGCTGAGGACGAGGACCTGCCGCCCGAACCGGTCGGCGATCTCCGCGATGACCTCGGGGCGGGCCACGGCCGCGCTGTTGACCCCCACCTTGTCCGCTCCCGCCCGCAGGAGGCGCTCGACGTCGTCGACGCCGCGCACGCCCCCGCCGACGGTGAGGGGGACGAAGACCTGCTCGGCCGTCGCGCGGACCACCTCGAGGGTGGTGTCGCGCCCGGCCGCGCTCGCGCTCACGTCGAGGAAGGTGATCTCGTCGGCGCCCTGGGCGTCGTAGCGGCGGGCGAGCTCGACGGGGTCGCCGGCGTCGCGCAGGCCCGCGAAGTTGACGCCCTTCACGACCCGGCCCGCGTCGACGTCCAGGCAGGGGATGACACGGACCGCCAGGCTCACGCTCGTATCCTGGCAGGCCGTGCCTGCCTCCCCGACCCCCTCCCCCGGCGTCGAGCCGGTCGCGCGCCCGCCCCGGGTGGCGCGTCCCTCGGGCGACGGCTGGGGCGGACGGCTGCGCCGGCGGCGCCGCCCGAGCGTGCTCGGCGTGCTCGTGGCGGGGCTGCTCCTCGTGGCCGCGGTCGCCGTGGGGGCGGGGCTGCTGACGGAGCGCTCCGGCGGGGACGGCGGCGACGCCGCGGGGGGCGTCGCGGTGTGCGGCACGAGGACGACGGTGCAGGTGGTCGCCGCTCCCGCGCTCGTCCCCGCGCTGCAGCGCGTGGCCGCCGACGTCGGCCGCGAGCCGCTGAGCACGGGGGTGTGCGCGAGCGTCGACGTGGTCGCGCAGGAGCCCGCCGACACGGCCGCCGTCGTCGCCGGGGAGACCGCCGGGGCGCTGCCGGACGTGTGGGTGCCCGACTCCTCGCTGTGGCTGGAGCGTGCGGCCCCCGCGGCGGACGGGACCGTGCTGACGACCGTCGGCTCCCTCGTCCGGACCCCGGTCGTGCTCGCGACGAGCGCCGAGGCCGCGGCCGACGCGCAGTGGCTCGCGGCGGGGCCCACCTGGGCGGGGGCCGTCGCGTCGGGCCGGCCGCTGGTGCTCGGTGACCTGCCCCGCAGCGCGGGCGCGCTCCAGGCCCTCGTCGCCATGCAGGCGGTGGCCGGGACGCCCGAGGACGCACGCGCCGCGCTCACCGCGGCCGCCGTCGCGGTCGAGCGGGACGCCGCGCCGGCAGCGGGAGACGCGCCGGCAGCGGCAGACGCGCCCGCAGGCGGCGACGCCCTCACGGCGACGGCGGCGGCCGGGACGGACGCGCCGGTCGTGGTGACGACCGAGCAGCAGGTGTTCCTCGTGAACCGGGGGGCGCCCACCACGCCGCTCGTCGCCGTGCAGCCGTCCGACGCCGTGACGTCGCTCGACCACCCCGTCGTCCGCGTCGACACGCCCGAGCGCGCCGCAGGGGTGTCCGCGGCGGCCGTCGAGGGCGTGCTGCGGCTGCTCGAGCGCGAGGGCAGGGCCGCGCTCGTCGCGGAGGGGTTCCGTGCCCCCGCCCCGGCGACCGGGGCCGGCGGGGGACCTTCGGTCACATCCTCCGTCGAGCCCTCCGTCGAGCCCTCCGTCGAACCCTCCGACGGGGAGCCCCTCGTGGTCCCGCCGCCGGTCGCGGCGGACGTCGACCGCGTCCTCGCGCAGCTGGAGGAGGTGAGCCGGCCCAGCCGCGTGCTCGCCGTCCTCGACGCGAGCGCGTCGATGCGGGCGGTGACGCCCGCGGGACCGACGCGCGCCGAGGTCGCCCGCGACGCGGCGACGGACGCCCTCGGGCTGTTCCCCGACTCTGCCGCGGTCGGACTGTGGTTCTTCGCCGTCGGCATGGGCGAGGGCACGGACTGGCTCCCCGTCATCCCGGTGCGCCGCCTCGACACCCCCGTGGAGGACGCCGACCAGCGCGCCGCGCTCGCCGCCGGCGCGGACCGGCTCACGGAGCGTCTGACGCCAGGGGGCACGGGGCTGTACGACACGGTCCTCGCCGCCGTCCGCGCCGCCCGCGAGGACCACGACCCCGAGGCGAGCAACACCGTCGTCATCGTGACCGACGGCGCGGACGAGGACCCGGACGGCATCAGCCTCGAGGCCCTGGTCTCGACGCTCGAGGACGAGGCGGCAGCCGCGCCCGACCGGCCCGTCCGCGTCGTCGCCATCGGTCTGGGGGCCGACGTCGACGCCGAGGAGCTGCGCACGGTGGCGGAGGCGACGGGTGGCGCCGCCTACCTCGCGGAGAGGCCCGCCGACTTCCGCACGGTCCTCTTCGACGCCCTCCAGCGGCGCTGAGTCTCCCGGCGTCGGCGACCCCTCTCGTCCTCCAGGCGCCTCAGTCCTCTACGAGGCGGGCGGGGAAGCCGCCCGTCGCGACCGGTCCCCACCGGGTCGGTGTCACCCGCAGGAGGCACTTGCCCTGGTCGAGCATCGCCTGCCGGTACTCGTCCCAGTCCGGGTGCTCGCGCCCGAAGGCCCGGAAGTACGTGACGAAGTCCTCGAGCGCCGCAGGCAGGTCGAGGACCTCGCACGTGCCGTCGACCTGCACGTAGGGCCCGTCCCAGTCGTCGGACAGCACGCAGAGGCTGACTCGCGGGTCGCGACGGGCGTTGCGCGCCTTCGCCCGTTCCGGGTACGTGCTGATGACGAAGCGCCCCTCCGGGTCCACGCCGCACGAGACCGGGGACAGCTGCGGACTGCCGTCCTGGCGGCGGGTGACGAGGACGACGTGGTGCCGGTCACGGCAGAACTCGAGGAGACCCGCGAGGTCGGTGCGGGTCGCGGTGGCGGCCGCGCGGGGGCTCACTCGACGCCCCAGACACCGGTCGCGCCCAGGCCGAAGGTGCCGCCGAGCGCGACGTAGCCCGCGCTGCCCGCCCCCGGGTCGACCGGGAAGCACCACGTGAACGTCGTCGTCTCCCCGGCCTCGAGGCTCCCGGCCTGCTCGACGGGGTCCCTGACGTCGGGCGGGCACGTGCCCTCGCCGTACGAGGTCGTGCCGTCGGTCTCGAACCACGTGCCGACCAGCTCGAACCACGGCTCGCCCGTCCCGCCGCCGGTCCGGGTCGCCTCGACCGACGCGGTGACGACGGGGTCGCCGCCGCCCGGGGGCTCGAGGAGGTCGACCGACGTCACGGTGACCTCATAGCCGTCGAGCTCCACCGAGGTGCCGAGGTCGACGGCCTCGGCCGGGTCGACCTCGGTGAGGGGCGCCAGGTCCTCCAGGTCCTCCAGCCCCTCGAGGCCGCCGGGCACCGACTCCTCGACGAAGCGGCCGAGCGCGAACGCGGCGACGAAAAGCAGCGCCCAGATGATCGACACGACGATCGACACGACGACACCCGCGATCGCGAGGCCGCGCCCGCCGCCGGCCGCCTGACGTCCGGACCAGGCCGACGATGCTGAGGACGAGCCCGACCGGGGAGAGGAGGAAGGCGAGCACGAGACCCGCGACCGAGACGCCGTCGAGCGGCGGCTCCTGCTGGGGGGCGCCGTACCCGTGGCCCGGCTGATGTCCGTAGCCGGGCTGCTGTCCGTAGCCCGGCTGCTGGCCGTAGCCGGGCGGCGCTGCGTACGGGTCGTGGGGCTGGTCGGGCGGCTGCGACATGCCCCTGACGCTATCGAGCGCGACCCGGCCGTCGCGCGGCGCCCGACCGGTCAGCGCACGAGCGCCGGCTCCTCACCCGCCACTTCGACGACCGACACCTCGTCGGGTGCTGCCTCCGGCTCGCCGAACGCGCTCACCGGCGGGCACGCGCACACGAGGTTCCGGTCACCGAAGGCGCCGTCGACGCGGCCCACCGGGGGCCAGTACTTCCCGCGGGTCGTGCCGGCCGGGTACACCCCGAGCCGCCGGTCGTAGGGCCGGTCCCACTCCCCGACGAGGTCCTCCGCGGTGTGCGGCGCACGCCGCAGCGGCGACTCCGCGACGATCCACTCCCCCGCGACCACGCGGTCGACCTCCGCCCGGATCTCGATCATGGCGTCGCAGAAGCGGTCGAGCTCGGCGAGGTCCTCGCTCTCCGTCGGCTCGACCATGAGGGTCCCGGTGACGGGCCAGCTCATCGTCGGGGCGTGGAAGCCGTGGTCGACGAGGCGCTTCGCGACGTCGTCGACCGTGATCCCCGCGGCCTTCGCGAGCGGGCGGACGTCGAGGATGCACTCGTGCGCGACCGTGCCGTTGCGCCCGGTGTAGAGGACGTCCCAGCTGCCCTGCAGCCGCCGGGCGACGTAGTTGGCCGCGGCGATCGCGCGCACGGTGGCCCGGCGCAGCCCGTCCGGGCCCATCGTCCGCACGTACGTCCACGGGATCGTGAGGATGCCCGCCGACCCGTAGGGCGCGCCGGAGACGGGGCCCACGACGTTGCCCGCGAGGCTCGGCTCCAGCGGGTGGCCGGGCAGGAACTCCGCGAGGTGCTGCCGCACCCCGATCGGGCCGACGCCGGGGCCGCCGCCCCCGTGGGGGATGCAGAACGTCTTGTGGAGGTTGAGGTGGCTGACGTCGGCGCCGAAGCGGCCGGGCCGGGCGAGGCCGACGAGGGCGTTGAGGTTGGCCCCGTCGAGGTACACCTGCCCGCCGGCGTCGTGGACGGCCGCGCAGATCTCGCGGACGGCCTCCTCGAACACCCCGTGCGTCGACGGGTACGTGATCATGAGGGCGCCGAGCCGGTCCCCGTGCTGCTCGATCTTGGTGCGGAGGTCGTCGACGTCGACGTTGCCCGCCTCGTCGCACGCGACGACGACGACGCGCAGCCCCGCCATGACGGCGCTGGCGGCGTTCGTGCCGTGCGCGCTCGCCGGGATGAGGCAGACGTCGCGCTGCTCGTCGCCGCGCGAGCGGTGGTAGCCGCGGATGGCGAGGAGCCCCGCCAGCTCGCCCTGCGCGCCGGAGTTCGGCTGCACGGAGACCGCGTCGTAGCCGGTGACCTCCGCGAGCCAGCGCTCGAGGTCGGCGACGACCTGCCTCGTGCCCGCGGCCTGGTCGGCCGGGGCGAACGGGTGGAGGTCGGCGAACTCCGACCACGTGATGCTCTCCATCTCCGTGGTGGCGTTGAGCTTCATCGTGCACGAGCCGAGCGGGATCATCCCGCGGTCGAGGGCGAAGTCCATGTCCGCGAGCCGGCGCAGGTAGCGCAGCAGCCCGGTCTCGGAGCGGTACCGGTGGAAGACCTCGTTGCCGAGGTAGCCGCTCGTCCGCGCGAGCGGGCCGCCCGCGGCGGGGAGGTCGTCGCCGGCGGGGGCCTCGGCACCGAGGGCGCGTGCGACGGCGTCGACGTGGGCGTCACGGGTCGTCTCGTCGGCCGTCACCGCGACGCGGGTGTCGTCGACCCGGCGCAGGTTCACGCCGCCCTCGAGGGCGCGGGCGAGGACCGCGTCCGCGTCCGGCACGGTGATCGTGACGGTGTCGAAGTGGCGGGTCGTCACGACGTCGTGCCCGGCGGCCCGCGCCGCGGCCGCGACCCGGGAGACCTGCCGGTGGGCGTGCTGCGCGATGCGCCGCAGTCCCTCGGGACCGTGCCACACCGCGTACATGCCGGCGATGACGGCGAGGAGCACCTGCGCGGTGCAGATGTTGCTCGTCGCCTTCTCGCGGCGGATGTGCTGCTCCCGGGTCTGGAGCGCGAGGCGCAGGGCCGGGTTGCCGGCGGAGTCCTTGCTCACCCCGACGAGGCGGCCGGGCAGGAGCCGCTGCAGCCCGTCGCGGACGGCCATGTACCCGGCGTGGGGGCCGCCGTAGCCCATGGGCACCCCGAAGCGCTGCATCGACCCGACGGCGACGTCGGCGCCCCACTCCCCGGGCGGGGTGAGGAGGGTGAGGGCGAGCGGGTCGGCGGCGACGGCGACCTTGCCGCCCGCGGCGTCCACGGCGGCCACGACCGCGCGGAGGTCGCGGACCTGACCGGAGGCGCCCGGGTACTGCAGGAGCGCGCCGAAGACCGGGCGGCCGTCGAGCGCCGCGGCGACGGCGTCACCGTCCGGGTCCTCGTCGGCGCCGAGGTCGAGGTCGACGAGCCCGATGCCCAGCGGCTCCGCACGGGTCTGCAGGACCGCGCGGGTCTGCGGCAGGACGTCGGTGTCGACGAGGAACACCGCGTCGTCGCCCGCCCGGGTCGCCCGGCGCAGCAGGGTCATGGCCTCCGCGGCCGCGGTCGGCTCGTCGAGGAGGCTGGCGTTCGCGACGTCGAGGCCCGTGAGGTCGGTGACGACCGTCTGGAAGGTGAGGAGCGCCTCGAGCCGGCCCTGGCTGATCTCCGGCTGGTAGGGGGTGTACGCGGTGTACCAGGCGGGGTCCTGCAGGACGTTGCGTCGCACGACGGGCGGGGTGACCGTCCCGTGGTACCCGAGCCCGATCATCGGCTGGACGACGCGGTTGCGGGCGGCGAGGCCGCGCAGCTCCGCGAGCGCGTCCTCCTCGTCGAGGGCTGGGGGCAGGTCGAGCGGCTCGTCCTGCCGGATCCCGGCGGGGACCGTCGCGTCGACGAGCGCCTCGAGGTCGTCGAACCCGGTGCCGGCGGCGAACGCGTCGACGTCCGGGACGTGGCCGAGGTGCCGGTCGACGAAGGCGGTGCGGGGGGTGTCGCTGCTGGTCACGCGCGCTCCTCAGGCGGGGCGGGCCGGGCGGCCCGACGGGTGCGGGACCCCCGACAGTCGGGACGCGCGGTCCCTCCTGCGTGCCTGTGCCCTGCGGTCCGGGTGCCTGAGAGGTTCCGGGGAGGTTGCCCCTTCGGCGCCGCCGGCGCGTGCCGACGGACTCTCCCGCAAGGTGTGCGCAGCGGCCCCCACGCTATCAGCCGGCCCGCTGCCGGCCCGGCAGCGCCCGGTACCGTGCCGCCCGTGGTCGTGGTGGGTGTGAGCAGCCTCAAGGGCGGCGTGGGCAAGACGACGGTCACCCTCGGGCTCGCCTCGGCGGCACTGGCGCGCGGGGTGCCGACGCTCGTCGTCGACCTCGACCCGCAGGCGGACGCCACCACGGGCCTCGACGTCGCCGCGCGGCGGGAGTCGACGGTCGCCGACGTCCTCGCCAACCCCCGGCGCGGCGAGATCGCGAAGGCGGTCGCGCCGTCGGGCTGGGCGGGCGACCAGCCCGGGGTGCTCGACGTCATGCTCGGGTCGGAGCAGACCCTCGACCACGACTACGCGACCCGCCCGCGCGCCATGCGCGCGCTGGCGACGGCCCTGTCGAAGGTGCCGTGGTACGACCTCGTGCTCCTCGACTGCCCGCCCTCCCTCGGCGGGCTCACGCGCACGGGTCTCGTGGCGAGCGACCGGGCACTCGTCGTGAGCGAGCCGGCCATCTTCTCCGTCGCGGCCGCCGACCGTGCCCTGCGCGCGGTCGAGTCGCTGCGCCGCAGCGAGGCCCCGCACCTGCAGCCGCTCGGGATCCTCGTCAACCGCTACCGGGAGCGCTCCCCCGAGCACCGGTACCGCCTCGAGGAGATGACGGGCCTGTTCGGCCCGCTCGTGCTGCGCCCGCCGCTGCCCGACCGGTCCGCGGTGCAGCAGTCCCAGGGCGCGACGACCCCCGTGCACCGCTGGCCCGGCCACGGTGGCGCGGAGCTCGCGGCGGCGTTCGACACCCACCTCGACCGGGTGCTGCGCGCGGCTCCCTCGCGCGCCCGCTGACGTCGGCAGAAAGGCAGACGTCTGTGCCGTAGGTCGGCAGAAACGCAGACGTCTGTGCCGCGCGTCGGCAGAAACGCAGACGTGTGGGGCGGGCTCAGCCCGCTTCGGCGCGGGCGGCACGGCGGGCGGCGAGCTCGTCGCCGGGGAGCGCCGCCGGCTCCTCGCCGTCACGCTCGGCGGGCAGCTCCGCGAGGGTGCCCTCGACCTCGCGCCACACCCGGCCGACGGCGATGCCGAACACGCCCTGCCCGCCCTGGACGAGGTCGACGACCTCGTCGGGGCTCGTGCACTCGTAGACGCTCGCCCCGTCGGAGATGAGGGTGATGTTGGCGAGGTCCTCGACCCCCCGGCTGCGCAGGACCTTCGTGGCGGTGCGGATCTGCTGGAGGGAGACGCCGGTGTCGAGGAGCCGCTTGACGACCTTCAGCACGAGGATGTCGCGGAAGCCGTACAGCCGCTGGCTGCCCGAGCCGCTCGCGCCCCGGACCCCGGGCTCCACGAGCCCGGTCCGCGCCCAGTAGTCGAGCTGGCGGTACGTGATCCCGGCGGCCCGGGCCGCGACCGGCCCCCGGTAGCCGGTGCCCTCGTCGAGGTCGGGCAGGTCGTCGTCGAACAGCAGCCCCTGCGAGCGGGCCACGTCGGACACCGGTGTGGCGCCGGTGCGCGAACCCGCGCTCCCGACCTCGTGTCCTGCCATCGGTGGCTCCTCTCGCACGAGTGGTCCGTGCACGTCGTGCCCGGTCCCCCTCGTCGTGCTCCGACGGTAGGGACCGCCTCCTCAAGGGTCAACCACCGCTGGAGGGTTTCGACCCGCGTGTCGTGCCGCGGCCGGCGTGGCCCGTCAGCCCGGTCGTTCCTCGCTGTCCTCGTCCGGCCCCTCGCCCTCGAAGTCCTCCGGGCTCACGCTGTCGAGGAACTCGCGGAACCGCTCGACCTCCACCTCGCCCTCGTCCTCGTCGGGCACGGGCACACCCACCTCGTCGAGGACGGCCTCGGCGGTGAGGATGCGGCACCCGGCCCGCAGCGCGAGCGCGACGGCGTCGGAGGTCCGCGACCCCACGGTCAGCCCCGAGTCGAGGACGAGCTCGGCGAAGAAGATGTTGTCGCGGTACTCCGTGATCCGGACCTCCTCCACGGCCCGGCCGAGCGCGTTGACGACGTCGAGGAGCAGGTCGTGCGTCTGCGGGCGCGGCGGGACGACGCCCTGCTGGGCGAAGGCGATGGCGCTGGCCTCGGCCGCGCCGATCCACACCGGCAGGTAGCGGTGCCCGTCGCGCTCGCGCAGGAGCACGATCGGGTTGTTCGAGGGCGTCTCCACCCGGATCCCCACGACGTCGAGCTCGCGCACGGCTCCACGCTACCCCCGGCCCGCCGGGAGCCGGGCGTCGGCGTGGCGACGGACGGCGACGGGACGGCGACGGGACGAGGGCGGGACGACGGAAGGGTGCTCAGAGCCGGTCGAGCGACCCGGCGACGAGCGCGGCGTGCAGGCGCAGGCACGCGGCGGCGACCTCGCGCGCGGTGTCGGCGGCCTGGCCCGCGGAGCCCGGGCGGCCGGTGCGGCGCAGCGGCGCCACGACCTGGCGCACGAGGTCGACCTCCTTGTCGGCGGCGGAGCGGAACGCCCGCAGGTGGCGGGGCTCGACGCCGTGCTCACCGAGGGCCGCGGCGGCCCGCGCGACCTCGAGGTCGTCGGCGCCGAAGGCGCCGTCCGGGCCCGGGCGCACGAGACCGTGCCGCTCGAGCTCCTCCACGAGAGCGTCGGAGGCGCCGGAACGCTGCGCGAGCGCGGACCGGTCGAGCGTCGTCCCCTCGTCCGCCCCCGGCTCGGCGACCGCCCGGACGAAGGGGGCCAGCGCGGACGGACCGCTCGCACCGGACCCGACCGTCCCGCCCGGCAGCGGGGCGCCGGTGTCGAGCTGCTCGCGGATCACCCGCAGCGGCAGGAAGTGGTCGCGCTGCAGCACGAGGACACGGCGCAGCCGCTCCACGTGGCCGGCGGAGAACTTGCGGTACCCCGACGGTGTGCGGTCGGGCTCCACGAGGCCCTGCTCCTCGAGAAACCGGATCTTGGAGATGGTGACGTCGGGGAACTCCTCGCGGAGGACGCCGAGCACCTCCCCGATCGTGAGGCCGCCCCCGCTGCCGCCGCGCGGCTCGCGCGCGAGCGCGACGCTGCTCACGCCCGGGCGTCCTCACCGTCCGCCGGCACGAGGTGCTGCCGCGACGGGTGGTAGACCAGCCGGTACTTGCCGATCTGCACCTCGTCGCCGGCGTTGAGGACCGCCGACTCGATGCGCTGCCGGTTGACGTAGGTCCCGTTGAGCGAGCCGACGTCGACGACGCGGTAGCCCTCACCCACCCGGCCGAACTCGGCGTGCCGGCGGGACACGGTGACGTCGTCGAGGAAGATGTCGCTGTCGGCGGCACGGCCCGCGGTCGTCCGCTCGCTGTCGAGGAGGAAGCGGGCTCCCGCGTTGGGGCCCCGCTGGACGACGAGCAGCGCCGACCCCTGCGGCAGCGCCTCGACCGCCCGCTGGTCGTCCCGCGTGAGGCCCGTGCCGGGGTCGGTGTCGGTCGCCTGCGCGTACGTGATGGTCGTGTCGACGCCCTGCCCCGGCGTCACCGGGATCGCCGCCGTGCCGCGCTGGCGGGGCGTGTCCGGGGTGTCCGTCATCCTCGTTCCTCCTCCGTCGTCACAAGCGTAGTCCCCACCCTCAGTCTCAGGTCGACGTCAAGAGACGGGGCGCGCCGCGCGGCATGCCGTCCGGCGCCCCGGTCTGCGGTCACCCCTCGGTGCGGGAACGGTACGTGGCCGCGTCGAGGAGCGCCTCGACTGCCGCCGGGTCGTCGGGGCGGATCTCGAACATCCACCCGGCGCCGTACGGGTCGCCGTTGACCTGCTCGGGGGCGGCCTCCAGCGACTCGTTGCGCGCGGTCACCGTGCCGGAGACCGGGGCGTACAGCTCGCTGACGGACTTCGTCGACTCCACCTCGCCGCAGGGCTGCCCGGCGGTGACCGTCGTGCCCTCCGCGGGCAGCTCGACGAAGACGATGTCGCCGAGCGCGTCCTGCGCGTAGTCGGTGATGCCGACCCGTACGGCGCCCTCCCCCGCCTCGCCCACGCTCGCGACCCACTCGTGCTCGTCCGTGTACCGCAGCCCCTCGGGCACGTCCACCGTCTCACCGCTCCCTGGTCGCTGGTCCGCCGTCGCCGTCAGTCCTCGGGCGGGGCCGGGCGAGCGTACTGAGGCGGCTCGACGGCCCGCAACGCGTCGACGACGACGTCGTCGAGCTCGGTGATCACCACGCTGTCCCCGCGCTGCTCGCGGTCGGACACCACACCGCCCGGGATCCGCATCGCGGGCTCGAGGACGTCCGGGTCGCCGATGGCGCGGACGGTGAAGGGACTCGTGAGCGGTGTGCCGTCGACGACGACGGACCCGTCCTCGCCGTCGGCGAACCACGTGCTCGCGACGACCCGCACGTCGTTGACCTGGACGGCCTCCGCCCCGGCGTCGCGCAGCTCCTGGAGCATGTCGAGCATGAAGGCGGCCGTGACGGTCCGCTCCCCGACGTCTGTGACGACCATCGTGAGCCCCGGACCCCGCGCCGGGGCGGTGCCGGCGAGCACGGCGTAGACGTCGAGGCGCTGCCGGGCCGCCTCCGCCGCCTCGGCCGCGGCGTCGCTGGAGGTGAGGAGCGCCTCCCGCTGCTCGCGCAGCGCCGTCGCCTCCTCCTCCAGTCGCTCGCGCCGCTCGCTGACGTCGTCGAGGAGACGGACCAGCTCGGTCTGGCGCAGGGCCGTGAGACCCGTCTCGGACGTCTCCCGCGCCTGGGTCACGACCGCGAAGCCCAGCGCGAAGAGCAGGACCGCGGCGAGCACCTGGAAGCGGCCGGGGCGCCCGCCCAGGCCGCCCCGGAGCCGGCGCCACGCGTCGCGCCGCTCGACGGAGTCCGGGTGGTACGGGCTGCTCACGCGCTCGACCTCACGACCCGAGCAGGTGCCGCCGGATGGCGGCGGCGTTGGAGAAGATCCGGATCCCGAGGACGACGACGACCCCGGTGCTCAGCTGCGCCCCGACCCCCAGCTGGTCGCCGAGGAAGACGACGAAGGCTGCGACCACGACGTTGAAGACCAGCGACACGACGAAGACGCGGTCGTCGAAGATGCCCTCGATGACGGCGCGCAGGCCGCCGAACAGGGCGTCGAGCGCCGCGACGATCGCGATCGGGAGGTACGGCTGCAGCGACGGCGGCACGCTCGGCTCCAGCAGCACGCCGACGAGGACCCCCGCCAGCAGCCCGATGATCGCGATCACGACTGCTCATCCTCCCCTACGCCGACCTCGGGCTGGTCCTCCTCGACGGGGGTGGCGTGGCGCAGCGTGAGGCGCGACGCCGGCGGAAGGCGCAGCTCCCCCACAGCGTCGGCCTGCACGCTGATCCCGAAGTTCGTCCGCAGCGCCTGCGCGTAGTCGGCGGTCCTCCCGCCGCGCAGCTCCTCCAGGAGCGCGTCCGGGTCGCCCACCGCCTCGATCGTGTACGGCCGGGCCAGCGGGCGGAGGTCGACGACGATGGCCGAGCCGGCGAAGCGGATGGTGCTGAGCGCGGTGAGCCGCTGCCCGTTGACCGCGATCCCCTCCGCCCCCGCCTTCCACAGGCCGTTGACGACTGTCTGGACGTCGCCGTCGCGCACCCGGCCGTCGTCGGCGAAGCCGCTGGTGTCGTCGACACCGGCGGCGTCGTCGAGCACGACCTGCACGCCCTCGCCCACCACGGGCACGGCCCCGACCGGCAGGGCGAGGCGGTCGCTCGCAGCCAGCACGCCCGTCGAGCCGTCCGCGAGGGCGGCCTGCTGCCGCTCCTCGATCTCGGCGCGCAGCTCGGCGCTCGTCTCGGCGAGGGAGTCCGCGACGGCGGTGCGCCGCTCGATCTCGGCCTCGAGGACGGCGCGGTCCTGCGTCTCGAGCGGGGTGTCGCGGAGCTGGGCGACACCCGCGCCGGTCACGACCCCGAGCAGCACCCCGACGACGAGCGCCGGCGCCGCGCGTGCGCGCAGCGTCGCACGCCAGGCGTCGCGACCCGGCCGCGTCGCCCGCTCCTCGGGTTCCCCGCGCTCGACCCGCCGGCGGTGCGCGACCGCGTAGCCGGGGTCGAGCGGGCGCTGCATGATCTCCGTCAGGAGCGTCGACGACGACCCGGGCCTAGCCACGCGCCGCCCCCGCCGTGCCCGCCTTCGGGCCGACCGCGGCCGGGCGCGAGCCGTCCGGGCCGAGCCGGCCGTGGATGAGCAGGTGCGTCTGGTGGAGGTAGAGCAGCGCCGCCCACCAGTACAGGCCCGCGCCCCACAGGACGAGCGCCCACGCGACCGGTCGGAGGGCGTCCGCCACCCACGGGCCGAGGGTCTCGGCCGTCCCGGCGAGCAGCAGCAGCGGCAGCGCGAGCAGGAGGACGAACGTCGCGAGCTTGCCGGTGAGGTGCACCGGCAGGGACGTGAAGCCGTGCCGGCGCAGTACGAGGACGTTGGTCGTGAGGACGACCTCGCGGACCACGACGGTGAGGACCAGCCACCACGGCAGGACCTCGCGCCACCCGAGACCGAGCAGGGCGGCGGTGACGTACAGCCGGTCCGCCGCGGGGTCGAGGAGCTGGCCGAGGCGCGTCACCTGGCCCCAGCGCCGCGCGAGGACCCCGTCGACGTAGTCGCTGACGCCCGCCAGCAGGAGGACGAGGAGCGCGAGGAGGTCCTGGTCGCGGACGATGAACGCCGCGAACAGCGGGACGCACGCCAGCCGCGCGAGGCTGATCGCGTTGGGGACCGTGAGCACCCGGTCGCTGACGACGGTGGTCGTGATGGCCTCCCGCTCGCCGCTGCCGTGCCGGCCGACCGGCGACCCGGGCCCGTCGGGGCCGGTCGTCGTGGTCGACCTCGTCGGGACGGCGGGATTTGAACCCACGACCCCTTGACCCCCAGTCAAGTGCGCTACCAAGCTGCGCCACGTCCCGGTCGGCCCCTGCCGGGACCGCCGGGGGAAGAGTAGCGCAGCCTCAGCGCTGCTTCCGACGCTCCCTCGCCCGCACGTTGACCTCGATGGGGCTGCCCTCGAAGCCGAACGTCTCCCGCAGCCGGCGCTCGACGAAGCGGCGGTAGCCGGCCTCGAGGAACCCGGTCGTGAAGAGGACGAACGTCGGCGGGCGGACACCGGCCTGGGTGGCGTAGAGGATGCGGGGCTGCTTGCCCCCGCGGACCGGGTGCGGGTGGGCGGCGACGATCTCCGCGATCAGCGCGTTGAGTCGTCCCGTCGGCACGCGCGTCTCCCACGAGGTGAGGGCGCGCTCCATCGCGGGCACGAGCCGGTCGAGGTGGCGCCCGGTCCGTGCGGACACGTTGACACGGGGCGCCCACGGCACCTGCACGAGCTCGGTCTCGAGCTCCCGCTCGAGGTAGCGGCGGCGCTCGTCGTCGACGAGGTCCCACTTGTTCACCGCGAGGACGACCGCCCGCCCGGCGTCGACGGCGCCCTGGACGACCCGGACGTCCTGCTCGGTGAGGACCTGCGCGGCGTCGACGAGGACGACGGCGACCTCCGCCCGCTCGATGGCCGCCTGCGTGCGGAGGCCGGCGTAGTAGTCCGCACCCTCGCTGGAACGGTGCTTGCGCCGGATGCCGGCGGTGTCGACGAAGCGCCACGTGCGCCCGCCCAGCTCGACGAGCTCGTCGACCGGGTCGCGCGTGGTGCCGGCGACGTCGTCGACGACAACGCGCTCGCTGCCGACGAGGGCGTTGAGCATGCTCGACTTGCCGACGTTCGGTCGTCCGACGAGCGCGACCCGGCGCACCCCGGCGGGGTCCGGGCGCCCGACGGCGGTCTGCTCCGGCAGGGCCCGCAGGACCGCGTCGAGCATGTCGCCGCTGCCGCGCCCGTGCAGCGCCGAGACCGGGTAGGGCTCGCCGAGGCCGAGCGACCACAGCGCGGCGGCGTCGGCCTCGCCGCGGGCGTCGTCGACCTTGTTCGCCACGAGGACCACCGGGCGCCCGGAGCGGCGGAGCATCCGGACGACGGCCTCGTCGACGGCCGTGGCCCCGACGGTCGCGTCGACGACGAGCACGACGGCGTCCGCGAGCTCGACGGCGACCTCCGCCTGCTCGGCGACCTGGGCGGCGAGCCCCTGCACCTTGGCGTCCCAGCCGCCCGTGTCGACGAGGGTGAAGCGCCGCCCCGCCCACTCGACGGGGTAGCTGACCCGGTCGCGGGTGACGCCGGGCACGTCCTGCACGACGGCCTCGCGGCGGCCGAGGACCCGGTTGACGAGGGTCGACTTGCCGACGTTCGGACGGCCGACGACGGCCACCACGGGGCGGGCCTCGTCCTCGTCGAGGGCCCCCGCGTCGTCGGCGCCCTCGAGGACGGCGAGGTCGGTGTCGTCGAGGTCGTAGTCGGCGAGCTGGCTGCGGAGGACGCGCTCGGCGTCGGCGTCGCTCACGCCGGTCGGGCCGGTCGGGCCGGCCGTCGACGCGCTCGTGGGAGTGGTGTCGCTCATGCGAGGGGTCCTGCCTGGGTGTCGTCGGTGGTCGCGGTGACCTCGGTGAGGCCGGTGCCCGCGTCGTCGGGAAGGCGCTCCCCGGTCGCGGCGGCGGCCGCGGTGACGTGCGCGCCGAGGCGCACGCGCACCTCCTCCGCCGCGGCGGCGAGCGCCACCTTGCCGGGCACGCCGGGCGGGCGCGTGAGGTGGAACGGCTCGCCCGCGACGACGTGGAGCCGTCGCCGCAGCGGGGGCAGACCCCCCGTCCGCTCGCCGGTGCGGCGGGTGCCGAGCACGGCGACGGGCACGACGGGCGCACCGGACTGCAGGGCGATCCACGCGATCCCGGTGCGGACGGCGGCGACGTCGCCACGCCCCCGGGAGCCCTCGGGGAAGATGCCGGCGACCCCGCCGGCGCGGAGCACCGCGACGGCGGCCGCGAGCGCCGTCCGGTCGCTGCCCGCGCGGTCCACCGGGATCTGCCCGACCTGTCGCAGCGCCCACCCCCACAGGCCCCGGAACATCTCCTTCTTCACGAGGAAGTGGACCTGCCGGCGATTGGCCGAGTACACGAGCGGGCCGTCGAGGACGCTGACGTGGTTGACGGCGAGCAGCGCCGGGCCGGTGGCGTAGTGGTGCCGACCGCTCACGCGCGTGCGCCACAGGACGTGCGCGACGACGAACCCGACGACGGCGCCCCACCAGCGTCCGGACGCGCGCGGCGCCTCGACGGTGCTGCCTGCCGGGCTCACCGCCGCACACCCTCGGGGGCCCTCTGGACCTCGCGGACGAGTCGCAGCACGGCCTGCACGGTCTGCTCGAACGTGAGGGCGCTGGAGTCGAGCGTGACGACCCCGTCGGCCGCGGACAGGAACGACGTCACGCGGCTGTCGGCGGCGTCGCGCCCCACGACGCCGGCGCGCACGTCGACGACCTCGACCGCGTCGCCCGAGCCGGACTCGACGACCTGCGCGCGGCGGCGCTCGACGCGGGCGTCGGCGTCGGCGGTGAGGAGCACGCGGACGTCGGCGTCCGGCGCCACCACGGTCGTGATGTCGCGGCCCTCGGCGATGCACCCGTCGGGGGCGGCGTCCATGACGTCGCGCTGCCGGGCGCGCAGTTCCTCGCGCACCCCCGGGTGGGCGGCGAACGCGGACACCGCGGACGTGACCCGCTCGCCGCGGATCCCGTCGGGTCCCGCCGTGACGTCGACGCCGTCGACGGCGACGCGCTCGTGGTCGGGGTCCGTGCTGAGGTCGAGGGTGACGGCGCGGGCGACGACGGCCGCGGCGACGGGGTCGGTGACGTCCACGCCGTCCCGCAGCGCGGCCCAGCAGGCGGCGCGGTACATGGCCCCGGTGTCGAGGTACGCGAGGCCGCTTCGACGGGCCACCTCGCGCGAGACACTCGACTTGCCCGAGCCGGACGGTCCGTCGACGGCGACCAGGACACGACGACGGTCAGGCACGGGGGGTTCCTCCAGGGGTGGGGCGGCCGGGCGCGACGACGTCCTCGCGGACCGCGGCGGGCCGGGGACGCCGTCGTCCAAGGTTACCGGCGCCCGCGCCGTGCCCCGCCCGGTCGGCGCAGCGTCGCCACCGGTGCGCCGGACAGCACGGTCAGTCGGGCACCGACCAGCCCCGCTCGCGCAGCGCGGCGACGAGGCCGTCGCGCGCGGCCGGGACGACCGACACCTCCGCGACCCCGACCTGACGGCCCGGGCTGTGCTCGATCCGCAGGTCCTCGACGTTGACCCCGATCTCCCCGACCGCCCCGACGAGGGCCGCGAGCGAACCCGGCCGGTCGGGCACGAGGACCGGGACGGTGGCGTAGAGGGTCGGCGCCGCGCCGTGCTTGCCGGGAACCATCGCGCGCCCGGCGTTGCCGTCGGCGACGAGGCCCGCCAGCGCGCCCAGCGGGCCCGGCACACCGTCGGGTGGGTGCCCGGGCGCGGCGGTGCCGGCGACGGTCTCGAGCGCGGCGACGGCCGCGTCGAGGTCGTCCCGCAGCAGCCGCAGGTGCGAGGCGAGGGGTGCGGCGTTGCTCGCGAGGATCTGCGCCCACAGGACGGGGTCGCTCGCCGCGATGCGCGTGACGTCGCGCAGCCCCTGGCCGGCGAGCGCCACAGCCCGTTCGGGTGCGCCGACGAGCCGGGCCGCGACGAGGCTGGCGGCCACCTGCGGGAGGTGGGAGACGAGCGCCACCGCCTCGTCGTGCTCCTCGGGACCGAGCTCGACGAGCGAGGCCCCGAGCCGGGACACGAGCTCCCGCACCGCCGCGGTCGCCGTCGCCACGGTGTCCGGCTGCGGCGTGAGCACCCACGGCCGGCCGACGAACAGGTCGGCGCGCGCGGCCATGGGGCCGTGCCGCTCCCGACCGGCCATCGGGTGACCACCGACGTAGCGCGCGGCGTCGGCACCGGCACGGGCGCGCACGTCGGCCACGACGCGCGCCTTCGTGCTCGCGACGTCGGTGACGACGGCGTCGGGGTGGGACCGGAGCGCGGCGACGACGAGGTCGGCGGTGACGTCGGGCGGGGCGGCGACGACGACGAGACCGGGGGCGGGGTCGCCCTCCCGGGGCAGGTGGCCCGCACCGAGGTCGGCGGCCACGGCGGCGACGGTCGGCGAGGCGTCGTGGAGGACGACGTCGGCGCCCGCGGACGTGAGCGCGAGCCCGACGCTCGCCCCGACGAGACCGGTCCCCACGACGTGGACGGCACCGTCGAGCCCCGGTGGGGTGCTCACTGGGCGATGTCCCGGCGCAGGGCGACGGCACCGCGCAGGTAGACGTGCTGCACGGCGTCGCGGGCCCGCTCGGTCTCGGCGAGCGCGAGGAGGCGCACCACCCGGGGCATCGCGCCCGGCACGTCGACCTCCACCGCGCACAGCAGCGGGACGGAGCCGAGCCCGAGCTCGCGGGCCGCGACGGCGGGGAACTCGCTCGTGAGGTCAGGGGTGCACGTGAAGACGATGCTGACGAGGTCGTCCGCGGCGAGGTCGTTCGCCCGCATGACGGCGCTCACGAGCTCGCGGGTGGCGGCGAGGAGGTGGTCGCGCTCGTCGACGTCGAGCTGGATCGCTCCCCTGATGCCCCGCAGCGCCACGGTCACGACGCTACCGGCGCGTCCCGGTGGGCGGGGGTCACAGGCCCACGTCGCGGAACAGCCCGGCCACCTCGCCCTCGCTGAGGGTGCGGGTGCGACCGGCGGGCAGCTCGCCGAGCCGCACGGAGCCGATCCGGGTCCGCACGAGCCGCTCGACGGGGTGGCCGACGGCCTCGAGCATGCGCCGGACCACGTGCTTGCGGCCCTCGTGGATGACGACCTCGAGCAGCGCCTTGCCCGGCGCGGAGTCGACGACGGTGAAGGAGTCGACGGCCACCGGGCCGTCGTCGAGCTCGACGCCCTCCTTGAGCCGGCGGCCGACGTCACGCCCGACCGGACCCGGCACCTCCGCGAGGTACCACTTGGGCACGCCGTGGCTGGGGTGCTGCAGGCGGTGGGCCAGCTCGCCGTCGTTGGTCAGCAGGAGCAGTCCCTCGGAGTCGACGTCGAGGCGGCCGACGTGGAAGAGCCGGTCGCCCCGGTCGGCGACGAGGTCGCCGAGGCACGGGCGGCCCTGCTCGTCGGACATCGTCGACACCATCCCGACGGGCTTGTTGACCGCCAGGTACGTCTTCGTCTCGTCGGTCTGCACGCGCATGCCGTCGACGTGGATGACCGCCCCCGTCGCGACGCGCGTGCCGAGCTCGGTGACGACCTGCCCGTCGACGCTCACGCGCCCGGCCGCGATGAGCTGCTCGGCGCGACGCCGGGACGCCACGCCGGCGGAGGCGAGCACCTTCTGCAGCCGCTCACCGGCGGGGTCGTGGACGTCGGACGTGGGCGCCGCGGGACGGGCCGCGGCGGGTGCGGTGCGACGGGGCCTGCCGCGCCCGCCGCGTCGGCTGGTGGGGCTCATGGGGTCTCCTCGGGAGGGTCGTCGGCAGGGCGCGTCGGCGCGGCCGGGGCTCCTCCCCGTGGCCGGACGCGACCCTCGGCGCCGATGTCGTCGAGCGCGTCGGCCTCCGGCAGGTAGGGGGCCAGGGGCGGCAGCTCGTCGACGGAGCGGATGCCGAGCCGTTCGCACAGCTCGTCGGTCGTGACGTACAGGATCGCACCTCCCGGACCCCCCTCCGCACCGCCGGCCGAACCACCCTCGGCGACGAGGCCGCGCTGGACGAGGGTGCGGATGGTGGCGTCGGCGCTGACCCCGCGGATGCTCGACACCGTCGAGCGCGCCACGGGCTGCCGGTACGCGATGATCGCGAGGGTCTCGAGCGCCGCCCGCGACAACCGCGCGGTGGCCCCGTCCCCGACGAAGCGCTCGACGACAGGCGCGAACACCTGCCGCGAGTACACCCGCCAGCCGGCGCCGGACCGCCGCAGCTCGAAGCCGCGCCCCTGGGCGTCGTACTCCTCGGCGAGCCCGGCGAGGAGCGCCTCGACGCGTTCCAGCGGCAGGGCGAGCGCCGCGGCGAGGACCAGCGGTGGCACCGGCTCGTCGGCCACCATGACGACGGCCTCGAGCGCGGCACGGGCACCTCCCGGCAGCGCGTCGACGTCGAGACCCTCCTGCAGGCTCATCGCTCCTCCTCCTCGGTGTCGTCCGGCGGCGCGCCCGGACCTGCGGGTCGCAGGAGCCGGACCGACAGCTCCGCGAGGGGCCCCGCCTGCTCGAGGCCCACGTGCTCCTCGCGGTACAGCTCGAGGACCGCGAGGAAGCGTGCCACGACGACCGCTCGCGACCCGGCGTCGGCGACGAGCACGCGGAACGGCGTCGCCCGGCCGCCGGCGAGCGCGTCGAGCAGGTGCCGGCGCTGCTCGGCGACCGAGACCTCCGGGGCGTGGAGGTGCTCGAGCCCGACCGTGGGGACGGGCCGGGGCCGCAGGGCGTCGGCCGCGAGCCGCGCGAACTGCTCCGCGGGCATCGACCACACGAGGTCCGGCAGCAGGTCGGCGCCGAGCGGGTCGTCGCCGCGGCGACGCGGGTGGCGCCCGGCCTGCTCCTCGAGGCGGCGACCGAGGTCCGCCGCGGCGGTCCGGAACGCCCGGTACTGCAGGAGGCGGGCGAACAGCAGGTCGCGGGCCTCGAGCAGCGCGAGGTCCTGCTCGTCCTCGACGTGGGCGCCGGGCAGGAGACGGGCCGCCTTGAGGTCGAGGAGGGTGGCGGCGACGAGGACGAAGCCGCTCGCCTCGTCGAGGCTCCACTCCGTCATGCCCCGGATGTGGGCGAGGAACTCGTCGGTGACGCGGGCGAGCGCGACCTCGGTGACGTCGAGGCGGTGCTTGGCGATGAGGCCCAGCAGCAGGTCGAACGGGCCGGTGAAGACGTCGAGGTGCACCTCGAACCCGCTGACCCGCTCCTCGGGCTCGGGGGCCCCGGCGGTCACGGCGGGGCTGCTCAGGCGACGAGGCCCCGCGCCACGAGCTCGCGGGCGAGCTGGCGGTACGCCTGCGTGCCCGGGTGCGTGGGGGCGTACGTCGTCATGGGCTGCGACGCGGCGGAGGAGTCGGGGAACTTGACCGTGCGCGAGATGACGGTGTGGAACACCTTGTCGCCGAACACGTCGACGAGCCGCGCGACGACCTCGCGGCTGTGGAGGGTGCGCGGGTCGTACATCGTCGGGAGGACGCCGTCGATCTCGAGGCCGAAGTTGAGGCGGTCCGTCACCTTCTCGATCGTCTGCTGGAGCAGGGCGACACCGCGCAGGGCGAAGTACTCGCACTCGACGGGGATCAGCACCCCGTGCGCGGCGGTGAGCGCGTTGACGGCGAGCAGACCGAGGGAGGGCTGGCAGTCGATGAGGACGGCGTCGTAGTCGTCGAGGACGGGTCGCAGCACCCGCGCGAGCGCCATCTCCCGGGCGACCTCGTTGACGAGGTGGACCTCGGCGGCCGACAGGTGGATGTCGGTCGGGAGCACGTCGACGCCGGGCACGTCGGTGGTGCGCAGGACGTCCCGGACGTCGGTCTGCTTGTCGACGAGCAGCTGGTACAGCGACGGCTCGTCGTCACCGGGACGCACCCCGAGACCCGCGGACAGGGCGCCCTGCGGGTCGAAGTCGACGAGCAGGACACGACGGCCGTACTCCGCGAGCGCGGCACCGAGGTTCATCGTCGTCGTCGTCTTGCCGACGCCGCCCTTCTGGTTGCACAGCGCGATGACCCGCGCCGGCCCGTGGGACGCGAGCACGGGTGGCACCCCGAAGTCCGGCAGCGGGCGCCCGGTCGGGCCGAGGCCGTCGGTCCCCTGGGGGTCCTCCCCCGCCACTGCGTCGCTCGCGGTCGTCACAGCGGCGACCCTAGTCGGGCGCGGGGGGTGACCCGCACCTCCCACGCCGCCCGGCGCCCCCGCGCGGCTCAGCGGGCGCGCGGGTGGCTGGTCGCGTACACCTCGCGGAGGGCGTCGACCGAGACGTGCGTGTAGACCTGCGTGGTCGCGACCGAGGCGTGCCCCAGCAGCTCCTGGACCACCCGCACGTCGGCGCCCGCCTCGATGAGATGGGTGGCGAAGGAGTGTCGCAGCAGGTGCGGACCGACCGGGGGGCCTCCCGGCTCCGGCAGGCCGGCGGTGTCGGCGGCGCGGCGCAGCACCGCCCACGCGGACTGCCGGCTGAGCCGCCCGCCCCGGGAGTTGCGGAACAGGGCGCGCGCGTCGCTGCCGCCCAGGGCGGGCCGGCCGCGGACGAGGTAGGCGTCGAGGGCGGCGCGGGCGTGGCTGCCGACCGGGACGGCGCGCTGCTTGCCGCCCTTGCCGGTGAGCCGGACGACGTGGACGACCTCGCCGTCGGAGCCGACGACGTCGTCGACGTCCAGCTGGACGATCTCGGAGATACGGGCCCCGGTCGCGTAGAGCAGCTCGAGGAGGGCCCGGTCCCGCAGG
Organism: Aquipuribacter nitratireducens; assembly: GCF_037860835.1. Lineage (NCBI taxonomy): Bacteria > Bacillati > Actinomycetota > Actinomycetes > Micrococcales > Intrasporangiaceae > Aquipuribacter > Aquipuribacter nitratireducens. The sequence goes on along the minus strand of NZ_JBBEOG010000003.1, from coordinate 55,276 downwards.
CCGAGGGGGGTCGTGGTGTCCGGGGCCTGGACGAGGCGGAGCACCGCGTCGACCGCGATGGCCTTCGGCAGCCGGCGCGGCAGGCTGGGGGCGCGGACCTCGCGGGTGACGTCGGCGTCGACCGTGCCCTCGGCGAGCAGGAAGCGGTGGAGGCCGCGGACGGCCGCGAGGGCCCGGGCCGTGCTCGCGGCGGACAGGCCGACCTCGGTGCGCAGCCCGACGACGAACGCCGACACGTCGGCCTCCGTCACCTCGGCGGGCGCTCGGCGCCCGCTCCGTCGCACGAAGTCGCACCAGCGCCGGACGTCGCGCCGGTACGCCGCGAGCGTGTTCCCCGCGACGCCCCGCTCGACACCCAGGTGGGCGAGCCACGCCTCGGCCGCCGCGGCCAGCGCGTCGCGCACCTCGGGCGAGCCGGGTCCGGGGGACACGTCGGGCTCGGCACGGCGCGGTGGCACGACGGCCACCGGGTGCGCCCTCGTGCCCACGTCGACCCGCCCCGGCGCGCTCAGGCGAGCGCCTCCGCCACCTCGGTGGCCGGCATGCCGTGCGCGGCGGCGACGGGCTCGTTCGTCACGGTCCCGGCGTGCGTGTTGAGCCCGAGCGCGAGGGCCGGGTCCGCGCGCAGCGCCTCGCGCCAGCCGAGCGTCGCGATGGCCGAGGCGTACGGCAGGGTGACGTTCGTCAGGGCGTAGGTGGAGGTGTTGGGGACCGCACCCGGCATGTTCGCGACGCAGTAGAACACCGAGTCGTGGACGCGGAACGTCGGGTCGGCGTGGGTGGTGGGTCGGGTGTCCTCGAAGCAGCCGCCCTGGTCGACGGAGATGTCGACGAGGACGCTGCCCTCGCGCATGCGGGACACGAGCTCGTTGCTCACGAGCTTGGGCGCCTTGGCGCCCGGCACGAGGACCGCGCCGATGACGAGGTCCGCGGAGAGCACGGCGCGCTCGAGCTCGAGGGTGTTGGAGGCGACGGTCTGCACCCGGCCCTGGTAGATGCGGTCCGCGGCCCGCAGCCGGGACACGTCCCGGTCCATGAGGGTGACGTCGGCCTGCATGCCGACGGCGGTGGCGGTCGCGTTGAGCCCGGCGACCCCGGCGCCGATGACGACGACCTTGGCCGCGTACGTGCCGGACACCCCGCCCATGAGGACGCCGCGCCCGCCCGAGGCCCGCATGAGCGTGTGCGCGCCGACCATCGGCGCGAGCCGGCCGGCGACCTCGCTCATGGGGTACAGCAGCGGCAGCGCGCGGTCCGGGGTCTGGACGGTCTCGTAGGCGATGGCGGTGACCTTGCGGTCGACGAGCTCCTCGGTGAGGCGCCGGTCGGCGGCCAGGTGGAGGTAGGTGAAGAGCGTGAGCCCCTCGCGCAGCCGGTGGTACTCCTGCTCGACGGGCTCCTTCACCTTGAGCACGAGGTCGGCGCGTCCCCACACGTCGTCGGCGTCGTCGAGGATGGTCGCGCCCTCGGCCCGGTAGTCGTCGTCGCTGATCGACGAGCCGGCGCCCGCCCCGGACTGCACGAGCACCTCGCAGCCGTGGGTGCGCAGCTCGTGGACGCCCGAGGGCGTGAGGGCGACGCGGTACTCGTGGTTCTTGACCTCGGAGGGGACCCCGACGACGGTGGCGGGGCGCGCGGTAGCAGTCACGACGGAACTGTAGGGCCCGTACGGTGGCCCGGTGGAGGAGCCCACCGACGTGTCGCGGCCCGGCCCGCCGGCGGGCCCCGCCCCCGGGACACCGCTGCGCTGGTACGCCGACGTCCCCGCGATGCGGGCCCGGCAGCTGCTCGGCGACGCCCTCGTGGCCGGGTGGTGCGTGCTGTGGGTCGCGGTCGGCCTCGCGGTGCACGCCGCCGTCTCGGCGCTCGTGCCCCCGACCCGCGAGCTCGCCGCCGGAGCCGACCGCGCCGCCGGACAGCTCGGGCGCGGCGGCGAGGCGATCGGGCGGGTGCCCCTCGTCGGCGACGAGGCCGCCGCGCCCCTCGACGGTGCGGCCGACGCCGTCGCCGGGATCTCCGAGCAGGCGCTGCGCCTCGCCGACCTCGTCGGCGACCTCGCCGTCGCCCTCGGGGTCCTCGTCGCCGTCACACCCGTGGCCCTCGTCGTCGCCGTGTGGCTGCCGCTGCGGCTGCGCGCGGCCCGGCGCACGGGGGCCGCGCACGCGCTCCTCACCGCCGGCGCCGACCCCGACCTGTTCGCCCTCCGGGCGCTGGCGACCCGGCCCGTCCACGCCCTCGCGACCGTCTCCGGCGACCCCGTCGGCGAGTGGCGCCGGGGCGAGCCGGGGGTCGTCCGGGCGCTCGCGGCGCTCGAGCTGGAGTCCGTGGGCGTCCGGATGCCGCAGGGCCGCCGCCAGGTCGGCGGCGCCTCTGCCGGACCGTCGTGAGCGTCCCGTGAGGGCACCGTGACCGGACCGGAGTCGCGCCACCTCGCCCAGCACGTGGGCCGCGCGCCGGACGTCGTCCACCGCTTCGTCCGCGACCCGCGGAACCTGCCGCGCTGGGCCGCGGGCCTCGCCGGCGCCGTGGAGGCCGCGGACGACGGCTGGTGGCGGTGCGAGTCGCCGATGGGCCCGGTGCGTGTCCGGTTCGCGCCCGACAACGACCTCGGGGTCCTCGACCACACCGTCGTGCTGCCGGACGGGACCGCGACGCTCAACCCCCTGCGGGTGCTGCCGCACGGCGACGGCGCGGAGGTCGTCTTCACGCTGCGGCGCGCACCCGGACAGGACGACGAGGCGTCGCGGGCGGACGAGGCGGCAGTCCGGGCGGACCTCGCCCGCCTCGCCCGGCTCCTGGAGGCGGACGAGGTCGGGTGAGTCAGGGGTGGTGGACCGGGACCACCTGCTGGTACCGGTCGGCGCTGGGCGGCTCCCACGTCGCCGCGTCGGCGACCACCTGGTCGCCGGAGCGGATGTCCTTCACCTCGTCGGGATCTCCCGCGGCGCCGGGGAACCACACGAACGGAACCCCGAGGCGGTCCGCGTGGCGGATCTGCCGGCCGAACTTCGCCGCGGTCGGCGCGGTGTCGGACGGGATCCCCCGGGCGCGGAGGGCCCGGGCCACGGCGTCGGAGCGGGATCGGGTTGCCTCGTCGGACACCGCGACGAGGACCGCGGTCGGCACGGGCCGGCTGGCGCGGACCACGTCGTCGCGCAGCAGCCGCGACACCAGTCGGCTCACGCCGATGCTGAGGCCCACCCCCGGATGGCGGGTGGCGCCGTCGCTCGCGAGGTCGTCGTAGCGCCCGCCGGAGCACACGGACCCCAGGTCCTCCTGCCCGACGAGCTCGGTCTCGTAGACGCTGCCCGTGTAGTAGTCGAGCCCGCGGACGACCGACAGGTCGGCGACGACGGCGCCGGGGGCGACCTCCTCGGCGGCGTCGAGCAGGCGCTGGAGGTCCCCGACGGCCTCGTGGAGCGCGTCGGAGCCGGCGCCGTGCCGGGCGACCAGGTCCGTCAGCGCCCGGGCGGCGCCCGGCCCGGACACGCCCGCCATCTCGAGGACCGCGTCGACCTGCGCGGCGCTCGCTCCGGCGCGCTCCCGCAGCAGGTCCCCGACCGCGTCCGGCCCGATCTTCGCGAGCTTGTCGACCGCGGCGAGGACAGGGGGGACGTCGTCGAGGCCGAGGCCGCGCACGAGACCCTCGGCGACGCGGCGGTCGTTGACGCGCATGCGGACGTCGCCGACGTCGAGGGCGCGCAGCGCCTCGACCATCACGAGCGGGACGTCGACCTCGTGGTGCCGGGGCAGCGTGTCGCGTCCGACGACGTCGACGTCGGCCTGGACGAACTCGCGGAACCGGCCGTCCTGGGGCCGCTCGCCGCGCCACGAGCGCTGGATCTGGTAGCGCTTGAATGGGAAGACGAGGTGCCCGGCGTTCTGCAGCACGTACCGCGCGAGCGGCACGGTGAGGTCGAAATGGAGGCCGAGGGTGTCGTCGTCGGGGGCGCCGGCGTCCCCCGGCTCGTCGGCGTGCAGGCGCCGGACGACGTAGACCTCCTTGTCGATCTCGCCCTTGCGCAGCATCTGCGAGAGCGGTTCGACCGAGCGCGTCTCGATGCCGGCGAAGCCGTGGAGCTCGAAGACGCGGCGAAGCGTGTCGACGACGTGGACCTCGACGGCCCGTTCCGCGGGCAGCCACTCCGGGAAACCGGAGAGCGGGGCGATGCGCGCCATCAGAGGACCTGGCCGGCCGCGACGGCGCGGAGGAAGGGGTTGCGGGCCCGCTCGTCCGCGAGGGTCGTCGTCGGGCCGTGGCCGGGCAGGACGCGGGTCGCGTCGTCGAAGCGCGGCAGGACCTCGCGCAGGGACCGCGCCATGGCGACCGGGTCGCCACCGGCGAGGTCGGTCCGTCCGATGCTCCCGGCGAAGAGGAGGTCGCCGCTCATGAGCAGCCCCGCGCCGGGCTCGGGTGCGACGGCGAAGACCACCGAGCCCTCGGTGTGTCCCGGCGTGTGGTGGACGACGAGGTCGAGTCCGGCGACCTGCAGCGCGGCGGGAGCACCGGCCGGGGGCAGGTCGAGCACGTCCTCGGGCTCCTGCCAGCGCTCCTGCGGCCCGAACTGAGCCGCGAGCATGTGGCGGAGGCCGGGGTCGAGGGTCGCCAGCGGGTCGGCGAGCCGGTAGCGGTCGTCGGGGTGGACGTGGACGGCGACGGGCGTTCCCGCGCTCCTGCACACCGGTGTCACCGACCACACGTGGTCGGCGTGGCCGTGCGTGAGCAGCACCGCGGCGGGTCGCAGCCGGTGCTCGGTGAGGACCTCACGCAGCCGGTCGACGACCCCGAAACCGGGGTCCACGACGACGCACTCCTCACCCGCGCCGGTCGCGAGGACCCAGCAGTTCGTGCCGAAGGCGGTGGCCTCGACCGCGCGTACGAGCATGCGCGCCACCCTAGATGCCTATGCTGTCGTCCCTGTCCGCGGCAGGACGGGTGCCGTGCCCGTCGCCACGCCGACGGCCCACGGGAAGGACGCAGGGGACGGTGTCGTCGAAGCGCGAGCGCGAGCAGGAGCGCCGCCGCCAGGAGAAGTTCGAGCAGCGGGTCGCGGCCAAGGAGCAGCACCGGCGCGCGGCGACCCGGCGGAACGTCGTCGTCGCCGCGGTGGTCGCCGTCGTCGCCGCGGGCGCCGTCGTGGGCGCGAGCCTCCTCGGTGGCGGGGACACCGCCGGCGACCCGGTTGCGGCCGAGCCCACCGCCCCCTCGAGCGCCGACGCCCTCCCCTCCCCCGCCGAGGCGACCGTGGCCGCGCCCGTCGACGAGACGAACCCGTGCCCGCCCGGCCCCGGTCCCGTCGCGCAGCCCGTCGTCGTCGACGAGCAGCCGCCCCCGGCCGAGGGCCGCGTCGCCGTCACGCTCGCGACCACGTGCGGGGACATCGAGGTCGTCATGGACGGCGACGCCGCCCCGGAGGCCGTCGGCAGCTTCGTCGGGCTCGCGGAGGCCGGGTACTACGACTCCACGCCCTGCCACCGCCTCACCACCGCAGGGATCTTCGTCCTCCAGTGCGGCGACCCGACCGCCACCGGCCAGGGCGGACCCGGCTACTCCTACGGCCCGGTGGAGAACGCGCCGGCGGACGACGTCTACCCCGCCGGGACGGTCGCCATGGCGCGGGTCGGCGGCGACGGGGAGAGCATGGGCAGCCAGTTCTTCGTCGTGTACGAGGACTCGACGATCCCGTCCGACGCCGCCGGGGGCTACTCGGTCCTCGGGCAGGTGACGAGCGGCCTCGACATCGTCGAGCAGGTCGCGGAGGGTGGGCTCGCCGCCGACGGCACGGCCCCCGCCCGCAGCATCGGCATCACCAGCGTCACCGTGGAGGAGTCAGCGTGAGCACCGAGGACACCCGACCCGACGAGACCCTCGCCGAGCCCGGCACGGGCGCGCCCGAGCCGGCGACGGCAGGCGTCACCGAGCCGGGGACGACGGTGACGACCGAGCCCGAGGCCACCGAGCCCGAGGCCACCCAGCCCGAGCAGCCCGAGGCCACCCAGCCCGAGCAGCCCGACGCCACCCAGCCCGAGGCCACCACCGAGCCGGGCGCCGCGGCAGAGGCCGACGCCGCGCAGGCCGCCGAGCAGGCGCCCGAGCAGGCACCCGAGCAGGCACCCGAGCAGGCGCCCGAGCAGGCGCCCGAGCAGGCACCGGAGCAGCCGAGCGCGGCCGCCCCGCACGCACCCAGCCCCATCGACCTCGCCGCGCACCGGCACGCACCCAGCCCCGTCGCTCCGGCAGCGGATCCCGTCGCCCCGCTCGCCGTCGACGCGACGAGCTACGGCTGGGTCGACGAGGACGGCACCGTCCACGTCCGCGACGGCGAGGAGCAGCGTGAGGTCGGGCAGTACCCCGACGTGCCCGCCGACGAGGCGCTCGCCTTCTACGTCCGCAAGTTCGAGGACCTCGCCGCGCAGGTGCTGCTGCTGGGCCAGCGCCTGGACAACGGCACCGTGCCGGCCAAGGAGGCCCGCTCGGCGCTCGGTGGTCTCCGCGAGGCCGTGACCGAGGCCAAGGTCGTCGGCAACCTGCCCGCCCTGCGCACCGAGCTCGACCGGCTCGACGCCCTCGTCGCCGAGCGCAGCAAGGCGGAGGACGCCGAGCGTGCCGCGGCCCGCGCCGCCGCACTCGCCGAGCGCGAGCGGATCGTGTCCGAGGCGGAGTCCATCGCGGCCACACCCGCGGAGACGATGCACTTCAAGCACGCGGGCGAGCGGATGGCCGCGCTGCTCGACGAGTGGAAGTCGGCGCAGCGATCGGGCACGCGGCTCGACAAGCGCACGGAGGACCCGCTGTGGAAGCGGTTCGCCGCGGCCCGCTCGACCGTCGACCGGCTGCGGCGCGCGCACTTCGCGCAGGTCGGTGAGCAGCGCGCGGCGACGAAGGCGGCGAAGGAGAAGCTCATCGCCCGCGCCGAGGCCCTGCAGGACTCCACGGACTGGCGTGCGGCCAGCGACGAGTACAAGGCCCTCATGGACCAGTGGAAGTCGGCCGGTCGCCTGAGTCGCAAGGACGACGACGCCCTGTGGGCGCGCTTCCGCGCGGCGCAGGACGTGTTCTTCGAGGCGCGGTCGTCCGCCAACGCCGCACAGGACGAGGAGTACCGCGGCAACCTCGCGAAGAAGGAGCAGCTCCTCGCCGAGGCGGAGGCCCTCCTCCCCGTCAGCGACCTCGAGAAGGCGCGCCGGGCCCTCTCCTCGATCCAGGACCGGTGGGACGAGGCCGGCCGGGTGCCGCGCCGTGACCTCGACCGGATCGAGAACCGGCTGCGGGCGGTCATCGACAAGGTCCGGGAGGCGGACTCCGCCCGGTGGGGCAAGGGCAACAGCGAGGTCGTCGCGCGGGGCTCCGGGCTCGTCAGCCAGCTGGAGGACCAGCTCGCCGAGCTCGAGGCGAAGGTCGCCGCCGCCGAGGCACGTGGCGACGCGAAGGCCGCGTCACGGGCCGCACAGGAGCGGGACACCAAGCGCGCGTGGCTCGCCCAGGCGAGGAGCAGCCTCAGCGACCTGTCCCGCTGACCCGACGACCCACAGGCCGCTCCCGCGGCGTGTCGTCCCCAGCCCGGGTGTCGCCGGGACCGTGGACGACCCTCGGACGTCAGGGTGGCGCCGTGGACGTCCCCTGGTTGCGAGACCCCTGCCCGCCCGCCCCCTTCCTCGACCTCGGGATCCGGGTGCGCGCCGGGGTCGTCGAGGTCGTGCCCGGCGTGCTCGCCGCGGGCGGTCCGGGCTGGGCGGAGGGGCGGGCCGGGATCGCGCCGCGGGCGCGGGCGGTCGCGCTCGGCACGGCCCTCCGCGACGGCGTCCTCGTCCGGGTCACGGCCGCCTGGGTGTGGCTCGGTGACCCCGGCCTGCGCCCGGGACCGGTGCGGGTCGCCCCGGCGCCCGGCCGCCCGGTCACCACCGGGCGCGTCGGCTCCCGGCATCCCGCCCGTGCGCCCGTGCTGTCACCGGTGCGGTGGTGCAGCGGCGGCGCGTGGGTGCGGGTCGGTGGCGTGGCGGTGACGGACCCCACGACCACGGCGGAGGAGTGCCTGCGGCTGGAGCGCGGCGAGCGGGCGCGACTCGCCGTCGTCGGCCTCCTGCGCAGCGGCCTCACCGACGCGGCGGCAGTGCGCACGCGGCTCGACGCGCAGCGCGGCCACCGCGGCCGGACATCCGCCCTCGACCGGCTCGACCGGCTCGACGAGCACGCGGACGCGGCCCCCGGCGCGGCCTAGGGCCCGCTGACCTCGCGCTGCACCCCGCTCGTCACGCGGTACACGTCGAAGACGCCCTCCACGCGGCGGACCGCGTTGAGGACGTGGTCGAGGTGCTGGGTGTCCCCCATCTCGAAGGTGAACTTCGAGATGGCGACACGCTCGTCGCTCGTCGACACCGACGCGGAGAGGATGTTGACGTGGTGGTCCGACAGGGCCTTCGTCACGTCGGACAGGAGCCGGCTCCGGTCGAGCGCCTCCACCTGGATCTGCACGAGGAAGACGCTCGCCGACGTCGGCGCCCACTCGACGTCGAGGAGCCGCTCGGGCTCCCGCTCCAGCGCCGCGACGTTGCCGCAGTCGGAGCGGTGCACCGAGACCCCCTGGCCCTTCGTCACGAAGCCGACGATGTCGTCGCCGGGCACGGGCGTGCAGCATCGGGCGAGCTTCACCCACACGTCCGCCGCGCCCTTCACCACGACCCCGGACTCGCTGAAGCGGGGTCGGGCCACCCGTCGGCTCGGCGTCGTGACCTCGGCGAGGTCCTCCTCCGTGCCCTCGGCGCCGCCGAGGCTCGCGACGAGCTTCTGCACGACGGACTGGGCGCTGGTGTGCCCCTCCCCGACCGCGGCGTACAGCGCCGACACGTCGGGGTAGCGCATCTCCTGGGCGAGGGCGAGGAGCGTCTCGTGCGACAGCATCCGCTGCACCGGCAGGTTCTGCTTGCGCATGGTGCGGGCGATGGCGTCGCGGCCGGCGTCGATCGCCTCCTCGCGGCGCTCCTTGGAGAACCACTGCCGGATCTTGTTCCGGGCCCGGGGCGAGGCGACGAAGCCGGCCCAGTCCCGGCTCGGGCCGGCACCCGCGGCCTTCGAGGTGAAGATCTCGACGACGTCGCCGTTCTGCAGCGTGCTCTCCAGCGGCACGAGGCGGCCGTTGACCCTCGCCCCCATGCACCGGTGACCGACCTCGGTGTGCACGGCGTAGGCGAAGTCGACCGGGGTCGAGCCCGCTGGCAGGGACATGACGTCCCCCCGCGGGGTGAAGACGAAGACCTCCTGCGCGGCGACCTCGAATCGGAGGCTGTCGAGGAACTCGTCGGGGTCGCCGGTCTCGGCCTGCCAGTCCAGCAGCTGCCGCAGCCAGGCCATGTCCGTCGGGTCGCTGCCGGGCCTGCCCGCACGGGCGCCGCCCTTGCCGCCGGTGTCCTTGTACTTCCAGTGCGCGGCGACGCCGTACTCGGCGCGTCGGTGCATCTCGAACGTGCGGATCTGCACCTCTACGGGCTTGCCACCCGGCCCGATGACCGTCGTGTGGAGCGACTGGTACATGTTGAACTTCGGCATCGCGATGTAGTCCTTGAACCGCCCGGGTACGGGGGTCCAGCGGGCGTGCAGCGCGCCCAGCACCGCGTAGCAGTCGCGCAGGGTGTCGACGAGCACCCGGGCGGCGACGAGGTCGTAGATGTCGGCGAAGTCCCGGCCCCGCACGATCATCTTCTGGTAGATCGAGTAGTAGTGCTTCGGCCGGCCGGTGACCGTCGCCTTGATCTTGGCGGCGCGCAGGTCGGCGGCGACCTGCTCGCGGACCTTCTCGAGGTACTCCTCGCGGGCCGGCGCGCGCTCCGCGACGAGGCGGACGATCTCGTCGTACACCTTCGGGTAGAGCGCGGCGAAGGACAGGTCCTCCAGCTCCCACTTGATGGTGTTCATCCCGAGGCGGTGCGCGAGCGGAGCGTAGATCTCGATGGTCTCGCGGGCCTTGCGCTGCGCGGACTCGGCGCTGACGAACCGCCACGTGCGGGCGTTGTGGAGCCGGTCGGCGAGCTTGATGACGAGGACGCGGATGTCCCGGGCCATCGCGACGACCATCTTGCGGACCGTCTCGGCCTGGGCCGCGTCGCCGTACGTGACCTTGTCGAGCTTCGTCACGCCGTCGACGAGCTGCGCGACCTCGTCCCCGAAGTCGGTGCGGAGGTCGTCGAGGGAGTAGGCGGTGTCCTCGACCGTGTCGTGGAGCAGCGCCGCCGCCAGCGTCGACGTCGGCATCCCCAGCTCGGCGAGGATCGTCGCGACCGCCACGGGGTGGGTGATGTAGGGGTCGCCGCTCTTGCGCGTCTGGCCCGCGTGCGCCCGTTCCGCCACCGCGTACGCCCGCTCGAGCAGGGAGGTGTCGGCCTTCGGGTCCGCCGCGAGCACCGTCACGAGCAGCGGCTCGAGGATGGGGCTGACCTGGGTGCGGGAGAGGCCGCGGCGTCCCCAGCGGGACAGGATGCGGCCGGACCCGGACACACCGCCCGCTGCGGCGTACCCGGTGGGCGCCGGGGGCGCGCCGGGCGCGGTCGGGGGCGGCGCGGTCGCCGCGCTCGGCTCCTGCGGCGCGGGGCCCGGGTGCGTGGCCGGACCGGCCCCGGCGCCGTGCACCTCGGGCGCGCGCCCGTCACCGGCTCCCGGTCGGTCCTCCACGCGCACCTCCCGCGCCCGCGACGTCCCGGCCCGCGACGAGCCGGTCGTCCCAGTCTAGGAGCAGGCGGGCGTCCCGCTCGCCGCGCGCCCGGACCCCGGTCCGGACGCCGGGAGCATCAGCCGCGCTTGTCGCGCGGCAGTCGCCGCGGCTGCTGGCGCTGCCCCTGCTGCCGCGACTGCGCGAGGACCGCGGAGCGGGGGCCGGACCAGTCGTGCTCGGCGACGTCGACCGACGGGCCGGCGGGCGCGGCCACGGGCGTGCGCCCCTCGCGACGACGGAGGACCGCCGTGTCGTGGGCGACGATGCCCTCCTCGCGCTCCCGCAGCTGCACGAGCAGCGGGGTCGCGACGAAGATCGAGGAGAACGTCCCCACGGCCGTGCCGATCGCGAGGACGAGGGCGAGGTCGAGCAGCGTGCTCGCGCCCAGCAGCGCGACGCCGATGACGAGGACCGCGAGCACCGGCAGGATCGCGACGACGCTCGTGTTGATGGAGCGCACGAGCGTCTGGTTGACGGCGAGGTTCGCCCCCTCGGCGAACGTCTGGGTGTCGCCCTCGAGCGCCTCCCGCGTGTTCTCCCGCACCTTGTCGAACACGACGACGGTGTCGTAGAGGGAGTACGCGAGGACCGTGAGGAAGCCGATGACCGTCGACGGCGTCACCTCCAGGCCCGTGGCCGCGAAGATCCCGACCGTGAAGACCATGTCGAGGACGAGCGCGGCCAGCGCGGCCACGGCCATCTTCCACGTGCGGAAGTAGAGGGAGATGACGACGGCGACCAGGGCGAGGAACACGAGGAGGCCCTGCAGCGCCCGCACCGAGATCTGCTCGCCCCACGAGGCGCCGACGAACTGGGAGGTGACGGCGGAGGTCTCGACCCCGTACGTCTCGGCGAGCGCCTCCGCGACCGCCTCCGTGTCGGCGGTGCTGAGCTCCCCCGTGCGGACGCGGACGTTGTCGCCGTCGATGATCGTCGTCTGCACCTGGGTGTCGCCGACGACGCCCGTCACGGCGTCCTCGGCCGCGAGCGTGCTCACCTCGCCCGGGACCGCGCTCACGCGGAACTCGGACCCGCCGGTGAAGTCGATGCCGAGGTTGAGCCCGCGCAGGAGCAGCGCGGCGACGGCGAGCGCCACGAGGACGCCGGTGAGGACGTACCAGCGGCGGCGGTTGCGGACGATGCCGTAGGAGCGGGCGCCGGTGTAGAGGTCGTTGCCCCAGCGGTCGAACTTCACAGGACTGCCCCTTCGTTGGCGGCGGCCGCGGCGCGCTTGCGCTCGGCGACGGTGGTCCCCGTCGGCACGCCGCGCGTGCCGCTGCGGATGGCGTTGCGGGCGACGACCGAGCCGAGGTGCTCGGCGTCGAAGCCGGACAGCGTGTGCCCCTCGCCGAAGAAGCGGGTCCGCGACAGCAGCGTGACGACCGGCTTCGTGAAGAGCACGACGACGATGAGGTCGATGACCGTCGTGAGGCCGAGGGTGAACGCGAAGCCGCGCACCCCGCCGACCGAGACCGTGTAGAGCACGACGGCGGCGAGCAGCGACACGGTGTCGGAGATGAGGATGGTCCGCAGCGAGCGTTCCCAGCCCCGCTCGATCGCCACGGCGACGCTGCGCCCGTCGCGGATCTCGTCGCGGATGCGTTCGAAGAAGATGATGAACGAGTCGGCGGTGATGCCGATGGCGACGATGAGGCCGACGACGCCGGGCAGGCTCAAGCGGTAGCCCTGCCGCCAGGAGAACAGCAGCAGCAGCCCGTACGCCAGCAACCCGGCGATGGCGAGCGACGCGATCGTCACCAGCCCCAGGGCCCGGTACTGCACGAGCATGTAGACGACGACGAGACCGAGGCCGATGAGGCCCGCGAGGACCCCGAGGCGCAGTTGCTCGTCGCCCAGCGTGGCGGAGATCGACTCCGTCGACTCCACCGTGAACGACAGCGGCAGGGCGCCGTAGCGCAGCTGGTTGGCGAGGACCTCGGCGGTCTCCTGCGTGAAGTTGCCGGAGATCTGGGCCTGGCCGTTGGGGATGATGCCGTTCATCGTCGGGGCGGAGATGACGACGCCGTCGAGCACGATCCCGAAGCGGTTGCGGTCACCGGTCAGGTCGAACAGGCGCCGCGAGACGTCGGCGAACTGGTCGGTGCCCGTGCCGTCGAACTGCAGGTCGACGACGATCTGGCCGGTCGACAGACCGGTCTGGCCGGTGCCGAAGCCCCAGCCGGCGTCGGCGACGTTCTCGCCCTCGACCTCGACCGGACCGAGGACGTACTTCTCGAAGCCGTCCTGGCTGCAGACGACGAGGGGTTCGTCGTCCTGCGACTCCGACACGCGCGTCACCGCGCCGGTCTCCGGGTCCAGGCACGACAGCTGCTCGAACTCCGCGAGCACCTCGGGCGTGAGGTAGGCGGGGTCGGAGGCGTCGGTGGGCTCGACCGCGGGCTCGGCCACCGGCTCGGCTGTCGGCTCGGCGACCGGCTCGACCGGTTCGGCGGTCGGGGCGCCGGTCGGCTCCCCGGTGGGGGCGGCCGCGAGGGCGTCGGCGACGTCGCCGCGCGGCACGGCGCGGCCCTGGGCCGACGGCGCCACGGAGGGCTCGGCCGTCGCGTCCGCGGGACCGGCGGACGGGACCGCGGACTCCTCGGCGGCCGGGGCCGTCGCCTCGCCCACCGGTGCCGACGGGTCGCCGGACGGGGCCACGGAGGGCTCGAACAGGCTCGGGTCGACGCCCGTGCCGGCGAGCAGGACGGGGCGGAACTCCAGCTGCGCCGACGCCCGGACGAGGTCGAGGGTCTCCTCGTCGGCCTGCCCGGGGATGCTGACGACGATGTTGCTGCTGCCCTGACGCACCACCTCGGCCTCGGTGACGCCGGTGCCGTTGACGCGCTGGCGGATGATCTCGACCGCCTGGTCGATGGACTCCGACGGGATCTCGGCGCCCTCCTCCGCGACCGGGGTGAGCACGACCTGCGTGCCGCCCTCGAGGTCGAGCGCGAGCGACGGCGACCAGCGTGCGTCGTCGAGGAAGTAGCCGCCGGTCACGGTCCCGAAGACGAGCGCGACGATGACGGCGAGGAGGACGAGGGCGCGCCGTGGGCGCGACCGACGTGTGGTGGTGGTCACGGGTGATCTCTCGGTCTCAGGTCGTGGGGGTGGGCGGCTGCTCGTCGCCGGGTGTCTCGGCGGCGGGCTGGTCCGGCACGACCCGGACCACGGAGCCCCGCACCCACTCGGTGCGGTGACCGTCCTCGCTCGCGAGCGTGACGGTGTCGTCGGTGAGCGCGGCGACGGTGCCGAGCATCCCCGACGCGGTGAGGACCTTGCGTCCGACGGCGAGGGAGGACTGCACGTCGCGGACCTCCCGGCGCTGCCGGCTGAAACGGCTGAACTGCAGGACGAGGATGACCGCGAGCCCGAGGAGCAGGATCAGGGCAGGGTCCACAGCAGTCCTTCCGATCGGCCGGTGGCCCCTCCGGGCGCACACCGGCGAGCCCCCAGCGGCAGGAGCCCCGGAGGAGTCTAGGCGAGGCGGCCGCCCTCCCCGTACGCCCGCCAGAAGTCGTCGTCCGTGCCGGTGCCGTCGTCACCCGCCCGCAGCACACCGGTCGCGGGGACCGCGCCCACCTCCGCGCCCACCTCCCGGACGGGCGGGGTGAGCCCGAGGTGCTGCCATGCGGGGGGCAGCGCGACCCGGCCGCGCGGGGTGCGCGCGAGGAAGCCGCGCCGCAGGAGGAACGGCTCGCACACCGTCTCGACGGTCTCGGGCTCCTCCCCCACGGTGGTCGCCAGGGTCGACAGCCCGACGGGACCGCCTCCGAAGCGGCGGCACAGCGCGTCGAGGACGGCCTGGTCGAGCCGGTCCAGCCCCAGCTCGTCGACCCCGAACAGCGCGAGCGCCTCGCGGGCGTGGTCGAGCGTGACGACGCCCCCGTCGGCGACGTCGCCGTGCACCTCGGCGTAGTCGCGGACCCGCCGCAGCAGCCGGTTGGCGATGCGGGGGGTGCCGCGGCTGCGCCGGGCGACCTCGTGGGAGACGTCGGGCTCGAGGCGGATGCCGAGCAGGCGGGCGCTGCGGCGCAGCACCCGCTCGAGGTCGGCGTCGTCGTAGAAGTCGAGGTGGCCGGTGAAGCCGAAGCGGTCGCGCAGCGGGGAGGGCAGCATGCCCGCGCGGGTCGTCGCCCCGACGAGGGTGAAGCGCGGCAGCGGGAGCGGGATCGCCGTCGCGCCGGGGCCCTTGCCGACGACGACGTCGACGCGGAAGTCCTCCATCGCGACGTAGAGCATCTCCTCCGCGGCCCGCGACATGCGGTGGATCTCGTCGAGGAAGAGCACCTCGTGCTCGTCGAGCGAGGACAGGATGGCCGCGAGGTCGCCGGCGTGCTGCAGCGCGGGACCGCTCGTGACGCGGACGGGCACGCCCATCTCCGCGCCCACGATGTACGCCAGCGTCGTCTTGCCGAGCCCGGGTGGTCCCGCGAGGAGGACGTGGTCGGGGCTGCTGCCGCGGCGCCGTGCGGCCTCGAGCACGAGCCCCAGCTGCCGCCGCACGACGGGCTGACCGACGAACTCGGCCATCGCCCGCGGCCGGAGCGCGGCCTCCTCGGCGAGCTCGCCCGTGGCGGCCACCGGGTCGACCTCCCGCTCCGGCCCGCTCACGCCGGCGCCAGCCCGCGCAGGGCGGCCCGCAGGAGCACGGCGGCCTCGACGGTCTCCTCCCCCTCGGCGGGGACGACGCGGGCGACGGCGTCCTCGGCCTGCCGCTGCTGCCACCCGAGCCCCACGAGGGCCGTCACCACCTGCGCGGGGACGCCGTCCGGCGCCTGCGCGGGGGCGGGGAACGTGGCCGTCGTCGCCGCCCCGGCGCCGGTTCCCGCCGCTGGGCCGGAGGGCACCCCCAGCCGGTCGCCGAGCTCCAGCAGCATGCGCTGCGCCCCCTTCCGACCGATACCCGGGACCGCCGTGAGCGCCTTCTCGTCCTGGGCGGCCACCGCGGTGCGCAGCGCGTCCGGCGACAGGACCGCGAGGACCGCGAGCGCGAGCCGCGGCCCCACCCCGGAGACGCTCTGCAGCACCTCGAAGACGTCGCGCTCGTCGTCGTCGGCGAACCCGAAGAGCGTGAGGGAGTCCTCGCGGACGACGAGGGACGTCGCGAGGCGGCACTCCGCACCGGGTCGCAGGCCCGCGAGCGTGCGGGGGGTCGCCCGGGCGAGCACCCCGAGACCACCGACGCCGACGACGACCCGGTCGAGGTGGACCGCGAGCACGCGCCCGCTCACCTCGGCCAGCACGAGCACCTCCGCACGGGCACTACGACACCTGCGCCGACCTCTGCGCCCATTCCTGCGCCGACTCCTGCTGCACCGAACACGTGTACGAGGGTAGCGAGGGGCTCCGACGTCACGGGGAGGCGCGCCGCGACGACGCGCCCTGGCGGACGAGCTCGGCGTAGCGGCTGCGGGGGGCCGCGTCGGCGGCCGCCCGGCGCCGCACGTCCGCGGTCCCCCGCCACAGCTGGCACAGCGCGAGGGCGACGGCGTCGGCGGCGTCGGCCGGTCGGGGCGCCGCCGCCAGGCCGAGGATCCGCGCCACCATGAGCCCGACCTGCGCCTTGTCGGCGCGGCCGTTGCCGGTGACGGCCGCCTTCACCTCCGACGGGGTGTGCGTCGCGACCGCGAGGCCGACCTGCGACGCCGCGAGCATGACGACCCCGGCCGACTGCGCGGTGCCCATGACGCTGCGGACGTTGTGCTGGGCGAAGACCCGCTCGACGGCGACGACGTCGGGCCGGTGCTCGTCGAGGAGCGCGACGACCGCGGCGTGGACCGTGACGAGCCGGCGTGCGACGTCCTCCCCGGGGTCGGTGCGGACGACCCCCGCGTGGACGAGCCCGGCGCGCCGACCGCCCTGACCGTCGACGACGGCGACACCGCAGCGGGTGAGGCCGGGGTCGACTCCGAGCACGCGCACCGGGCCACTGTGCCCGGGGAGCCGGCGCGCACCGGGCAGGCGCGCCCGGCGGAGGGCAGGTCAGGCGGGCTCGAGCTCGGCGAGGACCTCGTCGGACACGTCGAAGTTCGCGTAGACGTTCTGGACGTCGTCGGAGTCCTCGAGCGCCTCGATGAGCCGGAACACCTTGGCGGCGTGCTCGGCGTCGAGCGGCACCTGCGTGGCGGGCACGAAGGAGGCCTCGGCGGACTCGTAGTCGATGCCCGCGTCCTGCAGGGCCGTGCGCACCGCGACGAGGTCGGTGGCCTCGCTCAGGACCTCGAACGTGTCGCCGAGGTCGTTGACCTCCTCCGCGCCGGCGTCGAGCACGGCGGCGAGGACGTCGTCCTCCGACAGCCCGCCGTTCTGGTCCTTGCCGACCACGACGACGCCCTTGCGGGTGAAGAGGAACGACACGCTGCCGGGATCGGCCATCGTGCCGCCGTTGCGCGTGACCGCGACCCGCACGTCGCTGGCCGCGCGGTTCCGGTTGTCCGTCAGGCACTCGATGAGCACGGCGACCCCGCCGGACGCGTAGCCCTCGTACATGATCGTCTGGTAGTCGGCGCCGCCGGCGTCCTCGCCGGAGCCCCGCTTGACCGCGCGGTCGATGTTGTCGTTGGGGACGGAGGACTTCTTCGCCTTCTGGATGGCGTCGTACAGCGTCGGGTTGCCCGCCGGGTCCCCGCCGCCGGTGCGTGCGGCGACCTCGATGTTCTTGATGAGCTTCGCGAAGAGCTTGCCGCGGCGAGCGTCGATGGCCGCCTTCTTGTGCTTGGTCGTCGCCCACTTGGAGTGACCCGACATACGCTGTGCCTCCTACCGTCCGTCGTGGGGGGCCTGCGTCGAGGCGACCGTCGCCTCCGCCGAGCGCACGAGCAGCCGGTGCACCCGGTCGTCGCCCGACAGCTCCGGGTGGAACGCGGTCGCGAGGAGCGGCCCCTGCCGCACCGCCACGATCGTATCCCCCTGGCCGGGGCCCGCCGTCGCGCCGGGCACCCGGGCGAGCACCTCGACGCCGGGTCCCACCTCCACCGCCCGGGGCGCCCGGATGAACACGGCGTGCACGGGGCCGCCCTCGACGCCGACCACGTCGAGGTCGCACTCGAAGGAGTCGACCTGCCGGCCGAAGGCGTTGCGCCGGACCGTCATGTCGATGCCACCGAGGGTCCGCTGGCCCGCGGCCGGGCCCTCGATCCGGTCGGCGAGCAGGATCATCCCGGCGCACGAGCCGAGCGCGGGCATCCCCCCGGCGAGGCGCTCCCGCAGCGGCTCGGCGAGGTCGAAGGCACGCACGAGCCGGTCGATCGTCGTCGACTCCCCGCCGGGCAGGACGAGCGCGTCGACCTCGTCGAGCTCGCCGGGCCGCCGGACGGTGCTGACGCGGGCGCCGCAGCGCTCGAGCGCGGCAAGGTGCTCCCGCGTGTCGCCCTGGACGGCGAGCACTCCGACGCGTGGGGCGTGGGACCCTCCTGCTGTGGCGTTCGCGACGTTCCTCACCATTGTCGGCCTCCTCGTCGGCACTGCGGTGCTCCTGCTGCGGCCGAGCACGGCGCTGCTGGTGGTGCGCTCGCTCGGCGACGACGCGCCGCCGGCGGCGGACGTGCGCCTGCTCGCGGGGACCGTCGTGACCGCGGTCGTGCTGCTCGCGGTGGGGACGGTCGCCCTCACCGGTGCCTCGGCGGCCGTCCCGCTCGTCGTCACCGCGGTCGTCGCCGTGGTGGGCGCCGAGGCGCTGGGCCGGGCACTCGACCGGCCCGAGGTGCGCGCGCGGCTGGTCCGGGCGGGCCTGGCGGCCGCCCGTCGCGTCTCCGGGCTCGCTACCAGCCTCGTTCGGCGAGCCGGTGCGGAGCCGGCAGCTCGGCGACGCTGATCCCGACCATGGCCTCCCCGAGGCCGCGCGAGACCTTCGCGACGACGTCGGGGTCGTCGTGGAACGTCGTCGCCTTGACGATGGCGGCCGCCCGCGAGGCGGGGTCGCCGGACTTGAAGATGCCGGAGCCCACGAAGACGCCGTCGGCGCCCAGCTGCATCATCATCGCCGCGTCGGCGGGCGTCGCGATGCCGCCCGCGGTGAAGAGGACGACCGGCAGCCGACCGGCCTGCGCTACCTCCCGCACGAGCGGCAGCGGCGCCTGGAGCTCCTTGGCGGCCACGTAGAGCTCGTCCTCGCGCATCGCCGACAGCCGGCGGATCTCGGCGCCGATGGTCCGCATGTGGGTGGTCGCCTGGCTGACGTCGCCCGTGCCCGCCTCGCCCTTGGAGCGGATCATCGCGGCGCCCTCGGAGATGCGCCGCAGGGCCTCGCCGAGGTTCGTCGCGCCGCAGACGAAGGGGACGGTGAAGCCCCACTTGTCGATGTGGTGGGTGTAGTCGGCGGGCGACAGCACCTCCGACTCGTCGACGTAGTCGACCCCGAGGCTCTGCAGGACCTGCGCCTCGACGAAGTGCCCGATGCGGGCCTTCGCCATGACGGGGATGGAGACCGCGCCGATGATCCCCTCGATCATGTCGGGGTCGCTCATGCGCGCGATGCCGCCCTGGGCGCGGATGTCGGCCGGGACCCGCTCGAGGGCCATGACGGCGACGGCGCCGGCGTCCTCGGCGATCCGGGCCTGCTCCGCGTCGACGACGTCCATGATGACGCCGCCCTTGAGCATGTCGGCCATGCCGCGCTTGACGAGGTCGGTGCCGGTGGTGCCGGTCGGGGCGGGACCGGTCGAGGGGGTGGAGGTGCTCACCCCCCGATGGTAGATCCGTCGTCCGGTGCGCTCGTCACGCCCTCCGGCGCCGACGGGGACGCCGGCGTCGGTTCGGGCGCGGGTTCCGGTGCCGGCACCGCCGTGAGGCGCGGGGCCGTCGCCACGGGGACGGGGGCGTCGCTCGGGGCGACGACCGCGGGCTGCGGCGGGTCCGCGTCGTCGCCGCCGAGCAGGCTGCACCCTGGCAGACCCACGGCGAGGAGCGCGGTCCCCGCGACGAGCCCGACCCGGGTCCGGCGTCGCGTCGTCAGGGGCACCCGGCGAGCCTAGGCGCGGACCGGGCGGGCGGTGGGACCTGCGACGAGGCGGGCGCCGCGTCGTCGAGCTCGACGGTGGGGCGGCGCCCGCGCCTCGCGAGGTCGTTGACGACCAGCCGGGTCCGTGCGACGCGGCTCGTGGCCCCGGCGAGCGCCTGCCGCACGGCCGGAGGCAGGTCGGGGTCGCGGGCGAGGACGCTCAACCGGTTCTGCGCGGCCAGGTCGGTCGGGTCGAGCGCGGCGCCGGCCGCCGCCGCGAGCGTCCGCAGCACCCCCGGCGTCCCGTCGTCCGCGTGCCGCGCCGTGAGCCGGACGGCGAGCGCCGCCCGGTCGGTCAGGGCGTCGTGCAGCGCCTGCCGCGCCCCGGCGGCAGCATCGCCGGGCGGTTGCAGGCGCAGGGCGAGGTGGTAGGCCTCCTCCCAGCCCGCGGCGACCGCGGGCCACGCGAACTCCTCGGCCCGCACCCGGGCGGCAGGCGCCCCCGCGCGGGCCGCCGCCGGGTCCTCGAGCACGCCGACGAGCGCCGCGGCGAGCGCGACCGGGTCCCCGACGGGGACGAGCCGCCCGCTGCCGGCGAGCACGTCCCGGAAGGCCGGGAGGTCCGAGGCGACGACGGACGTCCCCGCCGCCATCGCCTCGACGAGGACGAGCCCGAAGCTCTCCCCGCCGCGGTGCGGGGCGACGAGGACGTCGGCCTCCGCGACGAGACGGCGCTTGTCGGCCTCGGGCACGGCACCCGTCGCCTCGACCCCGGCTCCGAGGGGCAGCCGCGCCCCGTCGCGGGGCCCGACGACGAGCAGGCGCGCGTCGGGGACGGCGCGCCTCACGGCGGGCCAGGCCGCCAGGAGGACGTCGACACCCTTGCGAGGCTCCCCCGCCCGTCCGAGGACGACCGCGGTGGGCGCCCGGTCGTGGGTGGCCGGGGAGGTGTCGGCCGCCGCAGCCCACCCCGCGACGTCGACGCCGTTCGGCAGGACGAGCGCGTCACGGCCGAGGTGGTCGACGACGGTGCGGCGCGCGTGGTCGCTCACCGCGCTCAGGAGGTCGACACCGCGCAGGACGCCGCGCACGTGCCGGGCGGCCGTGCGCAGCGCGCGGGACCGACCGGCCGGGTGCGGGCTCATGGCGACGTGCACGGTCGCGACGACCGCGGGCGGACGCCTCGCGTGGGGGCCGGCGGCGGCGCGGTCCTGCGCGAGCCGCCGCAGGACGGAGTGCCCGATCCCCGGCGGGATCGGCTCGTGGACGTGGACGACGTCGAAGCCGCCACCGGCGACCCGGGCCGCAGCCTCCGACCGGGCGCCGGGTCCGAGGCCGAGGCGGGCCGTCGAGCCGTTCGTCGGCACCCCGACCGCCCGGCCGACCGGCCGCACCCGCTGCCCGGCCCGGTGTCCGACCAGGTCGCCCGGACCGGTGCCGGGTCGCGCCGAGCGGGGACCGACGACCTCGACGACGTGACCGCGGGCGGTGAGGGCGTCGGCGAGGCCGAGGACCTGCTCACGGACCCCGCCGACGGCGTCGAGGTCGTAGGGGCAGACGAGGGCGACCCGCAGGGGGCGGCTCACGGGCGTGGGCCCTCGAGGTCGGCGACGAAGACGCGCTGGAGCATGTGCCAGTCCGCTGCGGCGAGCCTGATGTCCTCCCCCAGCTCGGCCGCGACCGCGGCGGTCGCGGCCGCCACGGCCTCGGGTCCGTCGTCGGGGACGGGGACGGGTGGGTGGAACCTCACGTGCAGCCCGTACCCCGACGGGGAGCGGCTGCTCGGTCGGTACGTGATCCCCACGGGCACGAGCAGCGCCCCCGTGCGGGCCGCGAGGACCGCCGGGCCGCCGGCGACGCGGGCGGGCTCCCCGAGCAGCGGGACCGTGACCCCGCGGCGGCCGAGGTCGCGGTCGGCGAGCAGCGGCACGAAGCCGCCGCCGCGCAGCACCCGCTCGAGCTCGGCCGTCACCCCCGGCTCGTCGTGCGCGAGGACGCGGATGCCGATCGAGCGTCGGAAGGCGACGAAGCGCTCGTAGACCTCGGCGGGCCGCAGCCGCTCGGCCACGGTCACGACGGGGGCCAGCCGCAGCGCGGACCACGCCCCCGCGTGGTCCCAGTTGCCGAGGTGCGCGAGCCAGCACACGACGCCGCGGCCCTCGGCGAGCGCGGCACGGACGGGCCCGTCCCCCTCGCTCGTCACGTGGTCGACCACGCGCGCCTCGTCCCAGTCGGGCAGGCGGAAGGCGTCGACCCAGTAGCGGACGTAGGAGCGGACGGCCTCGCGGACGAGCGCCTCCTCGCTCGCCGGGTCGAGGTCGACGACGACGCGGCGCAGGTTCGACCGCAGCCGCACGACCCCACGTCCACCGCCGCTCGCGACGCGGTCCGCGACGACGTCCCCCCACCGGTACGCCCACCGCTCGGGCAGCAGCCGGACCAGCCGCCAGGCGAGCAGGTACGCGGCCGCGACCGCGCGGTCGCGGAGGGAGCCGTCCCCCTCGTGCGGGGGCGGCGTCACCGCCGTGGCGGGGCGGCGCCCGGCGCCGGCCCGGGGACGACGCGGGGGTCCGGTTCCGTCCCGAACGCCTGCAGGACGCGCACCGCCCGCTGGGCGGTCGTGACGACGCTCGCGAGGAGCAGGAGCGCGAGGACGCCGTGCAGCACGGCGACCGGCACCCCGAGGGCCTGCACCGACCACGTCGCGAAGATCCCGAGGGCGAGCCGGTCGCCGCGCTCCGCGATCCCGTTGCTCGCGTCCACGCCCATGCTCTCCGCCTTCGCCCGCGCGTACGGCACGAGCGCGCCGAAGCCCACGACGAGCACGGCGAGGACGAGGCCGGTCGTGTCGCCCTGCAGGTGGAACCAGATCGCGAGCGCTCCGAAGATGCTGGCGTCGGCGACCCGGTCGAGCGTGGAGTCGAGGAAGGCGCCCCACCGGGTGCTCCGCCCGGACAGGCGCGCGACGGTCCCGTCGAGGCTGTCGAACATCGCGAAGGCGAACAGCAGCCACGCCCCGAGCTCGAGGCGCCCCGCGGGCCAGAACACGAAGGCGCTGACGACGACCCCGAGGGTGCCGACGACGGTGACGACGTCGGGTCCGACGCCGAGCGCGACGAGGCCACGCGCGGGCACGAGCATGACGGCGCGGACCACGCCGCGCAGGCGACGGGCGATCACGTCCCGGCCGCCCCGTCGTCCCCCGCGTCGTCCCCCGCGTCCTCCCCCGCGTCGTCCCCCCCGTGGTCCCACGCGTCGGCGAGCAGCCGGCGGGTGTCGTCGAGCAGCACGGGGACGGCCTTGGTGCGCGCGACGATGGGGAGGAAGTTGCTGTCCCCGCCCCACCGCGGCACGACGTGCTGGTGCAGGTGCGCGGCGACGCCCGCACCGGCAACGGGCCCCTGGTTCATGCCGAGGTTGAACCCGTGCGGGTGCGACACCCGCCGGAGCACGTGCATGGCCGCGCGGGTGAGCGACGCGACCTCCGCCACCTCCGCCTCCGTGAGGTCGGTGTAGTCGGCGACGTGCCGGTACGGGCACACGAGCAGGTGACCCGGGTTGTACGGGTAGAGGTTGAGGACCACGTACGCGTGCGCGCCGCGGGCGACGACGAGGCCCTCGTCGTCCGCGAGGGTGGGCGCGCGGCAGAACGGGCACGCCCCGGCGGAGTCGTCGGCGGGCTTGTCCTGCCCGGCGATGTACGCCCACCGGTGAGGGGTCCACAGCCGCTCGAACCCGTCCGGGACACCGGCGACGAGCGCCGGGTCCTCGGCGGCGGGGGTCCCGTCCACCTCTCCGCTCACACGCCCGTTCACACCTGCACGCGGTCGCGGACCGCCTGCACCACGCGCGCCACCGCCGCGTCGACGGGCACGCCGTTCTCCTGCGAGCCGTCGCGGAAGCGGAACGACACCGAGCCCGCGGCCCGGTCGTCGTCGCCCGCGATGAGGAGGAAGGGCACCTTCTGCTTCGTGTGGGTGCGGATCTTCTTCGGCATCCGGTCGTCGGAGGCGTCGACCTCCACCCGGATCCCCTCGGCGCGCAGGCGGTGGGCGACGTCCTCCAGGTAGTCGACGTGGGCGTCGCTCACGGGGATGCCGACGACCTGAACGGGCGCGAGCCACGGGGGGAACGCGCCCGCGTAGTGCTCGGTGAGGACACCGAGGAACCGCTCGATCGACCCGAACTTCGCCGAGTGGATCATCACGGGGCGCTGGCGGCTGCCGTCGGCCGCGGTGTACTCGAGCCCGAACCGCTCCGGCTGGTTGAAGTCGAGCTGGACCGTCGACATCTGCCACGTGCGGCCGATGGCGTCACGCGCCTGGACGGAGATCTTCGGGCCGTAGAACGCGGCGCCGCCCGGGTCGGGCACGAGCTCGAGGCCGGTGCCCTCCGCGACGCGGCGCAAGGTCTCCGTCGCCTGCTCCCACGCCTCGTCGGAGCCGATGAACTTGTCGCCCTCGCCGCGCGTCGACAGCTCGAGGTAGTAGTCGTCGAGGCCGAAGTCGGCGAGCAGGCCGAGGACGAACCGGAGCAGCTTCTCGATCTCCTGCGGCGCCTGCTCCGCCGTGCAGTAGCTGTGGGAGTCGTCCATCGTGAGCCCGCGGACGCGCGTGAGGCCGTGCACCACCCCGGACTTCTCGAACCGGTACACCGACCCGAACTCGAACAGCCGCAGCGGCAGCTCGCGGTAGGAGCGCCCCCGGCTCCGGAAGATCAGGTTGTGCATGGGGCAGTTCATGGCCTTGAGGTAGTACTGCGAGTTCTCCAGCTCCATGGGCGGGAACATCGTGTCCGCGTAGTACGGCAGGTGCCCCGAGGTCTCGAACAGGTGCTGCTTGGAGATGTGGGGCGTGCCGACGTACTCGAAGCCCTCCTCGACGTGCCGTCGCCGGACGTAGTCCTCCATCTCGCGCTTGACCACGCCGCCGCGGGGGTGGAACACCGGGAGGCCGGAGCCGATCTCGTCCGGGAAGCTGAACAGGTCGAGCTCGGTGCCGAGGCGGCGGTGGTCGCGCCGCTCGGCCTCCGCGAGGCGGTCGAGGTAGGCCTGCAGGTCGTCCTTCGTCGGCCACGCCGTCCCGTACACCCGCTGCAGCTGCGGGTTCCTCTCGCTCCCCCGCCAGTACGCCGCAGCCGTGCGCATGAGCTTCCAGGCGTTGCCGAGCACGCGCGTGCTCGGCACGTGCGGGCCGCGGCACAGGTCCTTCCACGCGACGCTGCCGTCGCGGCGGACGTTGTCGTAGATCGTCAGCTCGCCGGCGCCGACCTCGGCGCCCGCCCCCTCCGCGGCCTCCGCCGCATCGGCGCCCGCGCTGCCCTTGAGCCCGATGAGCTCGAGCTTGTACGGCTCGTCGGCGAGCTCGGCGCGGGCCTCGTCGTCGCCGACGACGCGGCGCCGGAACGTCTGGCCCTCCTTGACGATCCGCTGCATCGCCTTCTCGAGCGCCTTCACGTCGTCCGGGGTGAACGGCTCGGCGACGTCGAAGTCGTAGTAGAAGCCGTCGCGCACCGGCGGGCCGATGCCGAGCCTCGCCTCGTCGCGCGTCGCCTGGACCGCCTGCGCCAGGACGTGCGCGCACGAGTGCCGCAGCACCGCGAGGCCGTCCTCCGACGCCACGTCGACGGCCTCGACCCGCTCGCCCGGGCCGGCCTCGCGGTGGAGGTCACGGAGCTCGGGGCCATCGGGGGTGTCGACGCGGACGACGACGACCTCGCGCGGCGGGTGCTCGGAGCCGGCGGCGCGGGCGACGAGCTCGCCGTACGTCGTGCCCTCACCGGTCGCCTGGGTGCTCTCGGTGCCGTCGAGGGAGACCACGGTGACGGGCAGGGTGCCGGCGGGTGCGCTCACCCCGCAGACGGTAGCGACTGGTCGGCCCCTGGCCCGACGCGGTCCGCGCGGCCCCGCCGGCGCCTCGTCACGTGACCGTGACAGGAACGTCACCGGCACGACCCGCGGGGGTCCGCTGGTCGGACGTCCGTTCATCCAGCGGACACACGGCCTCCCTACCGTCCGGTCACCTCTTCCCTCCGGGACCACCTAGGAGCACCCATGCCCGGTTCCACCCGCCGACCGCTGTCCGTCACCGGTCTCGTCGCCGCCACCGCGCTCGCCCTCGCGGGCGTCGGTGGTGTCGCCCTTCCCGTCGCCGCGCGTGACGCGGCCACGAGCGCCGTCGCCCCGCCCGCGCCGTCGCGACCCGCCCTCGCCGCCCTCGACCTCGAGACGGCGACGGCCGTCGACCTCCAGCAGCTCATGACGTCCGGCGGGGCCTCGAGCGAGCAGGTCGTCCGCGCCTACCTCGACCGCATCGCCCTGCTCAACACCGACGGACCGGGGCTCAACGCCGTCCGCTCGCTCAACCCCGACGTCCTCGCCGACGCCCGCGCCCGGGACCGCGAACGCCGCCGCGGCGACGTCCGGGGCCCGCTCCACGGTGTCCCGGTGCTCATCAAGGACAACATCGACCTCGCGGGCTCCCCCACCACCGCCGGGTCCATCGCCCTCGAGGACAGCTACCCCGCCGGCGACGCCCCGCTCGTCACGGCGCTGGAGAGCGCAGGCGCCGTGGTCCTCGGCAAGACCAACCTCAGCGAGTTCGCGAACTTCACCACCAGCGGCATGCCGAGCGGGTACAGCTCCCTCGGCGGCCAGGTCCTCAACCCCTACGACGCGAGCGTCACCCCGAGCGGGTCGAGCTCCGGCACGGGCGCGGGAATCGCGGCCGGCCTGGCGCCGATGGGCATCGGCACCGAGACGTCCGGATCGATCCTCAGCCCGGCGCAGGCGAACTCCCTCGCCGCCGTCAAGCCGATCGTCGGACTCATCAGCCGCACCGGCGTCATCCCGATCTCGGCGACGCAGGACACCGCCGGTCCCATGACGACGACGGTCACCGACTCCGCCCTCCTGCTGTCGGCGCTCGTCTCCGTCGACCCGGAGGACCCCGCCACCGCGGGTGCTGCCCCCTACGTCGACGTCGACTACGCCGCCGGCCTGTCCACGACGTCGCTCGAGGGCGCACGCCTCGGCGTTGTCGCCTCCTCGAACCCTCTGTTCACCGACGCGCTCGCGGCCCTGGAGGCGGAGGGCGCGACCCTCGTGCCCGTCACCGTGCCGAACACGTCGGCGCCCGGGATCCTCTTCGACGAGTTCGAGCGGGACATCGACGCCTACCTCGCCCGCCTGCCGGAGTCGGCGCCCATGGACAGCCTCACCGACATCGTCGCGTTCAACGAGGGCCGTCCGGAGATGAAGTTCGGGCAGACGATCCTCGTGGAGTCGGAGTCCCGGGACCTCACGGACCCCGCCCAGCTCGCGACGTACGAGGCGAACCGCGACCGCGGCCTCGCCGAGAGCCGGGCGAGCATCGACGGGGTCCTCGCCGCGAACGACCTCGACGCGATCGTGTCGCTGTCGGGCACCACAGGCGTCGGCGCGCGCGCCGGCTACCCCAGCGTCTCGGTGCCCGCCGGCTACTCCGCCGCCAACGGGCGGCCGAGCAACGTCGTGTTCCTCGGCACCGCGTGGTCGGAGGCGACGCTGCTGTCCCTGGCCTACGACTACGAGCAGGCGACGCTGCTGCGCCGTCCACCGTCAATCGTCAACCCGACGCTGTTCCAGTGCCTGGAGCCCGTCCGGCTCCGCGAGGCGAGCTGCGCGCCCTGACCGGCGCACCGTCGGCCGCCGTCACCACCGGGTGGCGGCGGCCGACCTACGCCCCGGGCAGCAGGCCGGTCCGCGCGAGGTCCGCGAACCAGCGGCCGCTGTCCTTCACGACCCGCTCCTGCGTGTCGTAGTCGACGCGGACGATGCCGAACCGCTTGGCGTAGCCGTAGCCCCATTCGAAGTTGTCGAGCAGCGACCACACGACGTAGCCCCGCAGGTCGACGCCGGCGGCGAGCGCACGGTGGCAGGCGGTGACGTGGCGGCGCAGGTAGTCGACGCGGTCGGCGTCGTGGACGGCCGGCCGTCCGTCGGGACCGGTGACGACCTCGTCGGGGAACGCCGCTCCGTTCTCCGTCACCATGAGCGCCTGGTCGGGGTAGGTGCGCGACAGGTGCCGCAGCACCTCCTCGAGCCCGGCCGGGTCGATGTTCCATCCCATGTCGGTGTACGGCCCGGGCGAGGCCGGGAACTCCACCCGTTCGTCGACGCCCGGCCACGGCGAGCCGCCGACGTCCTTGTGGCCGTCAGCGCGCTCGCGCGTCCCGGCCCCGTCCCACAGCCGCACGCGGGTCGTCGAGTAGTAGTTGACGCCGAGGACGTCGAGCGGCTGGCGGACGGTCTCCGCGTCACCGTCGCGGACGAAGGACCAGTCGGTGAGCGCCGCGGTGTCGTCGAGGACGTCCTGCGGGTACCCGCCGACGAGCATCGGCTGGAGGAAGACGCGGTTCGCGAGCCCGTCGACCATGCGGACCGCCTCCGCGGCGCCGTCGCCGACGCCCCGGAAGACGTGCATGTTGAGGGTGACCGACATCTCGGGGGTCCCTGTCGAGGTCTCCCGCAGGGCCCGGACCGCGAGGCCGTGGGCGAGGTTGAGGTGGTGGACGGCGGCGAGCGCCGCCGCGGGCTCGGTCCGACCGGGCGCGTGGGCCCCGGAGCCGTACCCGAGGTAGGCCGAGCACCACGGCTCGTTGAGCGTCGTCCACGTCGCGACCCGGTCCCCGAGCGCCGAGCCGAGGACGCCCGCGTACTCCTCGAACGCCTCCGCCGTCGCCCGGACCGGCCAGCCGCCGGCGTCCTCGAGGGGCTGCGGCAGGTCCCAGTGGTAGAGCGTCGCGACGGGCCGGATGCCGCGGGCGAGGAGCCCGTCGACGAGGCGGGAGTAGAAGTCGAGACCGGCGCGGTTCACCGGCCCCCGCCCGGTCGGCTGGACCCGGGGCCACGCGACGGAGAACCGGTACGCGCCGAGACCGAGGGAGGCCATGAGGTCGAGGTCGGCCTCGAGGCGGTGGTAGAGGTCGGCGGCGACGTCACCCGTGTCGCCGGCCCACACCTTCCCGGGCGTGCGGCTGAAGGTGTCCCAGATGCTCGGCCCGCGCCCGTCCTCGGCCGCCGCGCCCTCGACCTGGTAAGCGGCGGTCGCGGAGCCCCACACGAAGCCGTCGGGGAACTGCAGGCCGCTGCCTCTGTAGTCGTCGCGGGAGTCGTCGCTCACAGCACCACCCTGCCCGCGACGGCGTCGACCGGCTCGTCGCCGGGCCGGGAGGCGGAGAAGGCGGTGACGGGCTCGCTCGTCACGGTCGTCGTCCCGTCCTCCGTGACCACGGTGAAGACGGTCTCGACCCCCGTGACCGGTGAGGTGACCCGCGCACGGCGGACGGCGGGCGACGTGCCGTGGACGGTGACGACCGCGCCGTCGGCGTAGTCGTGCTCGGGCGTGTCGTCACGGGCGCCCGTCACGAGCACGGCGCCGTCGCGCACCCACAGCGGGACGCTGTCGAAGCCGTGCCGCTCCCGGCGCCACCCCGGCCCGGCCGTCTCGCCGGTGAGGAGGTTCGTCCACTCCCCCGCCGGCAGGTAGTAGGTCACGTCGCCGTCGGCGCTCATCACGGGCGCGACCAGGAGGTCGGGCCCGAGCATGTACTGCCGGTCGAGGTGCTCCACGGCGGGGTCGTCGGGGAACGCCAGCACCATGGGTCGCATGACGGGCAGGCCCTGCTCGTGCGCCAGCCGCCCCGCCTCGAACAGGTACGGCATGAGCCGGAGCTTGAGCCGCGTGAAGGCGCGCGTGACGGAGACCGCGCTCTCCGGGTCGGCCTCCGGGCGGGCCTCGGCCTCGTCGAACGCCCACGGCACGCGGTAGCTCTGCGAGCCGTGGAGTCGCGAGTGGCTCGACAGCAGCCCGAACGCGAGCCACCGCTTGAAGACGCCCGGGTCCGGGGTGCCCTCGAATCCGCCGATGTCGTGGCTCCAGAACCCGAACCCGGACAGCGCGAGCGAGAGCCCGCCGCGCAGCGACTCCGCCATCGACTCGTAGCTCGAGGAGCTGTCCCCGCCCCAGTGCACGGGCAGCCTTTGGCCGCCGGCCGTCGCGGAGCGGGCGAAGAGCACCGCCCGGTCGCGACCGTGCTCCTGCTCGACCGCCTCGAAGACGGCCCGGTTGTACAGGTGGGCGTACCAGTTGTGCATCGCCTGGGGGTCGGAGCCGTCGTGCCACACGACGTCGGTGGGCACCCGCTCGCCGAAGTCGGTCTTGACGGCGTCGACGCCCTGGCGCAGCAGGCCGCGCACCTTGTCCTGGTACCAGGCGGTCGCCGCAGGGTCGGTGAAGTCGACGAGGCCCATCCCGGCCTGCCACATGTCCCACTGCCACACGCTGCCGTCGGCGCGGCGGACGAGGTAGCCGGCCGCAGCCGCCTCGTCGAAGAGCGCGGAGCGCTGGGCGACGTACGGGTTGAGCCACGCGCTCACCCGGAGGCCGCGCTCGTGGAGGCGGGCGAGCATGCCCTCGGGGTCGGGGAAGACCGCCGGGTCCCA
Organism: Aquipuribacter nitratireducens; assembly: GCF_037860835.1. NCBI lineage: Bacteria > Bacillati > Actinomycetota > Actinomycetes > Micrococcales > Intrasporangiaceae > Aquipuribacter > Aquipuribacter nitratireducens. The sequence goes on along the minus strand of NZ_JBBEOG010000003.1, from coordinate 25,149 downwards.
CTCGAAGTCGGTCCAGCGGAACTCGCGCATCCAGAAGCAGTCGAAGTGGAAGACCGACAGCGGCAGGTCGCGCTCGGCCATGCCGTCGATGAAGCCGCTGACCGTCGCCTCGTCGTAGTCGGTGGTGAACGACGTCGACAGCCACAGCCCGTACGACCACGCGGGCACCTGCGCGGGCCGGCCGGTCAGTGCGGTGTAGCGCCGGAGGACGTCGGCGGGGGTGGGTCCGTAGACGACGAGGTACTCCAGGGCCTGGCCGGGCACGGAGAACTGGACCTGCTCGACGGCCTCGCTGCCGACCTCGAACGACACGTGCTCGCGGTGGTTGACGAGGACCCCGTAGCCGCGGTTCGTGAGGTAGAACGGGACGTTCTTGTACGCCTGCTCGCTGCTCGTGCCGCCGTCGGCGTTCCAGATGTCGACGCTCTGGCCGTTCTTCACGAGGGGCCCGAAGCGCTCCCCCAGCCCGTACACGAGCTCGCCGACGCCGAGCTGGAGCTGGCAGCGGACGTAGGAGCGGTCGGGCGCGAGACCGGTGCCGCTCACGCCGGCGACGCCCGCGGGCTCGGCGGTGACCGTCGCGTCGGGGGCCAGGGACAGGTGCGCGAGGGACTTGTGCCCGCTGCGGGTGAGGAGCCGGTCCGCGGCCTCGAACGCGAGGTCCCACGGCGCACCGCGGGCGATCCGGGCCCGCAGCGGCCCCGCGTCGAGGACCCCGTGGGTGTCGTCGAGCTTCGCGGTGCCGCGCCCGCTCTCCGCCCCGACGAGGTCGAACCCGGCCGACGCCGGCCGGCCCCGGTGGTGCTCGGTGCGCACCCGGACGACGCCGTCCATGGGGCTGGAGAGCGTGACCGTGAGGACCGGCCGGTTGAGGGTGTCGCCCCGGCCCGTGACGACCCGCGTCGGCGCCGTCACGACGAGGGCCTCGCCGTCCTCGTTGCGGCCGACCTCGAGGGTGCGCGCCTCGGCGGCGAAGCCGGCGTCGACGCCGGGTCGCAGGTGCCAGAACCCGTCGGTGAACTTCATTACTTGACTGCTCCTGCGGTGATGCCCCGGGTGAGGGTGCGTTGGAAGAGGAGGAAGAAGACGAGCGTCGGGAGGAGGCCGAGCAGCGCGGAGGCGCTCGTCGTCGTGACGTCCATGAGCCGGTCGCCCTGCAGCACGGTGATCGCGACCGGGACCGTCTGCGTCTCGTTGCTCACGAGGAACGTGAGCGGGATGAGGAACTCGTTCCACGTCCAGATGAAGAAGAAGATCGCGAGGACGCTGAGCGTGGGGCGGGAGATCGGGAGCACGACGCGCCAGAGGATCTGCCAGCGGCTGGCGCCGTCGAGCGCGGCCGCCTCGAGGACCTCCTTGGGGAACGTGCCGTAGACGCTGGCGAGCAGGTAGGTGCCGAAGGCGCTCTGGATGACGGTGAAGATGATGATCACCGACCACACCGTGTTGTAGAGCCCGACCTCCTTGAACATGAAGTAGAGGGGGTAGAGCAGCACCTCCTGCGGGAGCATGTTGGCCAGCAGGATGAGCAGGACGATCCCCGTGCGCCCCTTCACCCGGCCGATGCCGAGGGCGAAGGCGTTGAGCACCGACAGCAGCACGGCGAGGACCGCGACGGAGCCGGAGATGAGGACGCTGTTCCACAGCTTCTCCGGGAAGTCCACCCGCTCCCAGAACGCGACGATCCCGTCGACGTAGAGGCTGCTCGGCAGCGAGAGCGGGCCCTCGCTGCTGTACTCCGCCGGCGACTTGAACGAGTTGACGAGGATGAGGAGGAACGGGACCGCGACGAGCAGCCCGACGAGCACGGCGACGGCGAGCGTCGCCCAGTCCGCGCCGGTGCGGCGGCGCCGCCGCCGGGACCGGGGTCGCGGCGCCGGTTGCGAGCGTCGCTCGCTGGACGTGTGCTCGGGGGCGGTGACGACGGCGCTCATCGGGTCTCCTCCCGCTTCTCCAGCCGGGCCTGGACGGTGACGAACACGACGGCGAGGGCGGCGATGACGACCGTGAGGGCCGTCGCGATCGTCGCGCCGTAGCCGACCTGCTGGGACTGGAAGAACTCGCTGTACGCGTAGTAGGCGGGCACGACCGTCGACGTCCCCGGTCCGCCGCCGGTGAGGGCGTAGACGGGGCCGAACACCTTGAGCGCCGCGATGGCGCACGTGAGGACGACGACGAAGATCTCGGGCCGGATCATCGCGACGGTGATGGCGCGGAAGCGGTGGAACCAGCCGGCCCCGTCGAGCTCGGCCGCCTCGTACAGCTCGGGGTCGACGCGCTGCAGCGCCGCCATGAAGATGACGACCGGGTAGCCGATCTGCACCCAGACCAGGACGACCATGATGCTCGGCAGTGCGGTCGCGGGGTCGCCCAGCCAGTTCGCCTGCAGGGAGCCGAGCCCGACGGCCCCGAGGACCGTGTTGAGGGCCCCGTCCTGCGGGCGCAGGATCCAGCCGATGACGATCGCCGCGACGACCGACGGGAGGATCTGCGGCAGGTAGTACGTCGCGCGCAGGAAGCTCGCGACCCTCCCGCCGAACTTCCGGCCGATCAGGTCGAAGAGCATCGCGGCGAGGACGAGACCGAGCGCCGTGGGGACCACGACCATCGCGACGACCATCGCGACGGAGTTGCGGAACGACGTCCAGAACGTCGTGTCACCCGCGAGCTCGACCCAGTTCTCCAGGCCGACCCACTCCGGCGGGCGGATGCCGCGGTAGTCGGTGAACGTGAGGTAGACGTTCCACACGAGCGGCACCAGCACGATGACCGTCAGGAGCACGAGGCCGGGCACGAGGTAGGGCCAGTACGTGGCGCTGCGCAGGCCGGGGATGAGGCCCGTCGCGGCCCCCGCCCGCCCGCCGCGCGGGGCGGCGGGCGGACGGGCGGTGCCGGGGGGCGCGGGGGCCGTCGTCATGGTCGGGACCGCCTCACCCGGTGATGTCGGCGACGCCGTCGCGGTACTGCTCGCCGAGCTGCTGCTGGACCTCGTCCGGGCTCGAGGTGCCGTTGAGCAGCTCCTGCAGGCCGGCGTTGAGGTCGTCGTAGAACGTGGCCGTCGGCCAGTCCGGGTAGAAGGCGATGCCGTCGCGCTCGTTGAGGGTGTTGAAGTTCGCGATGAGCTCGGCGCTCTTCTCGTCGGTGATGTCCGACGGGTCGGCCGCGACGGGGACCCCGCCGTTGTTGCCGATGAGGGCCTGGATCTCCGGCCGCATCGTGATGTCGATGAACTCCTGCGCGAGCTCGGGGTTGCGCGCCTCGGTGGGGATCACCCACATGTTGCCCGCGGACCCCGGCGCCATGTCGGCGGGGAAGAGGAACGTGCCCCACTCGAAGTCGGTGATCTCGGTGGCGAAGCGGTTGTGCCACCACGAGCCGGAGTAGAACAGCGGGTGCTCGCCCCGGATGAAGGCCGTGCCGGCGTCCTCCGCGGTGAGCCCCGTGGCGTCGGTCGAGATGTAGCCGGCGTCCGTCCAGTCCTTCACGGTCTGCGTGGCGTACGAGATGGGCTCGTCCTGCCAGTCCACCTCGCCGGTGTAGAGCTGGTACCGGTCGACGAAGTCGCGGTCGGCCTGCGTGAGCGCCAGCTGGTACCAGAGCTGGCCGAGCGGGTACTCCGCGGCGGCCTCGGCGAGCGGCGTCGTGCCCTGGTCGGCGAAGGTCTGCAGGACCTGCTCGAGCTCCTCGAGCGTCGTCGGCACCTCGACGCCGGCCTCCTCGAACGCGTCGACGTTGTAGTAGACCTCGACGAACTCGCCGTAGTTGGGCACGCCGTACCAGGAGCCGGAGCCCATGATCCCGTTCTCGTCGTAGCGAGCGGTCGTCTGCAGGGCGGGGGCGAGCTGGGAGTCCCAGCCGTACTCGGCCACGGCGTCGTCGAGCGGCATCAGCAGGCCCTGGCTCGACAGCAGGCCGGCGGTGGCGTTGCCCTTGTTGTACTCGAGGATGTCGGGCGCCTCGCTGGAGTTGAGGACCTGGCTCGCGGTGGTGCGGATCTGCTCGAAGCTGCGGGGCTCGAACTCGACCGTGGCGCCCGTCTCCTCCTCGAAGACCCGGATCGCCTCCTCCCACGCGATACCCATCGCGCTGGTCTCGCTCTCGAAGTGCCACAGGCGCAGCACCTGGTCCTCGGCGGCGGCGGCCTCGCCGCCCTCCCCGGAGCCGCAGGCGGTGACGGCGAGCGCCCCGGCGACGGCGAGCGCCACGGCGGCGGTGGCTCGGACGTTCCTCATGTGGTCCTACCTCCTCGTAGGTGACGCCGTGGCGTCACGGGTGACGCGTCGACCGGTTGTCGAAGCGCTTCGATAATGGGCGTGCGAATGAGTGGTGGGCAGGTGGTGGGTGGCGTCGGCTCAGGGAGCCGCGTCGAGTGCTCCGCGCTCGCGCACGGAGCCGTGGGAGACGTACGTGGGGGCGAGCAGCTCGACGGTCGGTGCGACCGTCCCGTCGAGCTGCTGCATGACGAGCTCGACCGCCCGGTCGCAGCTGCGCTCGGGCACGAGCGGGATGACGTCGAGGGGGACGGGCAGCGCGGACGTGTCGAACGTCGAGGCCGCGGACACCACCGACACCCGCTCGGGTGCCGGCACCCCGCGGACGGCGAGCTGGTCGAGCGCGGTGCGCTGCGCGCCCTCGTCGCAGTGCATGACGAGTCCGGTGAGGTCCCCGGCCGGGCCGAGCAGGTCGTCGACCGCGTCGCGCACGTGCTGCTCGCCGCGCTCCGGGGTGGCGAGCCGCGCCTCGACGCCGCGCGCTGCGGCGTGCGCGAGGAAGGCGTCGCGGATGCGGGGCGGGAAGTTCGACCCCCGCTCGTAGGTGGAGCCCGGGTGGCCGAGGAGTCCCAGCACCCGGTGACCCGCGTCGACCAGGCGGTCGACGGCCAGCCGCGCGGCGGCCTCGAAGTCGAGGTCGACGCACACGAGGCCGTTCGTGTCGTCGGGGACACCGACGACGACGGCGGGGACACCGAGGCGGCGGACGAGCTCGGCGCGCTCGTCGTCGCGCGTGACGTCGAGCACGACGACGCCGTCGACGAGCCGGCTGCCCGTGACCCGGTCGAGCCCGCCCGTCGCCTCGTCCCGCGTCAGGAGCAGGACGTCGTAGTCGTAGCGGCGGGCGGCTGCCGCCGTGGCGGCGACGAAGGCCATGTGCGCCGGGGCGTACGTGTCGGGGCGGACGGGCTCGGTGACGGCGAGGATGAAGGTCCGTCGCCCCGCGAGCATCCGGGCGCCGGCGTTCGGCCGGTACCCCAGCTGCTCGACGGCGGCCTCCACCCGGCGGCGCGTCGCCTCCGTGACCGCCCGCTTGCCGCTGAGGGCGTAGGACACGGTCGAGATGGAGACCCCCGCGGCTCGTGCCACGTCGTGGATGCTCGTCATCGTCGACCTCGTCGTCGTGGCCGGGTTGTGCGAAGCGTTTCGACAGTACGACACGCGGAAGCGTTTCGACAACCCCTTGGCGCCGATCGGCGAGCAGACTGCCTCCCATGACGATCGGAGCGATCCCCGCCGGGGGCGGCGACGTCGGTGGACCGGCCGGCTACAGCTACCGGCTCGTGGTCGTGCGCGGAGAGCGGGACGCGGTCCTCGCGCGGGCGTCGGCGCTCGGTTTCTCCGGCTGGGTGGGCCCGCAGGAGGGCGAGCACGTCGTGCTCGTGCCCGCCGGGCGCGGCCCGACCGTCGCCTCGGACGCCGCCGACCTCGAGTCGTTCGCCGCCTCCCTGGCCGCCGACCTCAACGGCTCCCCCACGACCGTGCTCGCGGCCGAGGTGGTGCGGGACAGGCTCCTCGAGCTGCTGTGCCACGTCGACGGCGGTCCGCTGCTGCGCTACCGCAGCGACCCGTCCGTCGTCGACGACGAGGCGTTCGACGAGCCGGTCGGCCAGCACCACGCCGACGCGCTCGCCGCCGCTTTCGGACGCCCGAAGTTCGCCGACGCCGTGCGCGAGGAGCTCGGCGAGACGCTCGACCCCGAGCAGCACATCGAGTCCGAGCGCCTCGACCACGTGCTCGGCCGGCTCGGGGTGCCGACGTGGGGGGTGTCGGCGTGGCGGCTGCCGAAGTACGTGCCGTACGGACCGGACACCCGTGAGCTCGTGAGGCTGCGGGCGGGGCGCCGCGGGTTCTCCGTCAGGGGCGCGCTGGAGGAGCGGCTGCGCGGGTGGTCGGACCGGCTGCGCCGACGGGCGCCGGGTCCGCGCCGCGACGTCGACATGGGCGGCCCGGCCATGCCGGACGAGATGTTCTGGTGAGGGTGGGCGGTACTGGACTCGAACCAGCGACCCCGTCGGTGTGAACGACGTGCTCTACCAACTGAGCTAACCGCCCCTCGGCGGCCCGGTCACGACCGCCGTGGAGCATCGTAGGGGATGCCGCAGGGCTCACTGCACGCCCGGCAGCCCTCCCACGAGATCGGCGACCGGCGCGGGGGTCCAGCCCGGGAGCCCGGTGACCGCCAGCGATCCCCACAGCACCAGCGCGAGCGCGACGACCGACACGGTGACCGTGAGGGCGGCGAGCGCGGCCTTCCGGCCCCGCGTGCTGTGGCTGTACGCCTTACGGGCGGCGATGAGGCGGACCCACAGCCCGTGGCGGATCCGGTGGGCCCAGCGGAACTCCGTCGAGAGGATGGCGAGGGCGAGGAACACCGTCGCCCAGCCCTGACCGGGGCCAGGGATCATGACGACGCCGGCGACGAGGAGGACCCCGCCGAGCACGCCGACCCCGATCCGCCACGAGAGCCGGCCGGCGGGCGTGCGCCGCACCCGCGCCCGGACGGCCCGGGTCCGGGCGACGAGGCGCCGCCAGCGACGACGCGCGCGAGCGGCGCGCGCGTGACGCGGGTGGTTCTCGTCGTGGTGCTGGTCGTGATGGTGACCGTGGTGCTGGTCGTGGTGGTGACCGTGGTTCTCGTCGTGGTGCCCGGCTCCGGCGACCGGGACGCCGTCGTGCTCGCCCGTCAGCACCTCGTCGAACGGGGCGTCGAAGGCGGTGTCCACCGTCGGCGGGACCGGCGTCTCGGCGGTCGGGCTCGTGAGCCGGCCGGCGCGCGGGACGCCCGGTCGCGCGCCGGTTCGCGCGCGGCGCTCGCGTCCCGGCGTGGTCGCACCGGGTCGTCCCTCAGGCCCCACCCGACCAGCGTATGCGGGAGGTGACCGAGGGTGCGCACCGCCCGCAGGCGGGTGGTGCCGTCGCGTCCGAACGGGTGACCACCCGGCGCGGCGTATGTTTGCGGGTCACGGGACCGGGGAATGTGTTGCTCACGCAGCGAACGCCCGCTGAGACCGGCCGCCGGCCCCCGGCAGCCCAGCCTGGAGGAGAGACCCGTGGTCGAGAAGCACAAGGTCGACGTGGACGTCGAGGTCACGCTCCGCCTCGTCATGCCCGACTCGGGTCCCGTCCCGCTGCCGGTGTCGCTGCGCTACTCGGCCGGCGACCCCTACGCCGTGCGCGCCCTCTTCCGGGGCGGCGACGGAGAGACGTCCGTCGAGTGGGTCTTCGCCCGCGACCTCCTCGTCGAGGGCCTCGAGAAGGCGACGGGCCTCGGCGACGTCCACGTCTGGCCCTCCCGCGGCACCGACGGCGACATCGTCGTCATCGCGCTCTCCTCCCCCGACGGCCGCGCGGTCCTCCACGCCGACGCCGCCGACCTCCGCCGCTTCGTCGGGAGCACGCTCTCGGTCGTCCCGGCCGGTGAGGAGCAGCTGCACCTCGACCTCGACGACGTGGTCGCGCGCCTCACGGCCTGAGGGGTCGTGTCCGGGCACCGGATCCCGCCGACCTGCTGGTTTGGCCTGTCCGGACCCCTGGGCTAACCTTCTGAGCACGCCGGGGGCGACCCCGGCAGTGCGGACGTAGCGCAGTTGGTAGCGCATCACCTTGCCAAGGTGAGGGTCGCGGGTTCGAGTCCCGTCGTCCGCTCGGAGCCGTCCCGCACGGTGGCACCCGCACCGCGGGTGCGGCACGTGGTGGAGTGGCCGAGAGGCGAGGCAACGGCCTGCAAAGCCGTGTACACGGGTTCGAATCCCGTCTCCACCTCTCACGCACGGGCGATTGGCGCAGTGGTAGCGCGCTTCCTTGACACGGAAGAGGTCACTGGTTCGAACCCAGTATCGCCCACCGGACGACACGGCCCCTGACCTGCAGCATCTGCAGGGCAGGGGCCGTCGTCACGTTCGCCACCACGCTCAGACCGGCGGATCGGCGGCCAGGGCGGAGAGGGCGTCGAGCTGCTCGGTGGTGAGGTCGACGTCGGCGGCCGACGCGTTGGCGCGGACCTCCTCGGCGGTCTCCGCCCCGACGATCACGGACGCGACGGCGGGGCGGGACAGCAGCCACGCGAGGCTGACCTGGTGCAGGGCCAGCCCCCACTCGCGGGCGAGGCGCTCGACCTGCCGGGCGACGGCGATCTCGTGCGGAGCGAACCCCGGCCCGCCGAAGCGGGCGTCCCCGGCGGTCTGGCGCTCCAGCACCGACAGGCTCGCCAGCAGTCCGCCGTGCAGGGGCGCGTACGGGACGAGAGACACGCCGAAGCGGGTGCACGCCGCGCTCAGCTCGGTCTCCGGGCTGCGGTCCAGCAGGCTGTACTTCACCTGCGCCGCGACCGGGGTGGACACGAGCCGGCGGTCGTCGGCGATCCACAGCGCCTCCGTCACCTGCCATGCGGGGTAGTTGGACAGGGCGACGTGGCGGAGCTTGCCCTGCCGGATGAGGTCGTCGTACACCGCGAGGGTCTGCTCGAGCGGGGTGTCCGGGTCGGGGAAGTGGGCGTAGTACACGTCGATGCGGTCGGTGCGCAGCCGGCGCAGGCTCTGCTCGACCTGGCCGACGATATAGCGGCGGGACAGGCCGGCGTCGGGGTCGAAGCGCCGCTCGCCGCACTTCGTGGCGAGCACCACGGCGTCACGGTGACCCTCGAGGGCGCGGCCGAGGATCTCCTCGGCGGACTCACGCTGCGACGCGGGAGGCGCGCCGGGCCGGTCGAAGGTCGGCGTGGAGCCGTAGACGTTCGCGGTGTCGAAGAAGTTCACCCCCAGCTCCAGGGCCGACCCGACGACACCGTCGGCGTCCTCCGCGGTCGGCGCCACCCCGAACGTGGCGGTGCCCAGGCACACCTTCGACACCCGCATCCCGCTGGGACCCAGCACCGAGTACCTCATGGCGAGCCCTTTCCGTCGTGGTGACCAACCCGTCAAAAGTAACCGTTCGGTTCCATTTCTGCAAGGAGCGTGCGACGATTCCCGCGTGAGCACGAGGGGCCCGTACCGCACAGGACGTCGGCGGCGTGAACAGCTGATCGACGTCGCGGTCGGGGTCTTCGCCGAGCTCGGCTACGCCGGAGGCTCCATCCGGGACATCGCCGACCGGGCCGGCGTGTCCCACTCGACCCTGATCAAACACTTCGGCAGCAAGGAGAACCTCCTCGTCGCCGTCCTCGCGGAGTGGGACAGGCGCACGGTCCAGGCCGGTCTCGCCGACGTCGACGGGCTCGCCTACTTCCGGCGCCTGCCCGCCGTCATGGCCGCCCACCGTCACAACCGCGGCCTGCTCGAGCTCTTCACCACGATCGCGGCCGAGGCGTCCGCCCCCACCCACCCCGCGCACGCCTTCATCGCGCAGCGCTACACCCGCAACCTCGCCACCCTCGCCGGTCACCTCCGATCCGCCGTCGACGCCGGGGATGTGGCGCCCATGACCGACGCCGACATCCAGACCGAGGTGCGGCTGCTCACCGCGACCCTGGACGGCATCGGGCTGCAGTGGCTCCTCGACCCGTCGACGGACCTCGAGGCGTGCGTCTCGGCCTACGTCCACCGTGCCATCGCCGCTTGGCAGCGCGCCTGACCCACCATCGCCCCGCCCGCGATCGAGGCGGGTGGCAGGGAGGACGGTCCGACGCGCTGCCCGCGGCGCCCGTCGTCTACTGTGCCGTCGTCCCCTGGCAACCTCGCGCGCTCCCTGCTGGCCCGGCGCGCCGAGCAGCAGCGACGGTCGGAGGTGCCGCATGGCCGTGCCGCCCGAACGGCGCACCCGCCGGGAGCGCTCGGGTGACCGGCACGGCGACCAGGTCATCGACCTGCGGGCGGCTGCGGCGTCGCGCGGGCGGACGGCCGCTCGCGGCAGCGCACCGGACCCGGGCGACCTCGACCTCGCCGCGGCCGACCCCGCCCTGCGCGACGCCGTCCGGACGTACGGCGGCGAGGAGGCCCTCCCCGGGCTCCACGAGCTGGGTCGGCACTGCGGGGCACGCGCCACCCGTGAGCTCGCCGCCGAGGTCGAGCGCTCCCCCGCGCGCCTCGACGCGTACGACGACGCGGGCGAGCGCGTCGACCGCGTCGTCCACCACCCCGGCTGGCGCGCCCTGCTCCGCGACGGGGCCCAGGCCGGGCTCACCGGGCGGCCGTGGGCCTCCGGGGAGCCGCACGCCCACCTCGAACGCGCCGCGTCCCTGCTGCTGTGGGCGCAGGTGAGCGGATCGGCCGCCGCGCAGGCGGCGACGCACCACGCGGCCACCGCGGCGGTCGTCGGTGGTCCCGCCGCCGCGTCGTGGCTGCCGCGCCTCGCGAGCCGCCGGGTCGACGTGACGTCCCGGCGCGGGTCGGCAGCACGCGCGACCTCCGCCGGGCTGGCGCTCAGCGAGCAGGGCGGCAGCGACACCCGGGCCGCGACCACCAGGGCGGTCACCGAGCTCGGAGGGCCCCTCGACGGCGGCCCCACGTGGCGGCTGTCCGGGCGCAAGTGGTTCGTCGGCAACGCCGACGCCGACGTCCTCGTCGTGTCCGCCGCCACGGACGACGGTCCCGGCACGTTCCTCGTGCCCCGCTCGCTCCCGGGGACGGGGGACGACGGCCTGCGGCTGCTGCGGCTGCGACACGGCCGCGCCCGTCGCGCCTGGGTCGTCGGCGACGTCGAGCTCGACGACGCGTGGGCGGTCCGCCTCGACGACGAGAACGCCCCGGGCGGCGAAGCACTCGCCCGCGTCGCCGCGACGCAGCACCTCGACGGGACCGTCCTCGCTGCGGCGGCCGTCCGCGCCGCCCTGTGGCGCGCCGGACACCACGCACGGCGCAGCGCCCGCCCCGGCGGCCCCCTCGACACCGCTCCCCTGCTCCGCACCGTCCTCGCCGACCTCGCGGTGGAGTCCGAGGCCGCGACGCTCCTCGCGCTCCGCCTCGCCGCCGCCACCGACGGCACCGAGGCCGACGCCGCCCTGCTCCGCCTCGCCGGGCCGGTCGCGGCGTCGTGGCTGTCGCGCCGCGCCCCGCAGGTCACCCTCGAGGCGCTCGAGCTCGCCGGCGCCGCCGCGTGGGACGAGACCGGCGTCCTCGCCCGCCTCCACCGCGACGCGGGCGCCGTCCTCGCCGGGGCGACCGCCAACGGGCTCGCCGTCGACGTCGTCCGCGTCGTCGCCGGCGACCCGGACGCCGTCGCGGCCTTCATCGGCGAGTGCGACACCGCCCGGGGGCACAGCCCGCGCCTCGACGCCGGCCTCGACGCCCTCGCCGACCTCCTCCGCACCGCGGCCAGCGAGGCGCAGCAGGACCCGGCGGCTGTCGAGGCCGCTGCGCGCTGGCTCGTCGAGCGGATGGCGCTGGCCCTGCAGGCGTCCCTCGTCGCCCGCCACGCCCCCGACGCCGTCACCGAGGCCTGGCTCGGCGGGCGCCTCGAGAGCCCCGGCACCCGCGGCCTCGGGACCGCGCCGCTCGGCGTCCGGCAGACCGCCGTCGTGCTCGACCGGGCGCTCGGCGCCACCTGACCTGCGCCGGGCGCGCCGGCCCGCGCGCCCGGGAGCGGCAGGGCGCCGGACCGTGTTGACTGGGCATCCCGCGCCCTCCCCGGTGCGGGGGAAGGACGTGTTCATGGACGTGTGGCCCGGATCCCCGTACCCGCTGGGCGCCACCTACGACGGCACCGGAACCAACTTCGCCGTCTTCAGCGAGGTCGCGACGAAGGTCGAGCTCTGCCTGCTCGACGACGCCCGCCGGGAACGGGAGCGCATCGCGATGCCGGAGGCCGACGGCTTCGTGTGGCACTGCTACCTGCCGGGCGTGCAGCCGGGACAGCGCTACGGCTTCCGCGTGCACGGGCCCTACGAGCCGCACCGGGGCCTGCGCTGCAACCCGAGCAAGCTGCTGCTGGACCCGTACGCGAAGGCCATCGAGGGCATGACGGACGGCGACGAGTCGCTGTTCAGCTACCGGTTCGGCCGGGACGAGAACAAGATCCAGCGTCTCGACTCGCGCCTCCACACCATGCACTCCGTCGTCGTCAACCCGTTCTTCGACTGGGGCAACGACCGGCCGCCGCACCGGCAGTACCACGAGACCGTGATCTACGAGGCCCACGTCAAGGGCATGACGCAGCAGCACCCCGGCATCCCGGAGTCCATCCGCGGCACGTACGCCGGCATGGCGCACCCGGTCATGATCGACCACCTGCTCGACCTCGGGATCACCGCCGTCGAGCTCATGCCGGTGCACCAGTTCGTGCAGGACAGCCACCTGCAGGACCGGGGCATGCGCAACTACTGGGGCTACAACACGATCGGCTTCTTCGCGCCCCACAACGAGTACTCCGCCACGGGCCAGCGCGGCCAGCAGGTGCAGGAGTTCAAGGGGATGGTGAAGGCCCTCCACGCGGCCGGCATCGAGGTCATCCTCGACGTCGTCTACAACCACACGGCCGAGGGCAACCACCAGGGCCCGACGCTGGCCTTCCGCGGCCTCGACAACGGCGCGTACTACCGCCTCGTCGACGACGACAAGAAGTTCTACTACGACACCACGGGCACCGGGAACAGCCTGCTCATGCGGCACCCGCACGTCCTGCAGCTGATCATGGACTCCCTGCGCTACTGGGTCATGGAGATGCACGTCGACGGTTTCCGCTTCGACCTCGCCGCCACCCTCGCCCGCCAGTTCCACGAGGTCGACCGGCTGAGCGCGTTCTTCGACCTCGTCCAGCAGGACCCGGTCATCAGCCAGACCAAGCTCATCGCCGAGCCGTGGGACATCGGCGAGGGCGGCTACCAGGTCGGCAACTTCCCCCCGCTGTGGACGGAGTGGAACGGTCGCTACCGCGACACCGTCCGCGACTTCTGGCGCGGTGAGGCAGGCTCCCTCGGCGAGTTCGCGAGCCGCATCACCGGCTCCAGCGACCTCTACGCGCACTCGGGCCGCAAGCCGATCGCGAGCATCAACTTCGTCACCGCCCACGACGGCTTCACGATGCGCGACCTCGTGTCGTACAACGAGCGCCACAACGAGGAGAACGGCGAGGGCGGCAACGACGGCGAGAGCCACAACCGCTCGTGGAACTGCGGCGTCGAGGGCCCGACCCAGGACCCCGGCGTCGTCGCGCTGCGCGAGAAGCAGCACCGCAACTTCCTCGTCACGCTCCTGCTGAGCCAGGGCGTCCCGATGCTGCTGCACGGCGACGAGGTCGCCCGCTCGCAGGGCGGCAACAACAACGGCTACTGCCAGGACAACCCCACGACGTGGATGGACTGGGAGCTCGACGACTGGCAGGAGCTCCTCCTGGAGTTCACCCGCCGCCTCGTCGCCATGCGCAACGGCCACCCGGTGTTCCGGCGGCGGCGGTTCTTCTCCGGCGACACCGACCCCGGCGACGACGCCCTCGGCGACATCGAGTGGCTGCGCCTCGACGGCGCCCGGATGACCGACGGGGACTGGAACGTCGGCTACGCCCAGAGCGTCATGGTCTTCCTCAACGGCGAGGCCATCGAGGAGCCGGACGCGCGCGGCGAGCGGATCGTCGACGACTCCTTCCTCATGCTGTTCAACGCCTCCGCCAACGACCTCAGCTTCACGCTGCCCGGCCAGGCGTACGGCAAGCGCTGGCACGTCGTCGTCGACACCTCCGACCCCTCGCACCTGCCGCCCCGCACGCACTCGTACACCACTGGGTACGCGGAGTCCCGTCGTCTCTCGAGCGAGCGGGACGCCGCCCGCCTGCCGCAGCTGCGCCCGCACCAGGTGTGCGACGTCGCGTCGCGGTCCGTCGTCGTGCTCCGCACCGACCAGCAGGACCGCCGGTGAGCGCCCCGCAGGTGACAGGGGCCGACCGACAGGTCCTCAGCACGTACCGGCTCCAGCTGCGCCCGGAGTTCGGCTTCGCCGACGCCCTCGCCGTCGTCGACCACGTCGACCGGCTCGGCGTCTCCCACGTCTACCTGTCCCCCGTCCTGCAGGCGACGCCCGGCAGCACCCACGGCTACGACGTCGTCGACCACTCGTGCATCAGCACCGAGCTCGGTGGCGAGGCGGGGCTGCGCGCGCTCGCCGACGCCCTCCACGCCCGCGGCATCGGGCTCGTCGCGGACGTCGTCCCCAACCACATGTCGGTGCCGACCCCGCTGTGGCACAACCGCGTCATGTGGTCGGTGCTCCGCGACGGTCCCGGCTCCCCCTACGCACGCTGGCTCGACGTCGACTGGACCGTGCCCGCACGGGCCCTGCTCGTGCCGGTCCTGGGCTCGCGCATCGGGGACGTCCTCGACGCCGGGGAGCTCTCGGTCGAGACCGCCGAGGTCCCCGCCGGCCCCGACCGGCCCGCCGCGGAGACGGTCACGGAGTCCGTCCTCCGCTACTACGACCACGTCCTCCCCGTCCGCGACGGCACCGCCGACCTGCCCCTGCCGCAGCTCGTCGACCGCCAGTGGTACCGGCTCGCGTACTGGCGGGTCGCGGACGAGGAGCTGAACTACCGCCGGTTCTTCGACGTCGACACCCTCGCCGCCGTCCGGGTCGAGGACCCCGATGTCTTCGAGGCGACGCACCGGGTGCTCCTCGACCTGTACGGCGAGGGCGTCCTCGACGGCTTCCGCATCGACCACCCCGACGGCCTCGCCGACCCCCGCGGCTACCTGCGGCGCCTGCGCGACACCGCCCGCGCCGCCCGGGAACGCGCCGGCGGCGGCGCGGTCGAGCCGTGGGTCGTGGTCGAGAAGATCCTCGAGGGCGAGGAGCGGCTGCCGGAGGACTGGCCGTGCGCCGGCACCACCGGCTACGACACGCTCCGCCGCATCACCGGCGTGCTCCTCGACCCGTCGTACGAGGCCCCGCTGTCGCTCCTGCAGGCCGAGCTCGGCGGCGGGCTCGGCGTCGGCGACTTCCACCAGACCGTCGAGGCCTCGAAGCGCGAGGTCGTCGAGCTCACCCTCCACGCCGAGGTGCAGCGACTCGTCGACCTGCTCGTCGACATCTGCGCCGACGACGTCCACCTCCGCGACCACACCCGGCGCGGGCTCCACGAGTCCGTCGTCGAGCTCCTCGTCGCGATGGACCGCTACCGCGCCTACGTCGTGCCCGGCGAGCCCGCCGACGCGGAGGCCGTCGCCGTGGTGTCCGAGGCCGCGCACCGGGCGAAGGAGCACCTGCCGGAGGACCGGCACGCCACCGTCGACCTCGTCGTCGACCTCGTGCTCGGCGGCGACCTCGTCGGTGCCGCGGACGGCGGCGGGGACGGCGGCACCGCGGGCCGGGCCCGCCGCCGCGAGCTCGTCGTGCGGTTCCAGCAGACGTGCGGCCCCGTCATGGCGAAGGGCGTGGAGGACACGGCCTTCTACCGCTGGCACCGCTTCGTCGCCGTCAACGAGGTCGGGGGCGACCCCGCGCGCACCGTCCTGTCGCCCGAGGAGCTCCATGCCTTCGCCGAGCGGACGGCGGCGACGTGGCCCGCGACCATGACGACGCTGTCGACGCACGACACCAAGCGCAGCGAGGACGCGCGCGCCCGGCTGCTCGCGGCGGTCGAGGACCCGGAGCGCTGGGCCGAGCAGGTCCGCAGCTGGCACGAGGCCGCGGCCCCGCTGCGCCAGGGCGACCTCGTCGACGGCGGCACCGAGCTCCTGCTGTGGCAGACGCTCGTCGCCACCTGGCCGATCGACGAGGAGCGGCTCACCGGCTACCTCACGAAGGCGGTCCGCGAGGCCAAGACCCGCACGACGTGGACGACGCCGGACGAGGCGTACGAGACCGCGGTCCTCGACCTCGCCCGCGGCGTCCTCGCCGACGAGCAGCTCGCCGCGGCCGTCGCGTCCTTCGTCGACGGCATCGCGGCGCACACCCGCGTCGTCACGCTGTCGCAGAAGGCGCTGCAGCTCCTGCTGCCCGGCGTGCCCGACGTCTACCAGGGCACCGAGCTCGTCGACCGCTCCCTCGTCGACCCCGACAACCGGCGCGCCGTCGACTACGACGACCGTGCCGCGCGGCTCGCGCACCTCGACGGCGGCGGGGCACCCCGGGACCTCGACGACGAGAAGCTCCTCGTCACCAGCCGCGCCCTCCGGCTGCGTCGCCGGCGGCCGGGGGCCTTCCGCGGGCCGGCCGCCGGGTACGCACCCGTGCCGACGTCGACGGGCAACGCGCTCGCGTTCGCCCGCGGGTCGCTGGAGGCGCCCGACGTCCTGCTCGTCGCGACCCGCCGACCCGGCGAGCTCGACCGGCTCGGCGGCTGGGGTCGCCACACGATCGCCCTCCCCGAGGGGACGTGGACCGACGTCCTCACCGGGCGCGGGCACGACGGCGGCACGCGGCAGCTCGAGGAGCTCCTCGACCGGCTGCCCGTCGCGCTGCTCGAGCGCGCGTGAGGGTGCGCACGAGGGTGTGCGTGGGCGTGCCGACCCCGCAGCGGCTCTGGCAGGGTCGAACCCGATGAGCCACACCTTCGCCGTCTGGGCGCCGGACGCCGGCACCGTCGACCTCGTCCTCGTGCGGGAGGCGACGGGCCCCGACGACGGGCACCGCACGACCCGCGCGATGACCCGTGCGGACGGGGGGTGGTGGCACCTCGCGGTGAGCGCGGCCGGCCACGGCAGCGACTACCTGTTCTCCGTCGACGGCGGCGACCCGGTGCCGGACCCGCGCTCGGCGTGGCAGCCGTTCGGCGTGCACGGCCCGAGCCGGCTCTACGACCCCGCCCGGTTCCGCTGGTCCGACGACGGGTGGCGCGGCCGGGACGTCCGCGGCGCGCTGCACTACGAGCTCCACCTCGGCACGTTCACGCCCGAGGGGACGCTCGACGCGGCCGTCGGGCGCCTCGACCACCTCGTCGACGTCGGCGTCGAGGTCGTCGCCCTCATGCCCGTCGCCGCCTCACCGGGGCGCTGGGGCTGGGGCTACGACGGGGTCCACCTGTTCGCCGTCCACGACCAGTACGGCGGCCCGGAGGCCCTCCAGCGCTTCGTCGACGCCGCCCACGCCCGGGGCCTCGCCGTCAGCCTCGACTGCGTCTACAACCACCTGGGGCCGAGCGGCAACTACACCTCCGTGTTCGGGCCGTACTTCACCGACAGGCACGAGACGCCGTGGGGCCAGGCGGTCAACCTCGACGGCGACGGCTCCTCGGAGGTCCGCCGCTGGATCTGCGACAACGCGCTGCGCTGGTTCCGCGACTTCCACGTCGACGCGCTGCGCCTGGACGCCGTCCACGCCCTCGTCGACGACTCCGACCACCACGTGCTCGCCCAGCTCGCCGACGAGACGGCGGCGCTCGCCGACGGGCTGCGCCGGCCGTTGTCGCTGGTCGCGGAGTCCGACCTCAACGACGCCGTCATGGTGACGCCGACCGCGCAGGGCGGGCTCGGGATGACGGCCCAGTGGGACGACGACGCCCACCACGCCCTCCACGCCCTCCTCACCGGCGAGCGGC
Organism: Aquipuribacter nitratireducens; assembly: GCF_037860835.1. NCBI lineage: Bacteria > Bacillati > Actinomycetota > Actinomycetes > Micrococcales > Intrasporangiaceae > Aquipuribacter > Aquipuribacter nitratireducens. The sequence continues at coordinate 7,480 of NZ_JBBEOG010000003.1, read as the reverse complement.
AGGGCTACTACGACGACTTCGGGTCCGGGGAGGTCCTCCGCACGGTCTGGCGGGAGGCGTTCTGGCACGCGGGCCGCTACTCCCCGTTCCGGGGCTCCGAGTGGGGCAGCCCGGTGCCGGCGGGGACGTCGGGGCACCGCTTCCTCGCCTACGCCTCGAACCACGACCAGGTCGGCAACCGGGCCCTCGGTGACCGGCCCTCGCAGACCCTGTCCCCCGGCGAGCTCGCGGGCTCCCTCGCGCTCGTCCTCACGGCCCCCTTCACGCCGATGCTGTTCATGGGCGAGGAGTGGGGCGCGACGACGCCCTTCCGCTTCTTCACCGACCACGAGGACCCCGCGCTCGCGCAGTCGGTGCGCGACGGTCGGCGCCGGGAGTTCGCCGAGCACGGCTGGGACGCCGACGCCGTCCCGGACCCGCAGGACCCCGGCACGCGCGAGGCCTCCGTGCTCCGTTGGGACGAGCGCGACGAGCCCGTCCGCGCGGGGCTGCTCGCGTGGACCCGCGACCTCGTCGCGCTGCGGGGCCGTGAGCCCGACCTCCGCGACGACGACCTCGGCGAGGTCGATGTCGAGGTCGGCCCGCCGGACGAGTCGCGCGACGACGGACGCCCCGAGTGGCTCGTCGTCCACCGCGGGACCTGGCGGGTGGTCGTCGTCCTCGCCGCCGCGGCGCGGGCGGACGACGCCACCCCGGTGCCGCTGCACGGCACCGGGGGCGTGGAGCGTCACTGGGGGCCGACCTGGACGGAGGGGCGGACGCTTCGGCTCCAGGGCCCCGGCGCCGCCCTCGTCCGGATGTACTGAGGCGGCGACGCAGTCAGTCGTGCCGCTTGGACGCGCCCGGGGCGCCCGGCGTGTGCTCGGTCGTCCCGTGCTCGTACTTCGCCTCGTCCTCGGGGTCGCGGACCGTCGCGGCGCCCGGCGCGCCGGGTGTGTGCTCCGTCGTGCCGTGCTCGTAGGCGAGCTCCTCGGACGTGAGTGCCGCGCCGGAGGTCCGGACCGCGGTGCCGTCCGCCTCCTCCTCCACGACCGTCGTCCCGCCCGCACCCGGTGTGCCGGGCGTCGCGCGCGCGCTGCCGGTCTCGGCGCTCGGTCCGGAGCGGCCCGGCGTCCCGGGCGTGTGCGCGGTCGTCCCGTGCTCGTAGGAGGACGGCGTCGTCTCCTGCAGGTCGTCGCGCCACCGCGTCTCGGCGGTGCCGTGGAGCTCGTTCTCGCGCTCGCGTTCCTCGGGTGTCAGGTTCTCGTCGTGGTGGCCGTGTTCCTTCTCGTGCCTGCCCATGGCTCCTCCTCGGATAGGCCGTCCTCGAGAGGTTCCCGGTGAGCGCGAGGGCAAACCGCGGCCGGTCAGCGCTCGGCGGGGCTCGCCTCCCGCGCGAGGGCCGTGAGGCGGCTGAGCGCGCGCAGGTACTTCTTGCGGTACCCGCCGCGCAGCATCTCGGTCGTGAACAGGTCCGTCAGCGGGCGACCCCCGGCGACGAGCGGCAGGGAACGGTCGTAGAGCCTGTCGGCGAGGACGACGAGGCGCAGGGCGACGTTCTGGTCCGGCACCGGGCGCACGTCGCGCCAGCCGACCGCGGCCACCCCGTCGAGCATCGCCCCGTACCGGCTGGGGTGGACGTCGGCGAGGTGGTCGCACAGCGCCGGGAAGTCGTCGACGACGGCACCCGGGCGGGCGGCGAGGGCGTCGAGCTCGGCCTCGTCGGCGGGACCGGGTGCCTGGGGCGCGCCCCGGTGCCGGTAGTCCTCCCCGTCGACCGTCGCGACCTCGAACAGCCGGCCCAGCGCCTGGATCTCGCGGAGGAAGTCCTCGGCCGCGAAGCGGCCCGCGCCGAGGGCGTCGGGCAGCGTGTTCGACGTCGCCGCCAGCCGCGTCCCGGAGTCCGCGAGCTCCCGCATGAGCCGCGCCATGAGCACGGTGTCACCGGGGTCGTCGAGCTCGAACTCGTCGACGCACACGAGGTCGGCGCCCGCGAGGGCGTCGACGGCGCCGCGGAAGCCCAGTGCCCCCGCGAGGTTCGTGTACTCGACGAACGTGCCGTAGTGCCGGCGGCCCGCCGCCGCGTGCCAGGTGGCGGCGAGCAGGTGGGTCTTGCCGACGCCGAAGCCTCCGTCGAGGTAGACGCCGCGAGGCGTGGCGTCGTCGGTGCGCCGGCCCAGGAGGCGCGCGAGACGTCCGCCCCGTGCCCCGGTGGCGCCCGTCGAGGCGGCGAACGCCTCGAGGCGGGACCGGGCCGCCGCCTGGCTCGGCTCGGCCGGGTCCGGCACGTACGTGTCGAAGCGCGCGCCGGCGAAGCGGGGCGGCGGCACGAGGTCGTCGAGCAGCCGGCCGCGGTCGAGCGCCGGACGGCGGTCGACGAGCCGCTCCGCCTGCCCGTTCACGACCGCCCAGGCTACGGGAGCACCTGCAGCGCTCCGTCGCGCAGGCCGACGGGCAGCGGGTCGACGATGTCGAAGGCGTGGACGCCCTCCGGCTCGGTGTTGCGGAACCCCACGAACGCCCACGAGCCGTCGCGCCGCCGCACGAGCGGGGCGGCGAACAGGTGGGGCTCGGCGTGGAGCGGCACGGCGGCGTCCACGTCCCACGGACCGAGGACGGACGGCCCCGTGAGCGACCACGTGCAGTAGCGGCCGGACCGCTCGATGCGCTCCTGCGTCATCTCCTGCGGGTGGCACGTGAAGACGAGGACCGGCGTCCCGTCGACGACGTGGACCTGGAGCACCTCGAGCTGGCCGAAGCCCGTGCCCGGCGCCGACAGCGGCGGGCCCACCTCCCACGTCCGCATGTCCGCGCTGCGGGCGTGGGCGACGACGCCGTCGTCGTTGCGCCGTCCGCCGCGGGCTCGTGCCGTCACGAGCATGTGCCAGCCGTCGCCGTCCGGGTCGCGGAACACGAACGGGTCCCGCCACGTCTCGCTCGCGGTCTCGTGCTCGTCGATCGTGCGGTACCAGCGGGTGTCGATGTCGACCACCGGCGCGTCACCGACCCGCCGCCACGTCACGAGGTCGTCGGACTCCGCGAGCCCGACGCGCTGGTCCCTGAGGCCGTACCCGCGCGAGGAGATCGCCGTGTAGTACAGCCGCCACACCCCGTCGTCGCCGCGGACCGTCGAACCCGTCCACAGCGCGACGTCGTCCCAGCCGCCGGCCCGTGGGCCGAGGGCGTCGGGGAGCACCTCCCACGAGACGAGGTCCGTCGAGCGGGCGTGGCCGATGGTCGCGGCCGTGTGCCGGCGGCCCGGGTCACCGAGCGCCCGCGGGGCCTGCAGGTAGAAGAGGTGGTACGCCTCGCCGTCGTCCGCCACCCAGCTGTCCCACACCCACCGGTCGTCCAGCTGCAGCGCCACGGGAGGCATCGTGTCGTCCGGCGCGTGGGAGGGGAAGGGGCGCGCCGACGCGCGTGTTGGCAGGCTGTACCGCCGTACGGCGCACCGCCCACCCGACCGACCTAGGAGGCCACCGTGCCCGTGGAGCACGACACCGACCCGAAGCTCGCCGCCTACGCCCACCCCGAGCGCCTCGTCACGACCGGCTGGCTCGCGGACCGGCTCGGCTCCCCCGGCCTCGTCGTCGTGGAGTCGAGCGAGGACGTCCTGCTGTACGACACCGGCCACATCGAGGGCGCGGTGAAGATCGACTGGCACACCGAGCTCAACGACCCCGTCACCCGCGACTACGTCGACGGCGAGGGCTTCGCCGCCCTCATGCGTGCCAAGGGCATCGCCCGCGACGACACGGTCGTCATCTACGGCGACAAGAACAACTGGTGGGCCGCGTACGCCCTGTGGGTGTTCAGCCTGTTCGGTCACGAGGACGTCCGTCTCCTCGACGGCGGTCGCGCGAAGTGGGAGGCCGAGGGCCGGGCGTGGACGACGGATCCCGCGCAGCCGAAGGACGTCGACTACCCGGTCGTCGAGCGTCGCGACGAGGACATCCGCGCGTTCATGGACGACGTCAAGGGCCATCTCGGCAAGCCGATGGTCGACGTCCGCTCCCCCGAGGAGTACACCGGCGCCCGCACCCACATGCCGGCCTACCCCGAGGAGGGCGCGCTGCGCGGCGGCCACATCCCGGGCGCGCAGTCGGTGCCGTGGGCCCGGGCGGTCGCCGACGACGGCGGCTTCAAGGCCCGTGAGGAGCTCGAGGCGATCTACCAGCAGGAGAAGGGCCTCTCCCCGGACGACGACGTCATCGCGTACTGCCGGATCGGGGAGCGCTCGAGCCACTCGTGGTTCGTCCTCACCCACCTGCTCGGCTTCCCCAAGGTCCGCAACTACGACGGGTCGTGGACCGAGTGGGGCAACGCCGTGCGCGTCCCGATCGTCAAGGGCGACGAGCCGGGGTCCGTGTGACGGGGTCCCTGCCCGGGGGCTTCGACGCCGTCGTCGAGGAGTTCCAGGCGCTCGAGGAGCGCGAGCGCCTGGAGCTCCTCCTCGACTTCGCCAACGGCCTGCCCGAGCTGCCGGAGCACCTCCGGCAGCACCCGGAGCTGCTCGAACCCGTCCCCGAGTGCCAGTCGCCGGTCTTCGTCCACGTCGACGTCGACGGCAGCGGCGCCGAGGCGGCAGTGCACGTGCACCTCAGCGCCCCGAAGGAGGCGCCGACGACGCGTGGCTTCGCCGGCATCCTCGCCGAGGGCATGCGCGGCCTCGACGCCGCCGGTGTCCTCGCGGTCCCCGACGACGTACCGGGCCGGCTCGGCCTCGACCGCGCCGTGAGCCCCCTGCGGCTGCGCGGCATGTCGGGGATGCTCCACCGCATCCAGCGCCAGGTCCGGGAGAAGGCGGGTGTCTGAGGACGACCTCGACCTGCTCGTCGGAGACGGGGCGCCGCGGCGGCTGGGTCGCTCCGACACGGCCGCCCTCGCCGACCTCTACGCCTACCCGGACCGGCCGTGGGTCCGCGCGAACATGGTGGCGAGCCTCGACGGCGCCGCGACCGACGGCGAGGGCCGCTCCGGCGGCATCAGCAGCAGCGTCGACAAGGCGGTGTTCCGGGTGCTGCGCGGTCTCGCCGACGTCGTCCTCGTCGGCGCCGGCACGGCTCGCGCGGAGGGCTACGGGCCCGCCTCGCCTCAGGAGTGGGCCGCGGCCGGGAGGGCGGCCGCGGGCCGGCGTCCCGCGGCCGTCGTCGCGCAGGTCACGCGATCGGGACGCGTCGAGACCGGTCGGGGCATGTTCGACGAGCCGGGTCGCGCGCTCGTCGTCATGCCCGACGGCGACCGCGAGGCGCTCGACCGGGCGCGGGCGGCCGCCGGGGAGGACGCGGTCGTGCTCGCGGGCCACGTCGACCGCGGCGGGGCCGACCTCGCCATGGCCGTGTCCGCGCTCGCCGAGCGCGGGCTCACCCGGGTCCTGTGCGAGGGCGGGCCGGCGCTGCTGGGGGCGCTGGCGGCTGCGGACCTGCTCGACGAGCTGTGCCTCACGACGAGCCCGGCGCTCGTCGCCTCGGACGCCTCACGCGTCGTGACGGGGGACCTGCCCGAGCCGCGCGGGATGGTGCTCGCGCACCTGCTGCACGCGGAGTCGTCGCTCCTGGCCCGCTGGGTCCGCGACCGGGGCTGAGCGGCTCAGCGGGGCGGCTCAGCGGGGCGGCTCAGCGGCCGACGCCGAGAACCTCTCTCAGCCAGGAGGCGACCTCGCGCTCCCACCGGGCGGGGTCGACGTTCCACTCCTGGCAGTGCCGCGCACCTCGGAACGACACGAGCCGGACCAGGTCGGGCCGGGCCTGCGCGAGGGCGCGGCTCGGTCCCGACGGGACGAACTCGTCGTCGTCGGAGTGCACGACGAGCATCCGGTGACGAAGCTCGTTGGCCCGCGCGACCCAGTCGAAACGCTCGAGCTCGACCGGGCCCTCGACGCCGAAGAGCCGGTCGGCCTGGCGTCCGCTCAGCAGCTCGAGCCCGAGCCGGGCGACCCAGACGGGGATGCGGTTGACCCGCGCCTGGTGGTCGAGGACGTCCGCCCACGACACGACGGGCGCGTCGAGCACGGCGCCGCGCACCACGTGCTGCAGGCGCGAGCGGGACAGCAGCTGCAGGACGATCGCGCCGCCCATTGACCAGCCGAACAGCACGACGCCCTTCGCGCCCCGGCGCAGCGCAAGCCGGATCGCGTGCTCGACGTCGGCCCACTCGGTGTCGCCGAGGTGGTAGCGCCCGCCGGGCAGCGCAGGCGCGTCCGCGTCGTTCCGGTAGGACGGGACCACGGCGGTGACACCGAGCCGGTGGAGGACCGGCAGGGCGCGCAGGCACTCCTCGCGCGTGGCGCCGCGACCGTGGACCAGCACGGCCCACACGTCCGCCGTCGGCACGTCCTCCGACGGCGGCACGACCCACGCGGGCAGCGGCCCCACGTCGCCCTCGAGGACGACGTCCTCGTGCGGGAGGCCGAGCGCGCGGGTCGGCTCGCCCGCGAGGTAGTACGGGTTCCACCGCGCGGGACCGACCTTCATCGGCCCGTCGACGTCGACGAGCTCGCGCGTGACGGTCGGCCCGTCGGCCCGGAGCACCTCCCCGAGGCGCGCGTGGCTCGTGCCGCCGGCCAGGCGCAGCCCGAAGCGGCCGCGGGCGACGGTCTCGTCCGTCGCACGGATCGTCACCGTCCCGGGGCCGACGCTGAGCACCTCCGTGTCGTCCGGCTTGAGCCGCTCCGGGGTGAGGACGCGGCGGACGAAGTACGCGGCGAGCGCGCTCACGAGACCGGAGACGAGGAGGCCCGTGGTGATCGCCGTCCCCGTGGCCACCAGGGGCGCCAGCCAGCGGCGGGGGCGGCTCGTCTCGTGCTCGGTGTCGGGGTGGCGTCGCGTCACGGCGTCATCCTCCCAGGCGGGCCCTGCCGGAACAGGGCACCCCGGGGGTACGTTGGTGCCGTCGAGGACGCCGGTGGCGCGCCTGCGACGCGCGGGCGGCCCGGTCCGGAGAAGGGGTTTGCATGGTGGGTCAGGGACGCAGCACGCACGAGACGACCGGGACGTCGGACGTCCCGCGGGTCTACCCCAAGGGGCGGACCGACGAGGAGTGGCGGGACCGGCTGACCCCGCAGGAGTACCAGGTGCTCCGCCGCGCCGGCACCGAGCGCGCCTTCACGGGCGAGTACACGGACAACCACGACGTCGGCGTCTACTCCTGCCGCGCGTGCGGCACGGAGCTGTTCCGCAGCGACCAGAAGTTCGAGAGCCACTGCGGCTGGCCGTCGTTCTTCTCCCCGCTCGCCGGGGACCGCATCGAGGAGATCCGCGACACGACCCTCGGCATGGTCCGCACCGAGGTGCGCTGCGCCGCGTGCGGGTCGCACCTCGGGCACGTCTTCGAGGGCGAGGGCTACGACACCCCGACGGACCTGCGGTACTGCATCAACTCGATCTCCATGAGGTTCGAGCCCGCGAGCTGAGGCGCTGTCCACAGGGTTGTGACAGGGCCTGGCGGGTGTCGGTGCCCGCCGGTATCCTCGTACACATGTTCGACGACCTGGATCCGACGC